>SXON01000121.1 GCA_005778355.1 Pseudomonadota bacterium | reverse complement strand
GGCGACGGCGGGCGAGGCCACCGGGGCGGGGGCTGGCGCGGCCTTCACCGGGGCGGCGGCGGCGGGCGTCTCGCGCCACGCGGGCGGAGGCGGCGGCGAGGCGGCGGGAGCTGGGTTTTCCATTCCGAGAATGCGCTTGATCCCGGACTTGAGCGCGCTACGAATCATCGAGACCTCGAAACGAGAGGCCAGGAGCATAATCACGGCCCAGTCAACGTCTCGTAGTCCGCTCCGCCTGCTTCACGATACAAGGCGCGGTCCCCGAGACGCCGATGTCCCTTCCCCACATCCGCATCGTCGCCGCCGAGATCGAGCGCGAGGGCGCGTTCCTCATCACCCAGCGCCGGCCCGAGGCCGAGCTGCCGCTCTTGTGGGAGTTCCCGGGCGGCCGCGTGCGCGACGGCGAGAGCGATGGCGAGGCGCTGCGGCGGTGCCTGCGGGATCGCCTCGGCTGCGAGGCTCAGGTTGGCCACCGCGTGCTCCACGTGTCGCATGCGTACGCGGAGTACACCCTCGACATGGTGGTGTACCGCTGCGGCGTGGCCGGCGACCCGCGTTGCCTGCGGGTCAACGACGTGCGGTGGGTACATCCGGAGGAGTTCGGTGACTATCGCTTCCCCGGCGCCGACCAGCAGACGATCGACAAGCTGCTCAGGGACTAGGATTCGTCGCGCTAGTTGCCGTCGCCGAGGATCTTTGGCAGGCGCGAGCCGGTCTCGTTGGTGATGTCCTTGGCGTCGCCGGGCACGTAGGCGAGTAGCCCCGCCGCCTTGGCGCGGTCGATGTCGAGCACCATCACCATCGTGGTCTCACCGGCCTGCTGGGTGACCCAGAGCATGTGCTCGCCGCGCCAGTAGAGTCCCTTGAGCTCGGAGTCCCATCGGGGAAGGCCGAACATCGACTTCAGGCTCTCCTTCACCGCGAAGGCCGCGCTGTCGCTCGCGACAAGCAGCCTCACCGCGTAGAGCCCCTCCTTGGCGTCGAAGCTCCAAGCCGGGTTGCCCTCGGCGCCCGCGAGGATCGCGTCGCCGTCGAAGCCGCGGGTGTAGGTGCTCGTGTTGCGGTGCTGGGTTGAAAGGCGACGCTCTTCGAGCTCGTCGAAGGCCTGCCCGAACTCCATCGGGCCGAGCCCCGTGGTGCGGTCGAGCAGGCTCGGCACCGCCTCGGGCGCCGCCACCAGGGTGAAGGTCCACTCGGCCTCTGGGTTCTTCGGCGCGTGGTGCAGGAGGAGTGGCCGCTGCTGCTTGTGGAGCAGGGAGACTAGGCACCCAGCCAGCGCCGCGTCGCCACCCTTCTGTGCTTTCACATGGCCCGTTCCGTCGCGAGCATAGCGAATCTTCGCGCTTGCCTTGGCACCCGGAACGGCGCCCGCGTCGGTGGCGCAGCGGGCGATCACCCCGGATTCACGGCGCAGGAGCGCGTCGACGGCCTTCATGTCGTCACGATGGTCGCTGAGATTGTCGACGGCGGCCTCGTAGGCCTCGTAGCCGCTGTCGGTCATGCCGGTGGGGGCCTCGGGGTCCTTCTCCACCTCGATCTCCACCTCCATGCGGGTGATCTCGAGCGGCGCGCCATCGGCGTGAATGGTGAGCAGCTCAGGCTCGCGGAGGCGCTCAGCGAGGGCCGGGAAAGCGAAGATCAGCATGTCAGTAGGTGCGGAACACGTGGTCCCACAGGGTGGAACTCACGCCGTACTTCCGGCCTTCCTTGTTGTGGTGGTGATTCATGTGGTGCGCCCGCAGGCGCTTGAACCAGGCGCTGGTCGGCTTGCCGTGGTGCACGTAGTAGTGGGTCATGTCGTAGGCCACGTAGCCGAGCACGTGCCCCGCGAAGAACGGGAAAACCCAGCTTCCAAGAACGAGGTACCACATGCCGAAGAACAGCGCGCCCAGGCCCAGCGAAGCGGCGGGCGGCATCACCAGCCGGAGGTGGTCGTCCACGTAGTCGTGGTGCACACCGTGCAGGAAGAAGTGGAACCGTGGACCCCAGCTCGCCCGCGGCACCCAGTGGAAGAGGGTGCGATGCAGCCAATATTCCGCGAAGGTCCACGTGAACATGCCCGCAGCCGCGAGGCCGAGGCTGGGGAGGATGGGCAGGTGCATCCCCGCGAAGCCCCACCACGCCAACGCCGTGATCACCGGCACGTAGACGATGGGCACCAGGTACCAGGGCACTCGGCTGAAACCGTCGATGAACTTGTTCTCGAACATCGGTGGCGAGCGGTCGGTGGCGGGGAAGAACATGGAGCGGGCATATCCACCGGGCGTCAGGTGTCAACTGTGAGGCTTCACCCGGTGTTTCCTGTGCCGCCGCACTGCCCCGATCGCGGCGGCGGCGGCCAGCAAGGCCGGGGCGCCCCCGGTCGCATCGCAGTCGCAGCCATTCTCCAGGTGGGCGAAGGAGCTGGGGTCGTCGTTGGCGCCGTCCTCGGCCGAGCTCTCGTCGCCGGTGTCCTCGTTCCCGGGCGTGGCGGTGCCGTCGCAGAAAGAATCCACGCACGCGTAGTTGGCCTCGACGTCGTCGGCGTAAGCGGTGACCATCGGCTCGTAGAGGCCACTGCCGTACAAGACGAGGTCGGACGTGGCCTGCTCGGGCGTGTAGCGCATGTGGATGCGAGTGAGGTGGTGCTCGTACGGGTCGCCCCAGAAGCCGAGCATGCCGAGGTCCTCGTCGGTGATGGTGGTGCCGGAGCAGGGGTTGCAGTCGTAGTAGCCGCCGGCAAACTCCACGGTCCAGGCGGCGCCACCGGTCTCGGTCCACGACGAATTGAACAAGTCGTTGTAGAACGTTGAGAAATCATCGGTGGCCGCGTCGCCCCACACGCACTGTTGGGGCACCTCGAACCCCGTGTAGTTCGCGATCGACACCTCGCCGGCGTCGGCGTCGTCCTCCAGCTTGGTGATCGCGTAGATGATCAGGTCTTGCTCGCCGGGAGAGTTCAGCGTGGCCAGCCGGATGGGGATCGAGAAGATCTCGCTGTCGTAGGACACTTGCAGCGGCGTGAGCGGCGCCCCGGTGGCCACCTCGGAACTCTCCGATACCTTCGCGGCCAGGAAGTAGCTGCCCGCCTCGATGTACTCGGCGAGTCGCTCGTCGGCGCCCTCGGGCAGGTAGTAGCCATTGTCGTCGAGCCAGGTAGCGAGGCTCGACGACTCCTCGGCGGAGAGGATCACGACCTCGTACTGGCCAACCAGGTACTCGGCTTCCACGTCGACGCTGCCCTCGTCGTCGCCTCCACCGGCGCCGGTGTCGCCCGCGTCGGCCGTGTCGCTCTGCGGCCCCCCGCCCGAGGAGGGGCAGCCGGCGTCACTCACGTGTCGAGGCGCGGTGTAGCCATCCAGCCGCGCGAACACGTCCGGGTTGAGCGTGTGGATCTCCGATTCTTCCAGGATCTCGGGCACGGGCATCACCAGCGCGAAGCTCTGAGGATCGCCCGCCGGGTTGACCGACACCGAGAAGGAGGTACGCCCGTCACGCCGGACGATGGCCACCTGCGCCGTGTCGAAGCTCAGAGACGACGGTGTACCGGTGGCGATCGTGGGGCAAGGAAACGCCAGCGCGATGAGACTCAGCATGATCCACTCTCCCATAGTGAGCGCGGGCTCGCTAGCCCGCGCCGATCAATATCAAACGATGCCAATCCTCTGGCCCAGCCGCACCGGCTCCCCGGCGCGGACCGTCCACTGTACCGACCCCGCGGGGAAAAGTAGCACCACGGTGCTGCCCATCTCGAAGCGGCCGATCTCGTCGGCCCGGCCCAGCGCATGGTCGACCGCGCCCTCGCCACCGGGCTGCCCCGTGTTCGACACCACGTCGGAGAACACCACCCGGATGCGCCCCACGCCGAAGGCACCCACCAGGCACTCCGCCACCTCGCCGAGCGGGGTGTGGAGGAAGGCCGTGAGCCGCTCGTTGCGACTGAAGAGGAAGGGGATCTTCCGCGTGGCCGCGGGGAACACCGGCCAGAGTGCCCCGGGCACGTACTGGTAGTGACACACGGTGCCGGCCATGGGCGTGTGCACTCGGTGGTAGTCGCGGGGTGACAGGTAGATCACCGCGTACTGGGCCCCCTCGTAGCCGGGGCGCCCCTGGACCAGTTCGCGCGCCGAGAAGTGCTGGGTGTCAGATTGCGGGATGCGGTCGTCGACCACGGTGCCCACGCTGTACACCTTGCCGTCGCAGGGCGAGACGATGGCCTCGGGCGCCGTGTCGACCGGGCGAACCCCCGGCTTCAGGGGACGGGTGAAGAAGTCGACCAGCGAGTCGTAGTCGTCGATCGTTCCCTCGCACTCGTCGAGGTTCACCTTGTATTTCCAGCAGTACCACCGGAGTAGGAGGCGCAGCACGGGACGAGGGAAACGGGCCCGCGCCACCCGCCCGAGGAAGCCCGAGGCGGCGTGCTTGGGCACCAGGGAGAGGGCAGAGACGATCAGGGCGTCTTTCATCGGCCGCGCGGTATACTCCCCCCATGGCCGATCCCGCCACGACCCTCCCCACCTACGCCGAATACCTCGCCATGGAAGCGGCCTCGCCAGAGAAGCACGAGTGGATCGCGGGGGAGATCCGCGCGATGGCGGGTTCCTCGGCGGCGCATGCGCGCCTCTGCGCCCGCGTGACCGCGATCTTGGAGCATCGCCTCCGCGGCAAGCCCTGCGCCCCCTACAGCGCCGATCTCCGCGTGCGGGCCGAGTCGATCGACGTGAGCACCTACCCCGACATCTCTGTGGTGTGCGGCGAGCCACAGCGCGCGAGCGACGACAAGCACGGCTTCGTCAACCCCACGCTGCTCGTGGAGGTGAGCTCCCCCTCCACCGAGCGCTACGACCGCGGCGAGAAGTTCGAGTACCACCGGGCGCTCGATACGCTCCGTGACTACGTCCTGGTCGATCAGCACCAGCCCCTGATCACACACTTCTATCGCGACGGCAAGTCAGGCCTCTGGTCGAGCCGGGAGTACGGCGCCGGCGAGCACGTGCGCATCAAGTCTCTGGGCCTGCGCATCGCGGTCGACCGCGTGTACGAGGGGATCACCCTGGAACCGCGCCCGCCGCGCCGACCAGGGCTCCTGGTGGTGAAAGAAGCGCCGCTGCCCTACGCCACGCAGTAGTCGTTCCCCGTGATTTGGAACTGCGCCCTCCCGGTGCCCGAGCACCCGTCGCCCCGGGTGCTGCGCGTGGTGGAACGCACGTGGACCGCGATGCGCGCTCGCCCCGAGATGGCGGGGCCCACCTTGTCGCGGGCGATGCGCGAGGAGCGGAGCCTCGGGAGCAAGGAGCGACCGGTGGCCGGCGACATGTTGCTCGGCATGGTGCGTCACGAGCGGGCCCTGCGACGGATCGACGCCGACCCGGTGGCCGCCTGGCTCCGGCTCTGCGACGGCGTGCCCGAGGACCCCGATCCCGGCGACGAGATCGAGGCATACGCCACCGCCGTTTCCTTGCCCGAGGCGCTGGCCGGGGAGTGGTACACCCTGCTCGGTCGCCCGCGCGCCATCGAACTCGCGCGCACCCTCGCTGGACGTGCGCCGGTGTGGCTCCGAGTGCTGCGCGAGCCGGTGGTGCTGGACCTGCCTCACTACCGCGAGGGCGCGGCCATTCGCCTCGAGGGACGCATCAACATCGATACGCTCCCGGCCTTCCGGGAGGGCCGCGTGGAGGTGCAAGACCTGGGGAGTCAGCGCGTCGTCGAGGCGGCGTTTCCGGGCGAGGGGGGCACCGTGCTCGATCTCTGTGCGGGGGCCGGCGGGAAATCGCTCGCCCTGGCGGCCATGGGCGCGCGCGTCACGGCTTGGGACGTGCGCCCCGCCGCGCTCGACGAGCTTCGTCGCCGCGCCGGGCGTTGTGGTCTCGACATCCGCGTGGCGCCGCCATCGGGGAACTTCGACGTGATCCTCGTGGATGCCCCCTGCTCGGGCACCGGGGTGCTCCGGCGTCACCCAGAAAATAGGTGGAAGCTCCACTTTCCCGTGGATATCCAGCGTCGGCTCGTGGAGCGCGCGCGTCCGCACGCGGGCCGGCTCGTCTACGCCACCTGCTCGCTGGCCTCGGGCGAGAACGAGGCGATCACCGGCGTACCGGGCACCACCATCTGGCCGGAGCCCGATGGTCCCGATGGTTTCTACTTCGCCACCCTCGGCTAGACTGCACCCATGTTGCTCCTCCTCGGCTGTGGCGTTGCCCCCATCGTGAGCCTCGTGAGCCCCGAGGAGGGCGACCGATTCGCGGCTGGCTTCACCGCCACCTTCGAGGCCACGGTGCGCGCCGACTCCGAGGTGACGCTCCGCTGGCTGGTGGATGGCAGCGATCTCGATGGGGAGTCCGCGTTCGATGGCGTCACCGCGACGATGAGCACCACCGCCCTCACCTTTGGCGACCCCATCGTCACGCTCGAGGCGGTCGACGAGGCCGGCAACGCCGGTGAGGACAGCGTGACGGTGACGGTGTTCGACAACCTCGCCCCCACCGTGGTCTTCCTCTCGCCGACCGAGGGCGCCGCGGTGGTGGGCGGCGAGGCGCTCACCGTGGAGGCCGAGGTTGACGACGCCGATGGCGGCGGGGAGATGTCCCTCGCCTGGAGTGGGGCCGCCACCGGGGTGAGCGGGGCGCCGACCTTCATCGCCGGCCCGGGGACGGTGTCGTTCACGTTGGTCACCGCCGAGTCCGGCAGCCTGTCCATCGGGCTCACCGCGACCGACCGATACGGCGCGGTCGGCTCTGGCACGGTCAACTTCACCGCCTCCCCCCCGGACATCGACCAGGACGACGATGGCTTCGACGATCTCGCGGCGGGCGGCGATGACTGCGACGACAGCGACGCCGCGATCAATCCTGCCGCCGACGAGCTCTGCGACGGGATCGACAACGATTGCAGCGGCGAGATCGACGAGGACGTGGTGTACTTCGACGTGTACGCCGACAACGACGGCGACGGCTACGGTGCAGGCGGCGCCTCCAGCGACTGCGTGGTGCCCAGTGGCTATGCGCGTGACAACACCGACTGCGACGATGCCAATGCCAGTGTGAGCCCCGGAGCGAGTGAGGTGTGTGACGCTGCGGATGTCGACGAGGACTGCGATGGCCACGCGGACGACGCCGACGGCAGTGTGACCGGTACGAGCACCTACTACGCCGACGTCGATCGCGACGGGTATGGCGATGACACGACATCGTCGGAGCGCTGCGACGGAAACGAGGCATGGCTCTCGGTCACCGGCGATTGTGACGACGAAGAACCCCTGGCCTGGATGGGGGCGGAGGAGGTGTGCGAGGACGGGGTAGACAACGATTGTTCGGGCGGTGATGCCCTGTGTCCACTCTCGGGCGAGTACGGTCTGGAGGACGCGAGCTACAAGCTCACCGGGCCGGCTGCGCTCGCGGTCGTCGGCCACGGCCTCGCTGCGGCGGACGTCGACGGCGACGGGCTCGACGACCTGGCCGTGGGCGCCTGGGGCTACGGCACGGGTGGCACGGTTTTCCGAGTCGCGGCGTCCGGCCTGGCGTCGGGCACGCTCGCCGGCGACACGCTCACCGGGGAAGCGGCGGACGACGGCCTCGGCTACACGGTGGCCGCCTGTGGCGACCTAGACGGTGACGGTCTCGCCGACCTGGTGGCCGGTGCACCGTACGCCGCGAGCGACAAGGGGGGGCTGTACCTCTGGCTGGGTGCCACTGGATCCACCGGCGCCGACTCGGCCGACGACGAGGTGAATGGCGGCACCGGGGACGGGCTCGGCTCGTCACTCGACTGTGGCGGCGACCTCGACGGCGACGGCGACAACGACGCGCTGGCGGGGGGCGCGGGCACGAGTGTCAGCTACGCCTACGATGCCACGACCCTCACCAAGCTGGCCAAGTGGAGCGGCGGCAGCGCGGTTGCGCGCCTCGACGACACCGACGGAGACGGCGTGGACGACCTGCTCTTCGGCGCCTACGGCTCCGATCGCGCGTACCTGCTCCTCGGCGGGAGCCTCGCCGACGCGGCGCTCTCCTCCGCCGCGGACGCAACCTGGAGCGGCGAGGCCAGCGGCGACGATGCGGGCGCCGCAGTGGCACGTCTGGGCGACGTCGACGGGGACGGCCTCGGCGACTACGGCGTGGGAGCCCCCGAGAACGACACCAACGCGGCGGCGGGCGGGGCGGCGTACTTGCTCCTGGGCTCTGCCGCCCCGGCGTCCGCCTCGCTCGCGACGGGGATCCGGGTGGCCGGCGACGACAGCGCCGACCGGGCCGGTGCGGCGCTCTGCACCCCGGGCGACGTGGACGTGGACGGGCTGTCCGACGTGCTGGTGGGCGCCTACTACGACGACTGGGGCGGCACCGGCGCCGGCGCGGCCGCCCTGCTCTACGGCTCCGCGACGCTGGCCAACCTCGATTTCTCGTCGACCGACGCGCAGTTCGTGGGCGAGTCGGATGGGGACAGCGCCGGCGAGGCCTTGTCCGGTGGTGACGTCAACGGCGACGGTTTTGCCGACCTCCTGGTGGGGGCGCCCAGCGAGGCGACGGCCGGGGGCTCAGCGGGGGCGGTTTACGTGATGCTGGGTGGGGGGCGGTGAGAGGTGGGAGAGTTTCGTTTTGCGTAACGAGGAAGATCCATGAGAAACGACGATGGTGTAGATTTAGGCTTGGACTCGGACCTGCGGCTGCCGCCGCGCGCCGGGCGGCAGATCGGCTGATCAGACCGGCACGATGTCCGCGTGCGTCCCGGCCGCGGCCACGAGCGCGGCGAGGTCGCCCGGATCCGAGGTCAGGATCACGTCGCCGTCCAGGGCGAGGAGCGCGACAGCCGCATCGATCACGTCGATGTCGCCCGCCAGGCCCAGAAGTTCGCCCGCCCGTCGCCCGAGCGCGCCATCGAGCGCGCGGACCTCAACGCCGCGCAGGAGTCTCGCGAGGTTGGCCTGACGCCCGCTCCCGCTCCGCCACACCTGGCCAACAACTCCGCCATGCGTCAGCGGTGCTCGACCGGCGAGCAACTCCCGCTTCAACAACGCCACGACGCTGCGATCCGACCGCTCAATCGCGACGAGCGCGCCGGCGTCGAGCACCAGACTCACCGGGGGCCTCCCCGGTGGCTGGCCGTCGAAGTCGGCCCGCGAACAGGGATTGCGGAGGCGCTCGCACGCCGTCCCGCCAGCCGCATCTCCTCGACCGTGATCTCGCCGTGCTCCGCCTCGTACGCGCCGATGAAGCTGGCCAGCGCGGCAAGCCGTGCATCGTGTGTAAGCTTGAGGCGCAGCGCGTCATTTACCCAGGCGCTGACGCTGTCGGCGTCCCCGCCCGACACCGCAGCCTCCGCGGCATGTAGCAGCTCGGCGTCCACGGAGGCTGAGAGTCGCCGCTTGGCATTCATACGTGGAGCATACGCGCGTATGCAGATCGTGGCAAGCCGTCCTCGGCGCTGAGCCGCCGAAGGCCGTCCACCGCGTTTCGTTACGGGAGCGGCGCGGCCAGAGGACGTCGCGGGACCGGTCCACGCCGGTATCGTGGATCATGGGTGATCAGGTGGGTATTTGGCCCGAGTCGCGGTCGAGCGCGCGAGGGTGTGCTTCAAGTGGATGGGACCGCTCCCTACGGCGCCACCACCACGACCGACTCCCGGGCCTCGGTGTTGTCGATCCCGTCGGTGACCGTCACCACGCAGGTCCAGGTCTCGCCGGCGAGGGTGCTCTCGGCCGGGACCGTGTCGTCCGCTACCGCCGTGCTGGCGAGCGTGCCGGTGTAGGGGGTTCCGTCGACCTCCCAGCTGAAGCGCCACGCGAGGGGATCGCCGTCGGCGTCAGAGGCCCGGGTGGTGATCGAGCAGGCAATGTCGTCGAGGCCAGCCCTGGGTTCAAGGGGTAACAACGACGGCACGGGGGCGTCCGGAGGACTGTTGCCTAGGGTGATTTCTGTCGTCCCGGCTGGCCCGCTCTGCCAGGCATCGCTGGCCACCACGTCGACGCGGCAGGTCTGGCCCCGGCGGGCGGTCCCGGCTGGGAGGGTGTCCGAAACACTGGCGGTCGAGGGCACGCCATCCACGTACCAGGTGTACGCGTAGCGAAGGCCATCGCCCTCCGGGTCGGTGGCCGTCGCCGAGGCGAGGAGATCGTCGGCGATGGTGGCGGGGTCTGGCGAGAGGGTGACGGTGGGCGCGCTTGGAGGTGCGCTCACCACGACCACGATGGCCGCGGTCGCCGAGAGACCATCTCTGTCGGTGGCGACGGCGTCGATCGTGTGGGTACCGGCCGAGAGTGTACTGATCTCGGTCGTGTGCAGGCCTCCGCTATCGGCGTAGCCGCTCGCGAATACACCATCCACTGAGGAGCTCCACTGCATCAGGACCGTGTCGAGGCTGCCCTCGGCGTCGGCCACCGCGGCCACGAAGAGGATGTTGGCGCCGAGCGCGCCCTCGCGCCCGTCGGCCGGGGCGGCGATCTCGAGCGTGGGCAGGCCGAGAACGTCGTGACTCACCGTGGCGAGGCAGTCGTCGCCCGCCGTGTCTTCCACGCCGAGCGTCAACAGGTGCGTACCTACGCTGAGGCTCGACCACTCCAGTGCGACCACCCCCGTGCTGTCCGGCGTGGCGGCGGCGAGGTCGCCGTCCCGGCTGCTGTGCCACGTGACGGCGAGGGTGGACGGGTCTTGCTCGGTGTCGCCCACGAGGGCCGCGAGCACGACCGTGTCGCCATCGACGCTTCGCTCGGCCTCCAGTGGCGACGTGATGGCGCAGCTCGGCGCGCTGTTGGGCAGGCGCTCCGGCTGCACCTCCAGCTCCAGCGTGGCCGTGCCCCTGTCGCCCTGCGGATCGAGCGCCTGGAGGGTGAGCGCGACCTCGCCCTCGGGCAATTCCGCCCTGCACGTCGTCGCGCCGCCTTCCCCCGCGAGATCCGAGCAGGCCACCGCGCCGTCGACTAGCCAGTTGGCAACGAGACTCCGGGGACTGTCGTCGTCGTCGCTCACGACGCCGAGCAACACGACCGGCTCGGCGGCGAAGAGCACGTCGCCCGCCAGTGGCGAGACGATGCTGGCCCCGGGCTCGGCGTTGGGCGGCACCTCGTCGAGCTGCACGCAGCCGAGGAGGGTGGGGAGGAGGAACATCGCCGCGCCAGTCTAGCCGGGGTTCAGCCGGCCGGGTTGCTCCGGACAGCCGCCCCGAACAGCTTGTAGAGCACCCGGGCCGCCACGTTGCCATCCCACTCGGCTGGACCGATCTCGTTGAGGTCGAAGCCGACGATACGGCGCGCCGTCGATAGGCGGCGCAGCAAGACGCACACGTCGCGGTAGGTCAACCCGCCGGGGACCGGGGTGCCGGTGCCGGGGCAGAGCGACGGCTCCATGCCGTCGACATCGAAGGACACGTACACCAGGTCGGGCAGGGCCGCGATCATCTCGTCCACGAGGTCGGCCCAGGGCTCGCCCTCCGCCAGCCTCATGGCCACGTCGGCGTCGAACCAGGTGCTGATACGTGAGCCTGTATCATGTATCAATGCCACCTCTGCCACGCCAACATCACGAACTCCAACCTGCACGATGTGTGATACATTGTGAATGTATCGCTGCACGTTGTACATGATGGAGGCGTGCGAGTACACGAAGCCCTCGTAGGCCACGCGCAGGTCGGCGTGGGCGTCGATGTGCAAGACACCCACGCCCGGAAAAGCCTCAGCCACGGCACGGATCGCGCCGTAGGGTGTGCTGTGGTCGCCGCCGATGAGGCCGGGGATGCGCCCTTCGGCGAGAATGGCCCGAGTTCGCTCGTAGACGGCCTCGTTCACCGACTCGGAGAGCTGGTTCACCACCTTGGCGGCGGCCGGGTCGTGGCCCAGCGACTCGATCACCCGGAGCGCGTGAGGCTCGGCCTCGGCGTCCCACTGCCGGAAGCGGGGATCCTCGGGGAGAAGCTCGATGCCACAGCGCCAGGCGTCGCCGTACTCCATGTCGTGAAGATCGACCTGGAGGCTGGCGTCGGCGAGCGCGGCGGGGCCGTCGATGGTCCCACGCCGATAGCTGGTGGTGGCCTGCCAGGGCACAGCTTGCAGCTGCACGCGGGCGCCGCCCTCGGGCACCGGGAGGCCGTAGAGGTTGCCCTCGGCGGCAGGGGCGTCGGGATCGAAGCTCATGGCGCGGTCCTAGCGCGGTGCTCGGCGAGGAGCAGGTCGACCACGCGGCCGTAGGAGGCCACGCCGTCGGGGACCCCGTTGCTGCGGAGGTAGGCGTTGTTGGCCGCGGCGCTCGCGGTCCAGAGCCAGTCCACGCGGTGGGCCTCCCACCAGGCGGCGTAGGCGCGCCTGTCGGCCTGTACCTGGGGCGAGAATCGGTCCCGCGCGGCCTTGGCGGCCTCCGGATCCACGCGCGCGAGCGCGCCGAGCAGGTGGCTCAGCACGCCGGCGTAGGCGCTGTACTGGAAATCGGGATCACCGTGGTCGCGGGCCGTGAGGAAGGCGACGAAGTTGGCCTCGTCCTCCCTCGCCACGCTCCGCTGGTGGGCCATCTCGTGGCACGCATTGAATGGCACGGTGAAGGACAGGCCCGACGTGCTGAGGTGGGGCTCGGCGGTGAAGGGGATGTAGACTCCAGCGAGTCCCCCGGCGCTGGCCAGCGGCGAGAGCAAAAGCGGCTTGACCGGAGCGTAGTCGCCCGCGAGCCAGGGCCGTTCCGCGCCGGCCCGGCGGTAGGTGTCTTGCGCCCGGATCACGGCGTCGGCGAAGTCACCCTTGAGCGTGGCCACCCCGTCGCGCTCGGGCGCCGCGGCGCGGGCCTGGTTCATCCGCGCCACGAACTCGTCGACGAGGGCGCGAAGCTCCCCCACGGAGCTGTCCCGTGTGTGGAGGTCCAGGGCCCCCGCGATGGGCTCGCGCCGGTAGTTGAGGCCCCAGAGCCCCACGAAGAGGGCGTAGCCGACGCTGAGCGTGCAGGCGATCGCCCAGCCCCGGCGCCACCACCATGGCGCGGATAGGCACAAGGTCAGCACCCCCAGCTCAGCCACGGACAGGGGGATGAGTCCGGTGAGAGCCCCGATGGCGCGCGCCAGGCGGGGTGCCACGCCGCCGGCGAAATACGTCTCTACCCAGCTAATCGGCAGTAGCTGCTGCGCGACGACCGCCATTGGACCAGCAGACAGCAGGATCCAGCGGGCCCTCATGGCATGAGCTCCACGCGCACTGCGGCGTCGCCCTGCTCGCCGACTGGCTCCACCCGCTCCGCCAGCACACCGAGCTGGACCACGGCGGCCGCGAGGGACAAGGCCCGTTTTTGTGCTCGCTCGAGGTCCGGGTCGACGACCAGCAAGCGGACGCGGACGGCGGGCCACTGGGCGAGGGCGGCCGCGATGAGCTCGGCGCGATCGGTCGCAGGGCCGGACAGGCGGTGTCCCTCGAAGCGAATCTTGGGTTGGGCACCGGTCACCTTCGCCAGGAGAGGCGGCAAGGCCTCGGGCTTTCCGTCCTCGTCCTCGAAGAAGTTGATGTTTTCTGGCTCGCTGGAGGCGAGGTCGAAAGCATCGCCCACCCCGTCGCCGTCGTTGTCGGGGTCGGGGCAGCCATCGGCGTCTTCCCAGGCGTCCGCGTCTTCCGCCACGTTGGGACAGCGATCGTCGGCGTCGGCCACGGTGTCGCCGTCGTTGTCGGGGTCGGGGCAGCCGTCGAGATCTCGAAAACCATCCTCGTCCTCCGGCGCGTTGATGCAGGCGTCGCGGTCGTCGAAGAGGCGGTCGCCGTCGTTGTCCGGCTCCGGGCAGCCGTCGCCGTCGAGGAAGCTGTCGCGGTCCTCGGGCACGGCAGGGCAGCTGTCGCCCGCGTCGAGCACGGTGTCGCCGTCGTTGTCGGGGTCGGGACAACCGTCGGCGTCGAGGTAGCCGTCCGGGTCTTCGGCGTCGTCGTCGCACAGGTCGGCTCGGTCGCTCACGCCGTCGCCGTCGGCGTCGAAGCCTCGTGGGGAGTGCAGTGCCGGTCCGACCGCGAGCACCACGGAGACGCCCCGGTCGTCCGACCAGCTCACGCGGGTGTCGGCGCGGAGGTCGAGCACCGGGAAGAGCACGGTGTCGATGGAAAAGCCCGAGGCGGCCAGCACGTGCGGACCGTCAGTGAGGCGCACGCCCACGCCGAGAAAGGGCGACACCACCACGTCATCGCCCGGCCCGCCGAGGAAGCCGAGACCGTCCGCCGTGAGCTCCACCGAGGCCGGGTCGATGACACTCGAGAGTTCAATCGCGGCGAGCGGCACCGGACGCACGCGGGCGTGGGCCACCAGCGCCGCACTTGGTTGTTCGCCGTCGCCGAGCGGGATGCTCTCCGCCACGAGCAAGCAGAGCCCGAGCTCCGACGTCATCTAGAGGACCGTGAAGACAACCGTCGCCAGCGTGGTGTGATCGAGGGGCTGGTAGCCCTCGACGGGCACGTTGTCGAAGGCGAGCTGGTGACTGAGCTTCAGCGCCACGCGTTTGTCGAGGCTCGCGGTGACGGCCGCGGTATTGTTGACCCGGACATCGGCGATCGCGAGCAGGCTCTCGTAGGCCTCCACGTTGTTCTCGAGGACCACGTGGCCGTTGAACTGGTGACGCACACCGACCAGGGCGCGCGCGGAGAGCACCGTCTGCGCGGAGGGATCCACGCCGTCGACGAAGTTCTCACGGGCCACGTCGAGGCCGAGCTCCGCCCGTAGCGTGGTGGCCTCGGTGCTCACGAACAGGTGGGACTCGCCGAGCTGCCCGTTCACCCGCCAGTCATAGCCGGCGAAGGTGTCGGCGAAGCCGCCGGCAAGGGCGTAGATACTGTCTTTCTTGCCGAAGAAGCGGTCGTAGCGTAGCGTGGCCTGCTCGCGCTCGGCGGTCTTGAGGTACGGCGCATCGAGCTCCGCGTCGGAGAGTTTGCCATCGGCATCGGCGTCGAGCCGGGCCTGTCCCCAGTTCACCCCGAAGCTGCCGCTCACCTGGTCTTGTCCCCAGCGGTAGCTCAGCGTGCCCTGGCCCGTCAGGGTCATGCTCTCGGTGTTGCCGAAGGCGAGCATCGCGCCCATCTCGGCGCTCGCGTGGGCCTCGCGGCCGGCGGTCTTGGGCGCGGTACGGGCCCCCTCGAACGTTGACTCCTCGGCGAGGGCAAGGGCGGCCAGGACGAGCACGGTCACTCCATGCGACCGGTGCTGCCTAACCGCGATACCGGCGCGGGATGAGCTGGACCCCAGGCAGCCCCGAGATCAAGTCGCTCTGGGCACTCGATCCGCGGGTGGTGTACCTGAACCATGGGAGCTTCGGGGCCACGCCGCGCTCGGTGCTGGCGATGCAGGCCGAGCTTCGCGACGAGATGGAGGCCGAGCCCATCGAGTTCCTCGGCCGGAGCTGGCCTGCACGGGCCGCCGAGGTGCGCGAGCGGGTGGCTCGCTTCGTCGGCGCCGACCCGCGTGGCCTCGCCCTCGTCACCAACGCCACGCAGGGCGTGGCGGCGGCGCTCGACGCCGTGGACTGGCGCGAAGGCGACGAGATCGTGGTGGGCGACCACGGCTACAACGCCGTGAAGCAGGCGATTCGTCGCCTCGTGGTGGAGCGCGGTGTGCGCCTCGTCGAGGCCCGGATTCCCTTCCCCCTGCAGGAGCGCGCGCAGATCGTCGATGCCTTCGCGCAGGCGATCACCCCGCGCACGCGGATGTTGCTGGTCGACCACGTCACCAGCGCGACGGCGCTCCTCTGCCCGGTCTTCGAGCTGGTGGCGCTGGCCCGGGCGCGCGGTTGTCTCGTGCTGGTGGATGGTGCCCACGCGCCGGGCATGCTGCCGCTCGACCTCGAGGCCCTTGGCGCAGATTTCTACACGGGGAATCTCCACAAGTGGGTGTGCGCCGCGAAGGGCTGTGCCATCTTCTACGCCTCCCCCGACTGGCGGGAACGCACGCACGCGCCGGTCACGTCACACGGCTACACCCTAGGTTTTCACGAGGAGTTCGACTGGCCGGGCACCTTCGACGCGACCGCGTGGTTGTCGCTCCCCGCCGCGTTCGAGCACGGGGATCGCCTCGGCTGGCAGGCACTCCGGGCGAAGAACCACGCGCTGGTGCGGGAGGGGCGGGCAGAGGTGGCCCACGCGCTCGGGGTCGAGTTGCCCCACTCCGACGATGAACTGCTGTACGGCGCCATGGCGGCGATCCCCTTCCCGCGGGGCACGCCGGGCAGCGGGCCCGAGCTCAATGCGCGCCTGTACGCGGAACACCGCATCGAGGTGCCTTTCACGAGCTACGACGGGCGGATCTTCGTGCGCATCTCGGGACAGGCCTACAACAGCCCCGCCGACTACTCGTCGCTGGCCTCGGTGCTGGCCTCGTTCGGGTAGCTGGGCGCGGCGCCATCGACGATCGCCTGCATGTCGGGGGCGAGCGGCGAGGTGATGCGCAGCATCTGGCCCGAGGCCGGGTGGGGGAAGCACACCTGGTGGGCGTGCAGCGCTTGCCGGGGAAAGCCCACGGCGGCGCGCACGGCGTCGGTCACCCCGGACTCCAGTAGCGCCAGGAACGTGGCGTCGGGCTGGCCGTAGAGCTTGTCGCCGAGGATGGGAAAGCCAGCGTGCTCGAGGTGCGCGCGAATCTGGTGGGTGCGCCCGGTGGTGGGCTGGCACTCCACGAGGGCGTGCCCGTCCATGCGCTGCAGCACCACGAGGCGGGTGTGCGCGGACTCCCCCGCCGGGTCGTGACCCCGGCGGAGCAAGATGCTGCTGCCCGGGGCGTGGCCGAGGGGGGCGTGGACGTCGAGCTCCGACCAGGGGGGCTGTCCGCGGGTGATCGCGAGGTACACCTTCGACACCCGCCGTCGCATGAAGCAGGCCTTCATGTGGCGGTTCGCGTCTTCATGCTTGGTCAACAGGACGACGCCGCTGGTGTCCTTGTCGAGCCGGTGCGAGAGGTCGATGTGTGCCTCCGGTCGGGCCTCGCGGACGAGCCCGACCAGCGCCCAGGCGAAGCGTTGTCCCACCGGGTGCATGAGCAGGCCCGCGGGCTTGTCCACGGCGATCATCCACTCGTCCTCGTAGAGCACCGGTGGCATCGCGGGCGGCAGGGAGCCCGGGGCCAGGCCGGGGACGTACACGCGCAGGGTTTCCCCGTGACGCAGGGTGGAGGCAGGCTTGAGCGCGCGGTCGTCGCTCTGCACGAGGCCGTCGCGGATGAAGCGGGCGAAGGCGGACCGCGACCAGTCTGGGAAACGCAGCGCGAGGAACACGTCGGCCCGGCGACCCGCAGCGCGGTCGCGGATGTTGAGCACGCGATGGGGCGCGGACTTGTCCACGGGGCGGCGTCTACCCCGATACAGTCTCGGCGTGCGTCCCCGCCTCGCTCCCGTCGTCGCGCTGGCCTGGGTGGCGGTGGCGGTGGGTCTCACCGTCGTGCTCGCGCCCACGATGGGCTACCGCGGCTGGATGTGGCTCGCCGTGCACCACTGGGCTTGCGCCATCGGGGCGGGCTGGGAGCTCGTGCTCGACTACCGGCGGAGTCACTCCGCGCAGACGCGCGCGGACTCGTAAGGGTCGGAGGCGAACCACCAGGGGACGACGGTGCGCACGGGTGGCCGCCCGGCGATCCAGTTCGCGTGGAGGTTGGCCGAGGCAGCCTCGGAGTAGCCACGGGGCAACCACGAGAAGGGGGCATCGGCCTGGCCGGAGAAGACGACGAGGTCGCAACGGACCTTCGCGCCCTGCGGCCAGGCTTGCCGGGGGACGGCAACGAGCGTGCCGGGTGGTGGATCGCTACCCTCGTCGAGCGCGGTCCAGCCAGCCTCCTCCAGCGCGTTTTGCCAGCCCCAGTGCCCCACGAAGCGGCCCACGCCGGTAGACGCCGCGCGCCCGGCGAGGTCGGCCACGCCGCGCGCGTGCAACGCGTCGTCGAGCAGGAGGAGCGCGCCCAGGCCGAGTCCGAGCGACACCCGGAGGCGGGGCCACGCAGGCGGCATCGCGAGGATCACCGGGGGTAAGAAAGGCAACCAGTAGCGGGTGGCGGTGAAGCGGAGCGCAAGCAGGAAGACGACGCCGACCAGGGCCCAGGCGGCGAGGAAAAGGCGGTCGGCCCGTGCACGATCCCCGGTCAGCCCCGATAGGGCCGCGCCGCCGAGGGCGCCGAAGAGGGCGGCCACCGCCCCGAAGGGCAAGGCGAGGAGCGCCCCCAGTCCCGCGCCGATCCACGCGGGGCCGCGCCAACTGAAGACGGGCAGCGCTGCGGCGCCGCCCAGCATGGTCAGCATCGCGGCCGACTTGTGCGCGAGATCGGCGGGCCCGTTCGACACCGACTGGAACTTGCCCATCGCGAGCACGTGCCAACTGCCGTAGGCGACCAGGTCGTGACCGGCGAGCAGCGCGGTGGGCACGAGCGCGGCGAGCGCTGGCCAGAGCGGGCGGCGGTGGAGCCAGGCGTAGAGGAAGAGGAGCGG
This sequence comes from Pseudomonadota bacterium, assembly GCA_005778355.1. Classification (GTDB taxonomy): domain Bacteria; phylum Myxococcota_A; class UBA796; order UBA796; family SXON01; genus SXON01. The sequence goes on along the minus strand of SXON01000121.1, from coordinate 54,573 downwards.
GATGAGCGCGAGCCCGGAGTACCGGAAGCAGGCGGCGAGACCCGCGAGGAGCGCGAACGGCCAGGCCCGCCGACCCGCGTCGAGTCGCGACACAAAGCCGCCTACACCGGCGAGCACGCAGGCGTAGAGCGGCATGTCGGGCAAGAGCGCCGTGGCCGAGAGGAGCACGATGGGGGCGGTGAGCAAGAAGAGCGCGCCCTCCAGCGAGGAGCGACCGAAGCGGCCACCGAGCGTCGCGGCGCCCCAGGTGGCGAGGACGAACCAGGGCAGCATGAGCACGCGCTGCAGCCACGCGGGCGCGGTGATGACCGGCCCCAGCCACCACGCGATCCCCGGCGGGTTGGAGAGCACGTCGAAAGCCCGCTCGGTCGTCCCCTGCCAGTTGACCTGCGTGTCGTGCGGCCGCCACGGGTCGACCGAGGCACCCTGGGCGAGCATCAGGAAGTTCGCCTCGTCGAAGTTCACCGGGCGCGGCAAGGTGACGAGGAGCGGGGCCACGAGGCCCGCGAGCAGAAGCAGACCCCGCCAGCGCATGCCGGGACTATCGCACATCCCGCGCCGAGAATTCTACTCGACGACCTTCACCACGCTCATGAACACCGGGGCGGGGTTGGTGCAGGAGGTGCAGCGAAGCGCGATCAACCAGGTCTGGTCCGTCGTGAATCCGGCGAAGCCGTTGCCCTCGGCATCCACGAGTCCCGAGAGCGTGGCCTCGGTGCCGCCGTCGAGCTGCAGGGTGTAGAGGTCGGTGGCGATGAGATCGAGGTCAATAAACTGTTCTTCCAACTCGCTCATCTCGTAGCCGTCGAAGCTCGCGACCATCACCTCGTCGAGGTCGCCCGGGATCACCGGCAGGCCGTTGCCCGAGATGCTGAGCTGGCTCCACTCGATGGTCCACGGGCCGTCGGCGCTCATTTCCACCTGCGTGAGCGACTCGAAGTCCACCTCCATCTGGGCCACGTCGCAGGTGGGGGTAAAGAGCAGCTCCGTCACATCGCTCGCGGTGCGCGGCTGGAGGAAGGCCACGAAGCGCGCGCCCTGGCCGGGCTCGGTGCCGGTCTGCAGGTTGAACAGGAACGTGCCGCCGCTCTCCTTGTAGACGTTGATCGTGTCGTACGGGGTGCCGCCGAAGCTCATCTCGCTCAGCCAGCACTCGGTGCGATCACCCGGCTCGCACGACACGTAGCCGCTGGTGTCGGCCTGGAGCAGGCTGTTGTTGGTGAGGCCCTCGGCCACTTCCTCCTCGCTGAGCAGGGGGAAGCGGGTGAGGCCCATGCTGTCGATGTCGGCGACCGGGTCCATGTCGTGACAGAGCATGTCCTTGTCGAGGCCGGACCAGTCGAAGTGGATGTCGACCAGCTCGGCGGTCTCGTAGGCGGGGATGTTGAGACCGCCGGACCACTCGTAGTTGTGCTCGTTGAGCAGGGAGATGACGGCCTCCTCCTCCCCCTCGTCGGTGCAGCCGGCGCAGCCGACCAGGAACAGGGCCGGGGTCACGTCGAGGATCTTGCGAAACATCAGGGTCTCCCCGCGCGGACACCGCGCGAACGACGGGCGGTATAGTAGCTTCGGGGCCCGATCCGCAACTGATACACGCGCGTGTATCAGTGATACATCTGGCCAACGTGATGCGATGAACCACTGGGATTGCGAAGTCATCGTCGTTGGCGCGGGCCACGCGGGTTGCGAGGCCGCTGTGGCGGCGGCGCGCCTCGGTCGACGGGTGCTGCTCGTGACCCTCGGTCGCGACCAGGTGGGGCGCCTCTCCTGCAACCCGGCGGTCGGCGGGCTCGCCAAGGGCGCGCTGGTGCGGGAGATCGACGCGCTCGGCGGCGCGATGGCGCGCGTGGCTGACGACTGCACCATCCAGTTCCGCAGGCTGAACACGAGAAAGGGGCTCGCCGTGCAAGCCTCCCGGGCGCAGGTCGACATCGACCTCTACCCCCGGCGGATGGCCGAGGAGCTGCTGGGTGCCGGCGTGGTGATCGTGGAGGGCGAGGCGGCCGACCTCTTGGTGGAGGGGGGCGCCCTGGTGGGCGTTCGCCTCGCGGACGGCAGGGCACTGAGGGCGCCCCGGGCGGTGCTCACGACCGGGACCTTTCTTGGCGCGGTGATGCACTGTGGCGAGGAGCAGGTGGCGGGGGGACGCGTGGGCGAGGGCGCGGCGCGGCAGCTCGCAGAGCGGTTGGCGGGGCTGGGTTTGCGGCTCGGGCGACTCAAGACCGGCACCACGCCGAGGCTGCGCGCAGGGAGCATCGACTGGGCGAAGCTGCCGGTACAGCCCGACCTTGGCGAGGGCCAGTTCAGCTTTGGCCCCCGCGCCCGTGCCTTGCCTCGTCGCGACTGCCACGTGGCCTACACCTCGCCCGCCACCCACGCGATCATCCGAGGCGCGCTCCATCGCTCGCCGATGTTCAGCGGCGCCATCGAGGGCCGGGGGCCGAGGTATTGTCCCTCCATCGAAGACAAGGTCGTTCGATTTCCGGAGAAAGAACGCCACCAGTTGTTCCTCGAACCCGAGGGGCTGTCGACCGATCGGGTGTACGTCAACGGCACGAGCACCAGCCTGCCGCGCGAGGTGCAGCTCGCCCTCATCCGTTCCATCGAGGGCCTGGAAGGCGCGGAGATCCTGCAGTTTGGCTACGCCGTGGAGTACGACTACGTCGATCCCACCCAGCTCGACCACGCGCTCGCCTTTCCCGGCCTCCCGGGGCTGTTCTTCGCGGGGCAGGTGAACGGCACCAGCGGCTACGAGGAGGCGGCGGCGCAGGGTCTGCTCGCGGGGGCGAACGCGGCGGGGGTGGAACTGCGCCTGTCGCGGCAGGATGCATACATCGGGGTGCTGGTCGACGACCTGGTGAGCCGCGGCGTGGGCGGCGAGCCCTACCGGATGTTTCCGAGCCGCGCCGAGCACCGGCTGCACCTCCGGGAAGACAACGCCGATCGTCGCCTCACCCGGCTCGGCCGGTCGCTTGGACTCGTGGGCGACGAGGCCTGGGCGCGGTTCAGCGCGAAGGAGGTCGAGCGCAGCGCTCTGGCCGGGCGGGCACCGGCGTGGCTGCGTCGGCCGGAGGCGAGCTGGCGGGAGGCCTTCGGCGAGGCGGCGCACGCCGAGGCCGCGGAGCAGGTGGAGATCGACATGAAGTACGAGGGCTACATCGTCCGCGAGGCGGCCCGCATGGCGCAGTCGCGACAGTACGAGGGCGTGTCGCTCGACGGACTCGACCTCGACGCGGTGCACGGGCTCTCCATCGAGGTGCGAGAACGCCTGTCACGGTCGCGACCCGGTACGCTTGGCGCCGCCGCACGTGTCCCCGGGGTCACACCTGCGGCGATCAATGCGCTCACGATGGCGCTTGTGCGACGCGACTCGGAAAGACTAGGATAAGCCCCACCTATGCGGACCGTACCCGAGCTGTTGGGCGACATCCCCTGGTTCCGACGCGTAGTACGCGATGAGCTGCGCCGCGTGTCGGATCGGTTTCTCCCCGAGCCCCTCGCCGCAGGTCAGGTGCTGTGGCGGCAGGGCGAGGCGGTGTCGGAGCTCGGCATCCTCTGCGAGGGGGACCTGATCGCCTCTCTGGATGGTTGCGAGGTGGGACGTGTGCGTGCGCCCGACCTCGTGGGCGAGGCCAGCGCCTTCATCCTGGGCGCCACCCGCTCGGCCACGCTCATGGCCGACCGCGACGCGGTGGTGCTGGTGCTCCCCACGCCCGACCTCCGCGCGCTGCGGTTCCAACGAAGCGAGGTGTACGCCTGCTTGCTCGACCAGGCGCTCCGGGCGCTGGTTCGCCGGGTGGGCCACACGAGCCGGGAGATCGCCAAGCACGCCACCGGCGGCACCGACCAGCCTCGCCGCGCCGAGCCGGGGGTCTTGGCCCGGCTCTGGCGCAGCCTCCGCCCGGGTGGGCCGGAGATGTCTTGCCCGGCCCTGGCGCCGCTGCTTCGTCGCATGCCGGGCCTGGGAGATCTCGACCCCGACGTCGAGGCGGCGCTGGTTGCCGCGTTCGTGCCACAGTCCTTCGCCGAGGGCGAGGTGGTGGTGCTCGAAGGCGAGGCCAGCAACGCGCTCTGGCTCGTGGCCGACGGCGAGATCGACGTCTTGCGCAACGTGCGGGGCGACCGCGCGGAGCTCTTGACCAAGCTGCGCGCCGGGCAGCAGTTCGGGGTGAACACGATGATCGAGATGGGGCCGCGCACCGCTTCCTGCGTGGCGGTGACGGCAGGGTGGCTCTACCGGATGGACCGCACCGCGTGGGACGCGCTCGACGGCGAGGCGTCTACCCGCTGGCGCGAGAGCGTCCTGGCCACCCTGACGAGCCAGATCCGCAACGCCAACGGCTCCTTGGCTCGGGCCCTGGGGGCGCGCAAGGAACCCACCGTGCCCCCGCGCCCCTCGCCCTTCGCCAAGCCGGCCGGCGCCATGGTGCCGCCGGTGAGCGGTCCCTACGCGGGGGCGAATGGTCCCCGGGTCGCCGCCGGAGAGCGGCCACTGCGGTCCCGTCCTCCTTCGGTCGAACGCCGTGGTCGCCCGGCGCTCGAGCCCTTGGCGCCGCCGGAGGACGGCTTCTCCGACCTTCTCCGCGCCAGCGGCTATCTGGAGTCGCTCCCGGCCGACGAGGCGGAGCTCGAGAACCTCAGCTTCACGGTCGACGAGGACACCCGTCGCCGCGGGCGTTGAGGCGAGCACAGGCAGGCCAAAAGCTTGCCACGGGGACGTTGAGCCGCGTCAGGGGGTGATCACCACCTTCCCGATGTTCTCGCGGCGGTGGAGGATGCGGTGTGCCTCCGCAGCTTCCGCGAATGGGAGCACGGCGTGCACGTGGGGACGGACGGCGCCGCTCTCCCACTTGGCGAGGACGGCGGCGAGCCAGCCGCCTACGCGCTCGCCCTCGTCCCAGAGGTGACCCATGTTCACCCCGAAGATGCCCAGGTTGCGGTTGATCAGCGCCACGGGGTTCATCTTGAGCCAGGGCACCGCCCAGAGCGCGGCCATCGCGTTGATCACCGAGCGAGTGTCGCCTGATCGGGCCATCGACGACATGCCGAAGAGCGCGAGCCGACCGCCCGGTCGCAGCGCGTCGAGACCTTTCGCCCAGCTCTCCCCGCCGCGAGCGTCGAGGATGAGGTCCATCCCCACGCTCGGCATCTCGTCGGTGTGGCTGTCGAGGCAGTGGTGCACGCCGCGCGCCTCGATGAAGCTGTGTTTACCCTTGCCCGCGCTGCCCCAGATCTGGGCGTCTGCGTCGCGACAGAGATCGATGGCGGCGAGGCCCACGCCGCCGGCTGCGGCATGAACCAGCACGCGATCTCCGCGCTCCACGCGACCCATCACCCGCAAGAGCATCCAGGCGGTGAGGTAGACCACAGGGATCGACGCGGCCACGGCGGCGGTCATGCCCTCCGGACGCACCGCCAGCCGCGAGGCCGGCACACACACCATCGAGCTGTAGCCGCCGAAGCGGGTCAGGGTGAGCACGGGCTTGCCGAGCCAGCTGGGATCGACGCCTTCACCCAGTCGGTCGACCACGCCGGACACCTCGTAGCCCACGACGCAGGGCACCGGCGGCGCGTCCTGGTAGAGGCCCTGCCGCGCCATGAGATCGGCGAAGTTCACGCCGGCGGCCTCCACGGCGATGCGCACCTCGCCCGTCCCGGGCTCGGGATCGGGGGCCTCGCGAAGTTCCAGGACTTCAGGGGCGCCGATGCGGGGGATCCAGACCTGTTTCATTTCGCCCCCTAGCTCTGCGCACGCAGGCGCGCCGCGAGCCCGCTGGCGCGGCGGACCCGGGTGCGCACGGCGGTCTCGAGCACCGGGGCGGGGCAGGCGAGCGTGAGCCTCGACCGGGCGCGGGAAACGCCCGTGTACACGAGCTCTCGGGTGAGCAGGGGTGTGCTCTTGCTGGGCAAGACCACCACCGCGTGGTCGAACTGCGAGCCCTGGCTCTTGTGGATGGTCATCGCGAAGGCCGATTCGTGCGCAGGCAGCGCCGCGACGGGCACCTCACGCGGCGCCCCGGCGGCGGGGAAGATCGCGACCCAGCTACGGTCGGCCGCGCGCGTGACGAGGCCCACGTCGCCGTTCCACAGGGCGTGCTCGTAGTCGTTCTCGGTGACGAGGATCGCGCGACCCACCCACCAGGGCTCCCGGGCGTTGCCCCTGAGTCGCTCGCTGATGGCGCGGTTGAGGGCCACGACGCCGTGCGGGCCTGCCCGGTGGGCGGCGAGCACGCGCAGGGTATCGAGCGCGGCGAGGGCGCCGGTGCGGGCCTCGATGCCGGTCGGTGACTGGAGGAGCGGCGCGATGATGTGGGCGTAGGCCCGCGTCACCCGGTCGAGAAGGGCCCCATCGAGACCGGTGACGGGGTTTTCCACGTGGAACACCGGGCTGTCCGGTGTGGGTGTCTCGCCCTCGCTGCCCCGCCCGAGGAGCTGTTCGAGGGCGGCCCCGAGGTGCTCGGCCTCGCGGAGCGGTTCGCGGGAGGCGTCGGCCAGCCGGTAGATGGGGTGGCCGATGCGGGGCTCGCTGAAGCGGAAGGCCTCGGTGTAGGACACCATGCCGGAGGCGATGGGTGGCGCCTCCGCGTCGAGGTGGGCAGCGACGGGAGCCGAGCCGAGTACGAGCGCCGCGGCGTGCGCCACGTCGGGAGGCAGGCGGATCCGCGTACCGACGGCGGCGGCGAAGTCGGCGAGCACGCTCCCCGCCTCGACGCTGGCGAGCTGATTGCGGTCGCCGAGGAGCACCAGGCGGGCGCTCGGGCTCACTGCCTCCACCAGCTTGCACATCATCGCCACGTCGATCATCGAGGCCTCGTCGACAATCACCACGTCATGCCCCAGGGGGTTCTTGGCGTCGTGCCGGAAGCGGGAGGGCTTGCTTGGATTGTAGCCGAGCAAGCGGTGGAGTGTCTGTGCGCCGAGCCCGGCCACCCAGTCGGCGGCCGATCCCGGTTGCTCTGCGGCGGCCACGACCAGTGCCTCCCGCATGCGCGCCGCGGCCTTGCCCGTGGGGGCGGCGAGGGCCACGTGAGGGAGGCGTTCCCCGGCGCCCTCGGCCTGCCCGTGCAGCAAGCGCAAGACGCGGGCGACGGTGGTGGTTGTCCCGGTGCCGGGCCCGCCGGTGATGATGGTGGTGCGGCAGAGGACGGCGAGCACGCCCGCGAGGCGCTGCAAGTCGGCCGCCCGGCCGGGGGGGAAGGCGAGGGCAAGGTCGGCGCGGAGGCGGTCGAGGTCGAGGGCGCTGGCGCCGGGCGCGTCGGGCCGGAAGAGACCGCCGCGGGCGGCGAGGGCGCGCGCCAGCCGCGCCTCGTAGAGGGCCAGGCGCCGCGTCTGGAGTAGGCCGTCGTCGCCCAGGCAAAAGGGCACGGATGCGCTGTCAGGACCGACGAGCGCGCTCTGCCGCACGCGCGCCGTCCACGCACCGCCCTCGGCTGTTGGCCAGTCGAAGACCACCGGCTCCTCGCGCTCGAGCGTGAACTCGTCGGGCAGGCGATCGAGGAACACCCCGGCATCGCCGACGCGCGGGGCGCGCAGCGCGAAGGCGCATCCCAGCAGGACCTCCGCGTCGGCTTCCCCCGCCAGTCGGCCGAGGCGGTCGATCGCGTGGGCCTCGCCGGCGAGGAGCGCGCCTGCCTGCACGAAGGGAGCGAGGCGATCGGCGAGCCCGGGGGTGGACAGGTAGAGGCTCATGCAGTGGCCTCGACGCGTGCGAGCATCTGGTCGATGCCCTCGATGACGGAAGCCGGTGGTTTATCGACGAAGGCCCCGTTCACCCGCCCCATTGCGTCGCGACGGGTGCCTGGCCCCACCATGCCGCGGACGAACAAGTAGGCGGCGCCCCCCACGTCGTGCGCGTAGTCGTAATTGGGCAACCGCCACCGCAGGTATCGGTGGAGCGCTACCAGATAGAGAATATACTGGATGTAGTAATGTTTCTTGGCGATCTCATGCGCCATGAACTCGTGCGTGTAGTGCGCGGGTAGGGACACGGCGACCCGCCCCGTGGCTGGGTCGCGCTGGCCCAGGGTGTTCGTCTTGTAGTCGGCGACGAACCATTGCTCACGGCCATCGATCTTGGCGCAGAACACCAGGTCGATGAAGCCGATGAGGAAGCCGGCCAGCGGGCGGAATCCCATCTGGCGCACCTGTTCGAGGTACCCGGCGGGCATGGGATCGTCGACGCGCGCCTGGCCAAGCAGGGCGGCCAGCTCCTCGCCGGCCACGGGCCGATGCTGGGCCCAGGCCTCGCCCGGGCCCACGGCGAGATCGAAGCCCAGCTCGTCGAGGCGGCGCTCGCCGGGCAGCTGGCCGAGGCAGAAGTCGCCCAGCTTCCCGCCCAGCGGGCTTTGCAGGATGCAGGGCAAGGCCGCGACCAGCTTCTCGTCGTGATCGGGGCGGGTGAAGCCCTGTCGGAGACCCTGAGCACGGACCAGCTCGACGAGCGTGCCGCGACCGGCCCGCGGAGCCGGTGCGCTCCCCCCCGACCCGGGGTTGAAGTCGAGGTGCTCGAAAACGCCGTGCACCCAGGACCCAGCCTCGGCGCCGCCCGGGAAGCCCGAGAGCGGGAGCGTCTCCGCCAGGCGGCCTGCGCCGTCCGCGTCGTCGTCGATCTCGCCGTGTTCGCGGGGGTCCTCGGGGAGCACGCCTGCCGTCGGTGGCGCGTCGTGAGCGGCCGATAGGTCGGCATGCCGATCACGTACCAGGCCCGAGTAGCTCTCTCGCCGCCACAGGGTGTCGAGCGCGTCGCGAGCGAAGCTGGGCGGGTCGGCGATCTGGGCGTTGCCGTCGGCCGTGGGGCGGGGTGACAACTCCCGGGGCACCACCTCGGTGAGCACGACGAGCCCCGCACTGTCGCGAGCCAGCGAGACGCCGTCTTCGCGCAGCGCAGTGGGGTCGTCGCCGAGGTGGGCGTCGACACGCGCCCGAGCGATGGTCCAGCGGGTCGCCGATTCTCCGGCTGAGTTGCCGTCCTGCCCGTGAAGCACGAGGCCCAGCGGAGAGTCGCCGAGGTTGTAGTCCTTGCCCCCCACCGCGCCCGCGTAGAGCACGAGGTGGTGTTTCGCGCGGGTGAGCGCCACGTAGAGCAGGCGTTGGCGTTCTTCCAGGGCCTCGCGCTGGGCGGCGAGCGTGTCGGCCTCAGTGGCACCGCCCACACCCCGGAGATCCAGGCAGATCTCTGACCTGCCGGGCACGACCGGAGCGAGCGCGGCGTTGGCCGGGTGGCCCGAGGGGTCGTCGCGACGGAACCGGATGGGGCCCTTGCCCTTGAGCAAACGCCCGTCGGCCAGGCTCGGCAGAAAAACCACCGGGTACTCGAGCCCCTTGCTCTTGTGCATGGTCTGCACCACTACGGCGTCCGCGTCGGACTCGAGGCGCAGCTCGGCCGCCTCGCGCTCGGCCTCGCCCGCGTCGCGTTCGCTGGCCAACCACCGCTCGAGCTCCACGGGTCCGAGGCGATCACGCGCGGCGGCCCGGTGGAGGAGCTCCGCGAGATGCCGCAGGTTGGTGAGACGCCGCTCGGCGCTGGGCAGGCCGGCGACCCGCTCGAGCACCGTGCGACCATCGGGCTCCGAACTGCCGTAGAGCCACTCCGCGAAGGCCGCGGCAATGCCCTGGTCGATGGCCAGCTCCGACTGCCGCGACAGCCACTCGGTGTACGCGATCCAGCGGGCCCCGGCACCGTCGTCGCGACTCGCGGCCAGCAGGGTCGCAGTCCAGCCCCCGGCCGGCGTGGCAGCCAGCGCCCGGGCTGTCGGCGCGGTGCCCTCGGCGAGGGCGGCGAGCCACGTTGCCACCCACTGCGCCTCGTCGCTGTCGAAGACCGAGCCAGATTGGCCAATGATCGCGGGAACGCCGAGGCGCAAGAGCGCCGCGTGCACGCTTGCCGCGCCTCTGTTGGTAGACACCAGCACCGCCACGTCGCTCGCTCGGAGCGGGCGGGTCTCGCCGCTCTCGGTCACAATGGCCTGGTCGAGCGCCAGGAACGCGGCGACGTCGGTAGCGACCACGGCCGGGAGGGCGTGGTCGACGTCGGTGTTCGAGGGCACCTTGCCCGGCGCTAGACCGAGGCTTTCGCCGGTGAACCAGCGAAGCTCGATCGGCGTGATCGGCGCGCCGTCCCGCAAACAGCGCGACTGCGCCTCGTGCGCCGCCACGGGCACGTACGCGATGTCGGCGTTGAGGAAGACGTTTGGCGAGCCCTCTAGGAGGTGGCCGACGGCGTTGACCAGCGGCCGATCGGAGCGATGGTTGACCGTCATCGTGAACTGGCGCTCGGGGGGGACGCTGGCTCGCGCCTGCGCGTACACCGCCACGTCGGCACCACGGAAGCCGTAGATCGCCTGCTTGGGGTCGCCGATGAGCACCAGCCGGGCGTGACCTGCGGACTCGCCAAAGACCGTGCGGAAGATGTCCCACTGCACGGCGTCCGTGTCCTGGAACTCGTCGATCAGGGCAACCCTGAAGCGCTGGCGGAGGCCATCGACCAGCTCAGGGCGATCGAGGCCGTCGCGTACCTGGTGGAGGAGATCGTCGAAGGTGGCTTGCTGGCGAGCCGCGAGGCGGCTGGCGAACTCGCGTCGGGCGAACCGCGCGAGGTCGGCGAGCGGCGCGTCGGCGAGGGTGTCGGGCAGGACATCGAGCAGCCCGTCGATCGCGTCGAGCAACGGGAAGCTGGGGAAGCTCTTTCCCTTGTTGAGGGCGGATTGCAGGAAGGCAGCGCTGAAGAACTTCAGGCGTGCCGGTCCTGGGGGGAGGCCTCCGGAGCGAAGCCAATCGACCGCCTCCGCTCGGGCTCCCTCCAGCTTGGCGGGGTTGAGACGGCCACCGTGGAAGGCGCGGGCGCCGCTGGCCTGGAGGATCTCGGCCTCGATGGCTTGGCCCTCGGTGCCTGCGAGGCGCTCGGCGAGGGGGCGCGCCGCCTGGGAGAGAGCCAGGAGCGCCTGCTGCCAGTCGGTGCTATCGGTGGGCAAGACCGGTCCGCTCCGGTGAGCGACGCAGGCGGTGGCGACGACCCGGCAACGTTCGAACGTCAGCCCGGCAACGCCGGTAAGCCAGCGGTACACCGGCATCGGTTGGTGCACGACGAAACGCTGGAACCAGTCGGAGGCCACCTCACGCAGCAGCGGAGCGGCGTCCTCCACGAGCTCGGCGTCGAAGGCGGCGCGGCTTTCGAAGGCGAGCACGCCGAGCACGCGCTGGCAGAAGCCGTGGATGGTGAAGATCGAGGCGGTGTCGAAGTCGCGCACGGCGCGTCGAAGCCGCGCGAGGCGGCGGTCGAGCACCTGTCGGTCGAGGGGGGCCCAGCCAACGCCCACGGCGTTTCGCCCGGCGAGCGTGGCGAACCCGGGATCGGATGGCTGCATGGGCTCGGGCTCGGTGCGAACCGCCTCGAGGCTGGTGATCGCGGCGGCGAGCACCCGACGCACGCGGTCGCGCAGCTCCGCCGTCGCGGCCTTGGTGAAGGTGACGACGAGCACCTGGTCGATGGTGGGTGCCTCGCCGCCACCCGGGGGGTCTTCAGCCAGTAGCCGCGCCACTAGGCGCTCGATGCTCCAGGTCTTGCCGGTGCCCGCGCTGGCCTCGACCAGCGTGATCCCGGGCGGGAGCGGGATGTCGATGCTGAAGCTCCGCATCAGGGCGTCTCCACCGCGGCGAGGATGGGTTTCCACAGCTGGATGGCATCGGCGGTGAACTCGGGCCGCAACGCGCCCGCCTCGTCGGCGAAGGGTGCGGTGTCGCCGAACAAGGTGCGCAGACCACCGTCGGCGCTCTCGCCCCCGCGCAGGCCACCGCTCCAGGCTGCCCAGGCCGCCTGCTCTGCCGCTGCGGCGGCGTTGCCGTCTGCGGCAAGGAAAGCCGCTGCGGCCGCGTGCGAGGTCTTCTCGAGGCGCAGGCAGGTGCCCAGACGGGCACGTCGCCAGTCGGCCAGCAGCTGATGCAGGCAGCCGAGGGGGTCAGTCGGCGTGGCGAGGGTGAGCGCGGTCGGCCTGCGCGGTCCCATGCCGATGACCCGCCCGCGGACGGGATGACCGAGCGTCGAGGCGAGCGCGAGCATCGCGACCCAGATGCGGAGGAGGCGGCGGGGGCTGCCGGCGGCGTCGATCGCGAAGTCGACAACTTCGTTGCCCAGAGTTTCTACACCGCCAACCAGCTCGACGCCGCCGACGTCCAGGCGGATGGGGTGACGCTCGTTTGTTTGTCCGCTGGGCAGAAGCTCCGCCGCCCACGCCACGGTGGCCAGGTGGGTCTCCAGCGCCGCCCGTCCGGGGCTCGCCGGCGGGAGCTGCGCGCGCGCTCGCAGTGCCAACTCGGTGACCGCGATGTCGCGCTTGCCCAGCATCCAGCGTTGCGACAGCAGCTCACCGAACTGCCAACGCTCCAGCCCTTCGACCGAGAGCGGCTCCTCGTCGAGCGACGCCTCGCTCGTGCCCTCGTAGGGGAGGCCCAGCCGGTAGCGCGCGAGCATGCGAAACGGCTGGCGCGTCCAGCGTACGAGGTCGGCGAGGGGTAAGGCGGTCGGTGGTTCCGGGTCGGGCAATTCGGGGTGGTGCCGGCCGCCGCCGAGGATCCCGGGCCAGGGCAGTCGCGGAGCGGCCAGGGCACGCGCGGCGGCAGCCATTCGGCGGTCGAAACGTCGCCCCTTGAAGCTCGAGGCGACGAAGGGTTGTACTGCGTGCCGCACGGTGACCTGGTGGCGGAGCCGAGCCGAGCCTTCCGTCGCGGTACCTGGCCAGGGGCTGGCTGTTGCCTCGAGGGCGTCGAGCAGGTCGCCCACGGGGACGGCGGGCGCGAGGGGCTTGCCCGACAGCGGGTCGGTGCCCGTGTAGAGCACCAGGAGGTGCTCCCGCGTAGAGAGGATCGCCTCCAGCAGCAGGTTTCGGTCTTCTTCACGTGGGTCGCGGTCGCCACGGCGGGGGGCGCTCAAGGTGGCGTCGAATCCGCGCCCGACGGGGGCGCGGGGGAAGGCCCCGTCGTTCATGCCGAGCAGCGCGACGACGCGGAAGGGCACGCTCCGCATGGGCTGGAGCGCGCAGAGGGTGATGGCGCCACTCTGGGGTCGATCGCCCGCGCGGCCCATCTCGAAACGCCCCGTCACCAGGGCGCGCAAGGCTTCGGCGTCCAGCGTTGGCGGGTGGTTGCGGCTTGGCGTGCCGGCCTCGGCCTCCAGCGCGGCGATGCCCTCCAGGACCTCGGTGCGCAGGAAACTTGCGCCGCGCGCCGTTTCCGTGAGCTCGTCGAGCGTGGCGACCAGGCGGGCACACCACTCTCGAAGCGGGAGCGGCCGGTCTAGCCGGGCTCGCCAGTGTTCCAGGCGCGACAAGAACTCCATAAACTTGCCGACCGTTGCCGACTGGCCTTCCATGTCGTCGAGTGGGGCAACGCCCGCCCAGGTGGTGTCATCGTCGGCCATGACCAGGCCGAGCGCGATCCGGTCGAGCGCAAAGGCGAAGGTGAAGTCGTGTTGTGGCGGGTTGCCGTGCCGCGCACGCTCGGTGGCGTCGGCACCCCAGCGCGCGCCCGCCCGCGCCATCCAGTTGCGAATCTCCACGATCTGTTCGGTTTCCACCCTGAATCGGCGGCGGACCGGGTCGAGCGCGAAGAGCTCGAGGGCCGCCGAGGCGGAGAGACGGCCGCGCGCAAGTTCCAGGACCCGCAAGAGCGCGTCGGCCACTGGGTTGAGCACCCGGAGCCCGAGGTCGGCCACTGCCAGGGGCAGTCGCGGGGCACCCACGGGGCCCCATCCGCCGTGGCCCTGACCCTCCGCCGAGGTGAGGTGCCGGGAGGCGTAGCCCTCGCCGAATGCCGCTTGCACCAGCGGCGCGTAGGTGGCGACGTCGGGCGTCATCACCAGCACGTGACGGGGCTCGAGGTCGGGATGGCGCTCGAAGAGCTCGAGCAGGGCCTCGCGCAGTACCTCGGCCTGCCGGGTGGGCCCATGACAGGCGTGGACCCGCACGGAGTCGTCGTCGACATCAAGCGTCCGCGATGCTCGCCGGGCCTGGAGTTCGTCGCCCCCTCGGACCTCGACCATGTCGTCCTGGAGCCAGTGCAGGAGTCGCCCCGGCAGGGGCTCCATGGCGCTTGGCTGGGTGAAGGCGTCGGGCACGTCGATGTCGTCGGGATCGAGCTCGATCACCAAGTCGTGCGTGTCGCGCGCGAGCCGGCCGAGGGCGGTCAGCAGCGGGTTCTGGGCCAGCTCTGCTTCGCCTGCCCGCGAGTCGCGCCGGAGCTCGGCGCGGGTGCGCAAGTCACCCCAGTAGTGCGGCGTGGGGGAGAGCATGTAGCCGTGCATGGGCCGGGCGCGCCCGGCGCGCTGCCAGGCGCTCAGCCAGAGCGGCGGCATCGAGGACACGGCGAACACGTGGAGCGCGCCGCCGGGGCGTGGTTTCGCGTTTGCCAGCGCCTGGTGGGGCGGTGCCTCGGCGATGGCGGCTCGCAGCGCCCGCCACAAGGCGCCCTGCCAGGCGGGTGGGCCGGGGAACATGGCCGGGGCGGCGTCGCGACTGGCCTCCCAGGCCTCGATCCACTCTGGCCGGAAGAGGGCGGCGCGGTCGATCACCTCGGCGAGTTCGCGCGCGAGGGCGAGCTGGTCGCGCGTGATGGTCGTAGGCGCACCCCCCGGCTCGGTCGCCGAGCCTCCCGCGCCCGAACGACTCAGCCAGCCTCGCACGGCGGCAAACTCGCGGCTGGGGAGGAGCGTAGGCAGTACACCGAGGATCGTCCAGGCCAGAGCGGCCGGCTGCCAGCCCGCGCTCGATTCGAGCGCGAAGGCCTCCCGGAGCGCCTCGGCCGGGAAGGGGAAGCGCAGGTTGGCCGCGATGCCCACCTCGCTCATCGCGATCTGGTGCCGCAGCCATCGCTCCATGCCCCGGCTGCCAACGACGATCGACACCGGCTCGAAGGGGTTGGCCGGCGGCGCACGGCGAAGCTCGGCCACGAGCGCGTGGGCAAGGGCCTCGGCCCGGGCCGCCCGGTGGATGAAGTAGCCCGCGGGCGCCCCGCTCAGAGCGGAGAGAGGCATGATGTCGAGGGGGGAGACCGCGGGCACGGCGACAGGCTATGCACCGTGCCTGCCAAAAAATGGTCGCCAGCGAAATCGCGGTTAGCGGCCGCGACGTGAACCCGGCCATCGACGCGCATCGCCGCCTCCTTGAACGTTGGCGCCAGGCCATGGACCTTGTCGGGCCGGGACCCCTCGGCCCCCACTTCGAGGACGCGATCGCCGTCGCGGACCTGCTCGCGCCGCGCGGTCGGTGGATCGACCTCGGCGCGGGCGCCGGGTTCCCTGGGGTGGCCCTCGCCGCGCTTCACCCGACCGCCGAGTTCACGCTGGTGGAGCGCCGGCAGAAACGAGCGGCGTTCCTGCGCGAGGTGATTCACACGGCGTCGCTGCGCAACGCCCAGGTGATCGAGGGCGACGTGGACGCCCTGCCCAGCGCCGCGTGGGACGGCGTCACCAGCCGAGCGTACAAGCCGCCACCTGCCTACTTGGCCGACGCCCGGCGGCTCTTGCGTCCAGGCGGGGTCGCGGTCTTGCTCGCCGTCGACGACGTGCCCGCGGTCGCTGGTTTGACGATCGTGTCGCGACATGAGTACACCGTGGATCAACGGTCTCGCCTGCTGGTGGTCTACCACCGCGACTAGAATTATCGCCGACCAGGGCCGCGAAAGGGCCCCGGACCTGGTCGACCGCCGAAGCCGGGACGTCCCCCGGGACCGCCCATGCCACCGGGCCCGCCCATGCCCCCGGGTCCACGCCCGGCGCCTTGCGAAGGTCGCGTTTCCACGCGGACCCCCGCGCCGAGCCGGGCCTGCAACGCCGCCACCTGGTGACTCGGTACGCCGAAGACGGTGGGGGGGACGCGCGATGGCACCTCGGACATCACCGCGTGGGGACGACCGAGCACCTCGACGAGGATGGGGACATGGGCCGCAGTGAGCCCATGCAGAATCACGTCGACGCGGGCGCCGCCTGCGTGCCCCGCGGCTCCGGGCATCGCGCCCTGTCCTCCCACGGGCGCCGGCACCGCCACCTGGAGCGTCGCGCCGCAGTAAGCGCACGAGCCCGAGGCCTGTGGGGCCGGCGCGCCGCAGGCAGGGCAGGTGAGGGCCGAGACGGGCATGAGCAATCCGGGTGACGATCGCCAGCCTAGCGCGGGCCGGTTTCACGTGGAACGCCGACCCCTCGCCAAGCGCGCACAAACGCGCTATCGTCTGCTTCCCCCCGCGCTCCGGCGCGTCGCGATCCCCTCGCGGCCCCGGTGCTCTTTCCCCGAGAAGTCCATGTCCCGCGTGATCCCTCGCGTCATCGCCGTGTCCATCCAGAAGTGCGGCGTCGGCAAGACCACCACCGCCGTCAATCTCGCCACGGCGCTCGCGCGCGCCGGCCACGCCACGCTGATCATCGACCTCGACCCTCAGGGCAACGCCTCGAGTGGCCTCGGCTGCCCGCGTGACAGCGTGGCGTTCGGCATCGCCGACGCGATCCTCGGGCTCGAACCCTTGTCACGGGTGCTGGTCCCCACCGCGCAGTCTGGCCTGGATCTCGCCCCCGCCACGCCGTCGATGGTGGGGGTGGAGGTGGAGCTCGTGAACCTGCCGAATCGTGAGCAGCGCCTGAAGCTGGCGCTCGCCGGGCTCGAGCGGGCCTACGCCTTCGTCATCCTCGACTGCCCGCCCTCGCTTGGCATGCTCACGCTCAACGCGCTCACGGCCTCGGACAGCGTACTCGTGCCTTTGCAGGCGGAGTACTACGCGATGGAGGGGCTCGGCGAGCTGGTGCGCACCATCACGGCCGTCCGGCGAAGCACCAATCCGCGACTTCGTCGCGAGGGCATCGTGCTCACGATGCACGACGGTCGAACCAATTTGTGTCGCGATGTCGAGGCTCAGGCCCGGGCGGTTTTTGGGCAGGAGGTCTTCAAGACGATCGTGCCGCGCACCGTGCGGCTCGCCGAGGCCCCCTCCCACGGCAAGAGCATCTTCCACTACGACCCGAGCTCCCGCGGCGCGCAGGCCTACCTCGCGCTGGCCGAGGAACTCGTCGCTCGCGTCGCGGCCGCCCCGGCCGCCCAGGCGGTGGGCTAGTGGCCGGCGCCGCCTTCCCCAGCCAGGGGGCCAGTAATCGGCCGGTGGGGGGTCGTCCGGCGCTGGGCCGAGGGCTCGCCGCCTTGCTGCCGCCCGACGCCTACGAGAGCTCGCCGGATGCGCCTCCTGCCGACGTGCTCCAGCGCGTGCCGCTGCATCGCATCCGGCCCAACCCGCACCAGCCGCGTCGTCGTTTCGACGAGGAGAAGATCAACGAGCTGGCCGCTTCGATCCGCGAACACGGCGTGGTGAGCCCGATCGTCGTGCGTCGCGAGGGGATCGGAGAGATCGGGAGCGACGGTGGCTACGTGCTCGTGGCCGGCGAGCGCCGCGTCCGGGCCTCCAAGCTCGCGGGCCTCACCGAGATTCCCGCCGTGGTCCGCGGCGCCGACCTGGCCGCCGACGCGCAGCTGGTGCTCGCCTTGCTCGAGAACCTGCAGCGCGCCGACCTCGACGCCATCGAGGCCGCCGAGGGTTACCAGCGGCTGGTGCAGGAGTTTGGCCTCCGGCAGGAAGACGTGGCCAAGAAGGTGGGCAAAGACCGGGCCACCGTGGCCAACGCGCTCCGACTGCTTCGCTTGCCCGTGGCGGGTCGCGACGCGGTGGTGGATGGCCGGATCAGCGCAGGTCACGCCCGCGCGCTCTTGCCCCTCGCCGAGACGCCGGGTCGTTTCGAGGCGGCCCTCAAGGTGGTGATCGAGAAGCAGCTCAACGTGCGCGCATGCGAGTCGCTGGTGCGCCAGATGCTCGCGCCGAAGGTGGAGAAATCTCGCGAGCCCGACCGGGTGTTGGCACGCCTCGAGCGCGACCTCACGCGCGCCGTCGGCGCTCGCGTGCGCCTCATCGCCCGTCGCAACGGTGGTGGTCGCCTGGTGCTCGACTACACCGACGCGGCCGAGCTCGATCGCCTAGTGGGCCGGCTCGCCGGCGGCGGTCCGGGCGCTCGCGGCCTGGGCGACTGAGCGGTGGCCGACCTGCCCCTCGCCGCCTTGCTCGGCCGCGGTGCGCGCTACTCCGGCGAGATGGCCTTCGAAGGCCGGGTGCGGGTGGACGGGCACTTCACGGGTCGCATCGTGACGGAGGATGTGCTCGAGATTGGTGAGTCCGGCACCGTGGAGGGGGAGATAGACGCCGCCACCCTGGTGATCGCGGGCTCGGTCAAGGCCACGGTGCACGCGCGCGACCGCATCGTGGTCCAGTCGACCGGGCAGCTCGCCGGCAAGGCCGATTGCAGCACGCTGGAGGTGGCGCCCGGCGCGCGCATTCATGCCGAGCTCCGGGTAGGCGGGGGCTGATGCGCCCGTTCATCGTCGTCGTGGCGGGCGGGACCGCCTCCGGCAAGACCACCATCGCTCACCATGCCGCGACGCTGCTTGGCGCCACGGTAATCGGGCACGATCGCTACTACCGCGACGTCGACGACCCGCAGAACCACGACTTCGATCACCCAGACTCGCTGGAAACCTCGCTGCTGGTGCACCACATCGACGCTTTGCACCAGGGGCGGGCGGTGGAGCTTCCGGTCTACGACTTCGCGACGCACAGCCGACGGAACATCGCGGAGACGGTTCATCCCCGGCCGGTGATGGTCGTCGAGGGCATCCTCACCCTGGCCGACCCGGGCGTCGCCCAGCGAGCCGATCTCGCTGTTTTTGTGCATGCGGACGACGATGTTCGCCTGGCACGCCGCATCCGGCGAGACGTCGCGGAGCGCGGCCGTACCTGGGACGACGTGATCCGGCAATGGTTGTCGACCGTCCGTCCAGCGCACCTGCGGCATGTGGCGCCATGTCGCGACAACGTTGCGCTTGTGCTCGATGGCGAGGCCACGACAGTGTCGCAGGCGGACCGGCTCGTCGCCGAGGTCAACGCCCGTCGAGCTTCCCGCTGAGGCGCACGATGTGCTCGTTGGCGAGGCGGAGCTGCGCGGAGAGCGCGTCGATGAGCCCCTTGCGGAAGGCGCGACCCTCGGCGCCGAGGTCGGCCTCGAGCTCTCGGTAGGTCGCGTGCGACAGGCGCAGGAGCCACGTGGGCTGCACCGCGCGGACCGTCGCGGAGCGACCGCCGCTGTCGGCGAGTGCCACCGCACCGACAACGTGCCCCGGCCCCAGCATCGCGATGCGTTCGGCGCGCTCGTTGTCGACGGAGCGGTACACGGCCACGCGACCCTCGGCCACGATGTACGCCTCGTCGCCGAACTCGCCCTCGTTGATGATGGCCTCGCCCTGGGCGATGCCCACCACCTCGAATCTGGAAGCCAACCGCTCGAGGACCACCTCGTCGCGCGTGCCGAACCCTGGCGTATTTCTCAGGATGGTGGCGGATTTCGGTTGCGGTGTGGAGGGCCGCGCGCCGGCGAAACCGAGCGCGCTCGCGAGCTTGCCGATGAGGCCTCGACCGGTGCGCTCGCGCACGGGCTCGCCCTCGGCCATCGATCCGATCAAGACGTCGGCGGCGCGCAGTCGCTGGGCGACGGTGCGCATCGCCTGCGACTCCAGCCGCTGCACGACGGGGTTGTCGCGCATGCGCATGAAGCGTAGGCCGTCCTCGTCGAGCACCAGCACCCGTGATTCGATGTCGGTCGTCACGGTGGCGGCGCGCCTGTCGAGTGATCCGAACATCGCCATTTCGCCGACGGTCTCGCCCGGTCCCACGCGGCCGAGGCGCACGCCGTTTAGCCGGGCGGTCATGCCACCCTCGACGACGTAGCACATGCTCCTGTCGGTCTCGCCCTCCACCAGGAGTTCCTCGCCGGGCCCGAGCTCGGCGGCGCGGAAGGCGTTGAACGCCTCGTCGCGGTCGACGTCGGAGAGCCCGTGGAACAGGCCGCTCCGGTCGAACAGCCGGCGCTCGTTCACTTTGTCGCCCCCGGGCGTTCTCCCGGCGACGGCGCGCGCGCCTGGGCGAGGCCGGCGTCGAATTGCATCACCGCGTCACGACGTGTGACGCCCTCGGCCCGGAGCTGCGCCACGCGAGATCCATCGATGAGCGACACCAGGTAGGACGTCGTGGCCAGGGCCACGCTCGCCCCGCTCACCAGCTGGGCGGCCGCGTAGGCCTCCTCGTCCTCGGCGTCCGCGGCGTCGGTGGCCATGATGCCGCCCGCCACGGCGCCGCCGATTCCCGCCACCTGGGTGCTGGCGTAGATCGTGCCGCGACCGGGGTGCCCCCAGGCGAAGAGGGCAATACCGAAGGGGGTGACCGCGAGCGCGCCTTCGTCGGCGAGCGCGGTGCTGGTGAGGAGCGCGAGGGTCAACACGCGGCAGGCCTAACTCGCGCGCTACCCACTCTGCGGCACAGCCTTGACCTTGGCCTTCCCTTCCTCGATCACGACGCGGAACTTCACGCTCTCCACGTTGTAGGTGGCCTTGATGGTGCGCACCTGCTTTCGCAGGGCCTCGCGGACCGCGTCGAAACCGATGTCGGTGGACTGGCCGCACTTGCCGCGGGCCTCCACGTACTTGTCGTAGACCAGCCGGAAGGCGCGCTCCTCGCGCTCCATCCGCTCCTGCCGCTCGCGCAAGACGCGCTCCTGCTCGGGCGAGATTTCCGATTCTCGCGGCAGTCCCTGTGCCGCCGCGGCTTCCGCCGCCTTGCGGGCGGCGTCTTTCTGGTCGGCCTTGAAACGCATCTTCGGGTGTACACCGCGCTCCATCATGTTCAGGTTTCGCGTCCAGTACAGCTCGAAGGTCTGGAATCGCGCCTTGAGCCCCTGGAACTTGAAGCGCTGCGTGGCGTTTCGAATCCCCTCCTCGGCGAGGTCGCGAATCGTGCGGCGAATTTCCTCACGATCTCGCAGCGGCTCCTGCCGCTCGATGCCAGAGAAATACTTCTCGTAGTTGATCTTGAGCAGGAACATCTTCTGTTCCAGCTCGTCGAGGCGCGAGCTCAGCCCGTGATCGAGTCGCTCGATGCGCGCCATGCCAACTCCCGACGGCTGCAATACCATGGCCGCGAGGCGGAAGCGATGCCCATTCGCGCGCTCGTCGTAGACGACGAGTCGAGCATTCACGAGCTGGTTGCCGAGTACCTCCGAGGTCGGGGCATGGAGGTCGATGTCGCGCGCGGCGGTCGCGAGGCGAAGGCGCTCTTGAGCGCGTCCCGCTTCGACGTGCTTCTGACCGACCTTCGCCTCCCCGACACTGATGGGCTCGACCTCGTGCGCCACGCGGCAGCGGCGGTGCCGCCGGTGCCGGCCGTGGTGATGACGGGCTACGCGACGGTCGAGAGCGCGGTCCAGGCCCTGCGTCTCGGGGCCATGGACTTCGTGCTCAAGCCCTTCCGGCTCCGGGAGTTGCACGCGATGTTGCTCGCATCGATGGAGCGGTCGCGCACGGTGCACTTGCAGGCGGGCACCGTTACCGCCTTACGATTCCTGGAGCGAGCTGAGCTCGCCGATGGGCGGGCCGACGCCCTGGCCCTGGTCCCGGCGCTGGCCGAGGTGCTCGCGGGCCTGCCCGGCGCGCACTTCGCTGAGATCACGCTCGGAAAGAACGTCGTCGCCAGCCACGGCGTGCCCCAGGACGACGCCAACAACTGGGCGCTACCGGGTGGCTACCGCGTGCGAAGCGGCCCGGCGAGCGACGCGGCCGTGCCCTACGTGCTGGCGGCCGAGCGGGCGCTCCGCCGCGCCGGGGTCTGATGAATCCGTGGGTGCTCCTGCCCGCGACTGGGCTGTTCGGCCTCCCTGCGGCCGATACTCGCTCGGCGGCTTCGGTGGTGAACCTTCGCTGGGACGACGGATTCTCCATCGATGCCACCCTCGGGGCTAGCTTCCCCGCGGTGGAGTACCATGCCGACGCGTGGGCGGCCCAAGTAGGGGTGGAAGCAGCAGGTTTCATGCACTTCGACCCCGATGGTGCGCTCACCTTCGACCTTGACACCTTCGACGGGGTCTTCGGTTTCCCGGTGACAGGGCGCACCGGGCCCTGGTCGGCGCGGGTCGAGTGGGCGCACGTGAGCGCCCACTTCGCCGACGGCGTGCGAGACAACGGCGCCCTCCCGGGGTCGGGCGACCAGTACAGCCGGGAGTACCTGCGACTTCTTGCCGCGAGGGACATCGGACCGGCGCGCATCTACACCGGTGGTCGCGTGCTCACGCACGATGCCCGCGACAGCGCGCCCTGGATGGCGCAGCTGGGGGCCGAAGTTTTTGCCCCCTGGCGAGCCGCGCCGTATGCAGCTATCGACCTGCAATTGGCGCAGGAGTTTGGATGGAATCCGGCGGTCGGTGGGCAAGTCGGCGTGGCCTTCCCCGCTGAGCGCGCGCGGTTCCGCATCGCGATGATTGGCCGCCATGGGCCGGACGACACCGGCAAACTCGACGGCGCGACCGAGAGCTACCTCGGGCTCGGCTTCGGTTTTGACATTGGCGCGGTGCTCGCCACCCCCTAGGCAGCGGTCGACAGCTGCCGCATCTCCGTGTAGACACGCCTCATGTACGCGATCACCTTCCTCCTCGCCTGTCCCCCCGCGCCCAACGACACCGGCAACGGCAACGGGAAGGACACCGACACCCAGTTCGACAGCGGCGACAGCGGCGACTCCGGCGGCAAGGTCAACACCGCCCCGGGCGCGCCGGTCGTGGCGATCGCCCCCGCGTCGCCCAACGATGCGAGCGATCTGGCGGTGTCGATCGTGACGGAGAGTGTCGATGCCGAGGCCGACGTCGTCAGCTATCGCTACGCCTGGTCGGTCAACGGCACTGCTGTCACCGACGTCAGCGGGGCTTCGGTCCCGGCTGATCACACGGCGGACGGCGACACGTGGACGGTCGAGGTGTTTCCCACCGACGGTCTCCTCGAGGGAAGTCCGGGCACCTCCACCGTCACGATCGCCAACGCCCAGCCGGTGGCGCCCACGATCCACATCGACCCCGTCGCCCCGGTTGGCGGCGACACGCTCACCCTCGTGTTCGACACCCCCGCCACCGACGCGAACGGCGACACGCTCACCCAGACGATCATCTGGTACCAGGATGGCGCCAAGAACCTCAGCTGGGACGGGCTCACCACCATCGAGGGCATGTACGTGGACGGCGGCGAGAACTTCCGCGCGGTGGTGACGGTGACCGACGGCTACTCCGACGTGCTCACCGTGGAGACCGAGGTGACCGTGGCCAACACGCCGCCCGAGATCACGAGCGTTACCGTGACGCCAAGCGATCCAACCGACAGCGAGGACCTGAACTGCACCGTGAAAGCCTCCGATGAGGACGGCGAAGACCCGACGGTGAGCTACCGCTGGTTCCGCGACGGCGTCGAGGCCACCGACGTGGGCAACAGCGACACGGTGTCCAATGAGCTCACGACGGTCGGCGAGAGCTGGGAATGCCAGGGCGAAGCCACCGACGGCGTCGACACCGTGACCCTGCTCTCCAGCGCCGAGGTGGTGCGTGGCTTCTGGGGCTACCGCATGCGCGGCGAGGTGACGGTGAACATCACCGAGGACACCGCCGGTACTCCCAGCGGAACCGGAGAGGGGTCCTGGGACATCTACTCCTCGGGCGGCCGGTACACCGACAACGACTGCGAGGTGGTGTGGAGTCTCATCGCCACCGAGAACACGGGGATTTGCCGCGGTTGCGACTACGCCTTCGACGCCGAGTGGACCTACGACGCGGCGTCGAGCACGGTGACGACCGGGTGCTCCGCGATGACGGTCGACTCGACTGGCTCCATCGCGGTGCGTACCGGTCCGTCCGTCAGCGCCTACTGGACGGACGCGTCGGTCACCACCTACGCCTACTACTATCGGGAACTCTCGCTCACCGCGCGGGGTTCGGGTGGCTGGTATAGTGGCTACTACGGTCGTTATTATGGATACTACTACTCGGCCGAGGAGTCGACGGACAGCGCCGGCAACGTCACGCTGACCGCCTACACCGACCGATTCATGTACTACTGAGCACCCGCCCCGCCTCGGCCAGCGCCTGCAGATCGTGGGCATCCACCCTTGGGAAGACACGAACGTCGTGCCCCGGGAGCAGGCGGGGTAATTCCGCCTCGTTGAGCGTGGCTGCGAGGCCCGCCTCGCCCGGGGTCAGCGCCACGCGCCAGGTGGCGAGGTCGCGGGCCGCGATCGCGGCCACCGTGAGCCGCGCGTGATTGAGCACACCGAGACGGTTTTGCGCGACGAGCAGCACCCGGGCGCGCAGGGCAGCGGCCAGATCGGCGACGGTGAAGTCGCGACACAGGGGGACCTCCCAGCCACCCGCGCCCTCGACGAGCGTGATGGCGCCACGGTGGGCGACGACCCATGCAAGGATCTCGTCACGACGAATCGCCAGGCCAGCGCGCTCGAGCGCGAGGTGAGGCGAGAGCGCCTCCGTTAGCGATACCATCGTGAGGGGAGAGTGCCCGGCAGCCCGGGCGATGAGGTCGGCGTCGTTGTCGTGGCCAGGACCCACGCCGGTCTGAATCGGCTTCAGCGCGCGAACCGCCACGCCGCGCGCGCGCAAGCTCGCGGCCAGGGCTGCCGTGGTGACGGTCTTGCCCACACCCGTGTCGGTTCCGGTAACGACGACGATGTCGCCTAGATGGAGGTCCAACGACCGCTCTCCTCCCGGGCCAGCCCCTCCGCGCGCATCCACGCGAGGTGCGTGCGCACCTGGAGCGCGGCGAGGCCGAGGTTGGCGCCGGGAACCGTCGCGTACACCGCCCGCGCGATGCCGTCGGGACTGCTGGCGCCGGCCCTCAGCGCGGCGAGGAATTGCCCCGTGCGCATGTGGCGGTGGGCGATGTACTGGTCGGCGAGGGCGCCGGAGCAGGCGGGACCATGGGCCGGGTGGAGCGTCGTCGCCAGCGGGCGCACGCGGGCGAGGCTCGCGAGGTAGGCCGCGAGCTGTCCCTCGGGGGGTACCAGCACGATGGTCCCGAAGCCGGCCACGAGGTCGCCGGCGACCACGTCGCCCGTCCCGTCCACCAGGAACGCCAGGTGACCGTCGGCGTGCCCGGGCGTGTGTAGGGCGACCAGGACGCCCTCTCCGGTATCGATGGTGTCGAGATCCTCGAGCGTCTCGTCGACCGGGAACGGCAGCCGCGCATCGCGATGGGCGCACACGCGCGCACCGCTACGGGCGCGGAGGTCGGCGACGCCGCCCACGTGGTCCTCGTGGTGGTGCGTCACCAGGATGCGGCGCACCCCCCCGGCCCACGACGCTAGGCGTTCTTGCTCGTCGGGGTAGGGCGAGGCGGGGTCGATCACCGTGTCGCCGAGCCGGTAGCAGTTGGTGTGCGTGGCGGGCGGCAGCGTCGGCGTGCGCACCGGAAGCACGGCCAACACTAGAAGATCCGGGTGACGATGGCCCAGACGCCCACGGCCAGCAGCATCACCAGGGCCCAGGCGGCCACCCAGTCGGGCACCATCCTCGGGCCTGCCGACGTCGGCTCCTCCGACTCGCGGTCCTCCTCCGGTGCCGGCGGGGGGAGACCGCGTGGGGTGGTCACGGCGTCGTCGTCGTCGACGACCGCGTCGACGAGGTCGTGGGAAGACTGGAACGAGACCGCCCGTGGCTTCCAGGGCGCCGGCGTGGGCAAGCGCAGCTCCACGCTGGTGGCGTCGGCATCGTCGTCGGGGGGCGCAGGTCGCGGCGGCGTCGCGGGCGACGGAACGGCGACGGGTTGACGAGGTGGTGGCTGCTCACCCATGGGGGCGGTGCGCGTGTCTTCCGCTCCTGGACGGGCGGCCAGGCGCGGCGAGCGCACCACCGGGGCCACCTCCCCCTGCGGCCGGCGCAGGTGGGCCTTGCGGGCGAGCAGGTCGCGGCGCGGGGCATCGGCAGTTTCCCGCAGCGCCGACAAGAGGTCTTTGACCAGGAGGCCCTCGCTGCCATACCGGTCGCGCGGGTCGCGTGCGAGGAGCTTCGCGGCCACGCGGGCCATGCGCGGGGAGACGCCCTCGACGCGGGCCAACCACGGCGTGAGGTCGCGCCGACCATCGGCTGGCCTGCCGGGCTCGCCCCCGAGAAGAGTCTCGCCGAGCAGCAGGTGCACGGCGAGGGCGCCGAGGAGCCACTGGTCGGTGGGCGTCGCGACGGAGGCGCCGGCGGCGATCTCCGGTGGCACCACGGCGAGGCGGTCGACCGGGAGCGCGAAGTCGGTGATGACGACGTTGCCGTCGCGACGTAGGCGCACGGTGTCGGCACAGAGTCGCGCGTGCACAACGCCCACCTCGTGGGCCACCCGCAGGGCGTTGGCCAGCTCCACCAGGATGTCGACCCGCGTGGCCAGGTCGAAGTCGAGCGCCCGTTGGGTGGCTTGCTGGATCACCCAGGCGAGGCTCACCCCGTCGATGTACTCGAGGGCGAGCGCGCCGAAGCCCGGGTAGAAACCCCACGCCTTGCGCACGCGGGGGTCGTCGATGGCTCGGAGCGCGTCGTACTCCTTCCGCAGCTCCGCGATGGCCTCTCCGTCGGCGGCGTCGTGCGCGAGTCGCAAGACGACGTCGCGCGGTCCCCGGCTCTGGCCGTCGGTCCGCACCGCTCGCCACAGGTTCGAGCGCGGCCGCACCGCGAGCACCTCCTGCAGTTCGAAGGGGCCGATACGCTCGCCGTGATTAGCCACGTTGCCGCCCTATCACGCGCCGCGCTGCCCCTGTCGCAGCGAGAGGAAGGGCAAGGCCACGCTCGCGAGCACGAGCACGCCCATGCCCACTCGGGCGAGCGCGTCGGGACGCTGCTCCAGCGCCACTGCGGCGAGGAGCGTCGTGAAGAGCGGCGTGCCCGCAGACACGGCCGCCAGCGTGGCCACGGGGCCCTGCTGGTAGGCCGAGGTCATCAAGAGCTGCCCTCCGGTGGCGAAGAGCCCCGCGCCAACGAGGTAGGCCCAGGCCAGGGGATCGGTGGGGGGCGGTGCCGGGAGAACTACCAGCATGACGGCGCTGGCGATGGCCGACATCAGCGTGAAGTAGAAGACGATGACGGCGGGACCGTTGGTGGCCGAGGCGCGGCGGATCGTCAGGTAGGCAGCGGCGGCGGCGAGGCCGGAGACGAGGCCCAGCGCGCGGCCAGCGAGGTCGCCGGTGGGCGCGTCGAGCCGGGGCCAGCCGAGCATGGCGGTTCCGATGGCGCTGGCGAGCACCGCGAGCCAAGTGAGGGGCGAGGTTCGCTCTCCGAGCGCCAGCGGCGCGATCGCGGCCACCCAGGCGCTGGAGGTCTGGTTGAGGAAGGCGGCTTCGCCCGCGCCGATGCGCGACAGCGCGGCGAAGTAGGTGATGAGCGCCAAGGCACCGCTGAGGCCGCGCCACCAGAGCGCCGGGCGACGGTCACCGAACAGTGCCTTCGCGCTCCCCCGCGCCAGCACCAGAAGGAGTCCCAGGTTCACGACGGAGCGAACGAAGCTCGACAGCGCCGTGCCGAGCTCCGGCGCCCGCGTGTGCGCCAGCGCCACGCAGGTGGACATCATCGCGAAGCACAGCGTGCTCGCGAGCATCGACAGGAGGGGGGTCAATGTGCGCCGGGGCTACGGCAGGGCCTCGGTGGCGGCGGAAGGCTTCTTCTTCGTCGCGGCCGGTTTCTTGGTGGCGGCGGGCTTCTTCGCTACAGCGGTCGCCTTGGCCTCTGCCTTCTTCGTGGGCGACGCCTTCTTGGTCGCCGCGGCGGCCTTCGGCCCCCCGGAGGTCGCCTTTGCCGCCGCGGGCTTCTTCGCCGGGGCGGCCTTCTTGGCAGGCGCGGCCTTCTTCGCTGCGCCCGCAGCCTTCGGCGCGGCCGCCTTCTTCGCGAATCGCCCGCGCTTCGGGGAGGGCCCCGCCTCGCGCTTGCGGGCGAGCAGCGCGGCCGCTTCCTCGAGCGACACGCCCTCGGGCGAGCTGCCCTTGGGCAGGGTGGCGTTGGTCTCGCCGTCGGTCACGTAGGGGCCGAAGCGGCCCGCCATCAGCTTCACGGGCTTGCCCGAGTGCGGATCGGCCCCGAGCTCCTTCATCGCCTCCGGCTTGCCGCGCCGAGCCACGCGACCGTTCGCCTGCGCCAGGAGCGCCAGGGCCTCGTCGAGCGTCACGGTGAGCACGCCCTGCCCGGGCGCCAGCGTGCGCGACTGCTCGCCCATCTTCACGTACTGGCCAAAACGCCCGATGTTGGCCGTCACCGGCTCGCCGCCCGGCCCCTTACCGAGCGCGCGAGGAAGGGCCAGGAGCCCGAGCGCCTGCTCGAGCGTGACCGTTTCCATCGTGATGCCCTCGGGCAACGAGGAGCGGGGTGGCTTCTCCTTGCCCTCGGCCTCGCCGAGCTGCACGTAGGGACCGAAGCGGCCATTGAACATGAAAACGGGCTTGCCACTGGGCGCGTTGCCCAGGCTGCGCGGGCCGTCGGCCTTGGCCTGGAGGGCCTTCTCCGCCCACAGCTCCGTCACCTCGTCGGGTGCCATGTCGCCGGGGATGTTGGCGGTGCCGTTGTTCGCGTCGGTCACGTAGGCGCCGTACTGGCCCACGCGCACGTGGAAGCGGGTGGAGGGCTCGCCGGTCAGCGGCAATCGGTAGAAGCCGTCATCACGGGAGGCGAGCGAAGCGTCGAGGCGACCCCGGAGCCCGCGATCGCCCTTGTAGAAGGCGGTCAGCACGCTGGTGCGCCGCGCCTTGCCGAGGGAGATTTGGTCGAGGTCTTCCTCGAGCTTGGCGGTGAAGTCGTAGGCGGCCAGCTCGGCGAGTTGCGACTCGAGGAAGGCGGTGAGCAGGAAGGCCGCGTGGGTGGGGACGAGCGCCGTACTTCGCTGGAAGGCGTAGTTTCGGTCGATGATCTTCTTGATGATGTCGGCGTAGGTGCTGGGACGGCCGATGCCGAGGTGCTCCAGCTCCTTGATGAGCGTGGCCTCGGTGAGCCGCGCCGGCGGCTGGGTGGTGTGGCCCTTGGCCACGAGCTCGCGCACCGTCACAACGTCGCCCGGCCGCACCGCGGGGAGGATGCGTTCCTGATCGGCCAGGTCGGCCTCGGGGTCGTCGCTGCCTTCCACGTAGGCGCGCCGGTAGCCGGGGAAGTCGATGGTCCGGCCGGTGGCGACGAAGCGGGCGTCGTCAACCCCGATGCGCACGGTCACGCCCTGGCCGTTGGCGTCGGCCATCTGGCAGGCCACGGTACGCTTCCACACCAGCTCGTAGAGCCGCGCGCCGTCGGCGTCGAGCTCGCGGCGGGCCTCGTCGATGCCGCGGAAATGGGTGCCCGCGGGCCGGATGGCCTCGTGGGCTTCCGGGGCGTTCTTGGCGGTGCTCTTGTAGCGACGCGGGGCCTGCGGCAGGTAGGCGGCGCCGTAGGCTCCGGCGATCAGGGTGCGGGCCGCGTTGATGGCCTGGTCGGAGAGCGCGAAGCTGTCGGTGCGCATGTAGGTGATCCAGCCGCTCTCGTAGAGGCGCTGGGCCACCTTCATGGTGCGGTCGGCACCCCAGCGAAGCTTGCGGTTCGCCTCCTGCTGGATGGTGCTGGTGGTGAAGGGGGGCTTCGGCGACTCCTTCCAGGGCTTGCTCTCGACGCTCTCCACGCGCCCTTGGCGGGGGGACAGTCGCGACACCAGCGCCTTCGCCGCCGGCTCGTCGAGCAGGACGACGTCCTTGGCCTTCAGCTTCCCGGTGGTCTCGTCGAAGTCGCGACCGCTGGCCACGCGCTTGCCACCGACCTCCGCGAGGTTCGCAGGGATCGTGCCGGCCTGCGCGCCAAAGCTGCCCTCGATGCCCCACCAGTCGCTCGCCCGGAACGCCATGCGCGCACGCTCGCGTTCCACCAGCAGGCGCACCGCGGGGGTTTGCACCCGGCCCGCGCTTCGTGCCCCGCGCAGCTTACGCCACAAGACGCGCGACGTGGCGAAACCGAAAAGTCGATCGATGACCCGGCGTGTTTCCTGCGCCGACACCAGGTCCTGGTCGATGGCGCGGGGGCTCGCGAGCGCCGCGCGGATGGCCTCGGGGGTGATCTCGTGAAACACCATGCGCTTCACGGGAACCCGAGGTTTGAGCTCCTCGACGAGGTGCCAGGAGATGCTTTCGCCCTCTCGGTCTTCGTCGGTTGCGAGGTAGAGGGCGGAGGCCGACTTGAGCTTGTCTTTGAGCTCCTTGATCTTCGCTTTCTTTCTCGGATCGACGACGTAGAGGGGCTTGAAGTCCGAGTCGATGTCGATGCCGAACTCGGCGTAGGGGCCCTTCTTGTGCTCGTCGGGCAGCTCCTTCGGCTCCGGGATGTCGCGGATGTGGCCCACGCTGGCCTCCACCACGTAGTCGTTACCCAGGAACTTCTGGATCAATTTCTGCTTCGTGGGCGACTCGACGATGACGAGGGGCTTCGACATGGGGGCGCATGGATACTCCCCGCCCCCCTTCCGAGCAAGCACGTCGTGAGCGGCTTATGATGGCGGCGATGTCGCAAGTCGTGGGCCGTTACCTCGATCACCTTGCCGCCGAGAAGGGCGCCTCGCCGCACACGCTGCGCGCCTATGGGACGGAGCTCAACGGCCTTGCCGCGAGCGTGGCGCCGCGCGATCTGTTGACTGCAAGCATCGCTGACTTACGACGATGGTTGGCGACGGGGGCGCGCGCGCCGTCGAGCCTCGCCCGAAGGATTTCTAGCTTGCGCAGTTTCTACCGTTGGTGCCAACGGGAGGGGCTGATCGACGCGAGCCCGGCCGACCGCCTGCGCGCCCCCCGGGTGACGCTCCCCCTGCCGCGCGTGCTCGAGGTTGACGAGGCGAGCCGGGTGGTGGAGTCTCCGCTCACCGTTCGGGATCGTGCGCTGCTCGAGATCGCCTACGGCGCCGGTCTACGCGTCTCGGAGCTGGTGGCGCTCGACGTCGATGACCTCGAGTTGCACGAGGGCACGGTGCGCGTGCGCCATGGCAAGGGGGACAAGGAGCGCATTGTCCCGCTGGGGCAGGGCGCGATCGACGCCGCGCGCGAGCTCCTGGCGGGGCGGGGCGGGGCCTCTGGCCCCCTCTTCCTCAACAAGCGCGGGGCCCGGCTGGGCGTGCGCTCCGCGTGGGACATCGTGCGCCAGGGGGGGGACGCTGCCCAGGCCCCCGACGTGCACCCCCATGCCTTGCGCCACAGTTTCGCCACGCACCTCGTGGCCAACGGCGCCGATATTCGCGCCGTCCAGGAGCTCCTCGGTCACGCCTCCTTGTCCACCACCCAACGCTACACGCACCTCGATCTCGACAGCCTGAGAGCCGCCTACCGCAAGGCCCACCCCAGAGCGAAAAAGTAGTCCCGACAGCCGGGCGCCCGTCGTTTGCGGGGGAGGCGCGGTCGGGTATGCTCAGCGCGATGCAGAAAACGCCGCTGTCGGCGGACGAGCGACTGGCCATCCAGCGCATTGAACGCCTCGCTGAGGAAGGCACCTTTTTTGCGGTGCTTGGGCTCGACACGAGCGCGCTCAAAGACGACGTCGAGCGCGCCTACCGCGACTACGTGCGCGAGTGGCATCCCGACCGCTTCTACTCGCGGGACGCGGGCGAGCTGATGGTGGTGATCGAGCAGAACTTCGTCAACGTCACGCGCGCCTACAAGACCTTGCGCGAGGACAACAAACGGCTGGTCTACGAGCGTGACCTCGCCGCCAACGGCGTGGCGGTCACCCCCGTGGCGCAGAAGGCGGCACCGCCCCCTCCGCAAGGTTTCGAGGTGAAGATCGACCGTGGGGCGCAAGGGCCGCGCATCGCGACGACCGATGGTGTCCCCCGGCCGCCGCCGAAGCCGACCGCGCCCCCGGCCGAGGCCCGGCCGGCGCCGCCGAGCGCCATGAGCAAAATCAAGGCGCAGATCGCCGATCAGCTCGCGCGGGCCGCCGGCTACTACCAGGCGGGGCTGGAGGACTTCCGCGGCGGTCGTTTCGCCAAGGCCGAGAGCGCGCTCTACCTGGCCACGCGCTACGACCCCAGAAACCCGACCTACGTCGACCTCTTCCACAAGGCGCAGGGCAAGGCACGCCAGCAGCGCGGGGCCACTTTCGTGGCGCTCGCTCAACAGGCCGAGCAGTACCAGAACGTGAAGGACGCGATGGCCAACTACCGCAAGGCCATCGAGTGCGATCCCGAGGAGGGCGTCGCCTACGCGCGCCTGGCGCACCTCGTGAAGAGCCACGAAGACGACGCCCGCGAGGCGGTGAACCTGATGCGGCGTGCCGTCAACAAGGAGCCCAAGCGCCCCGAGTTCCGCGTGCAGCTCGCCGAGATGTACGTCGAGCTGAAGATGGAGGCCAACGCGCTGCGCGAGCTCCAGGTGGCGCTCGAGGTCGATCCCCGGCACAAGGGCGCGCTCGAGGCGCAGCGGAAGATCCGCAAGGGCTGAGGCGCCGAGGTCGCGCGCGCCTTGATAGCCCCGGCGGCATGGCGAATGTCGTGGTCGTGGGTGCCCAGTGGGGCGACGAGGGCACGGGCAAGGTGGTCGACTTGCTGGCCCGGAAAGCCAAGTACGTGGTCCGCTTCCAGGGCGGCAACAACGCTGGGCACACCCTGGTGGTGCACGGCAAGAAAACGGTGCTCCACCTCGTCCCGAGCGGCATGCTCCAGGCGAGCTGTGTGAACGTGATTGGCAACGGCGTCGTGGTCGATCCGGCAGTGCTGGTGCGGGAGATCGACGCGCTCCTCGCCGCGGGCATCGACGCCGGCCCCTCGCGACTGGTGCTCAGCACCGAGGCGCACGTGATCTTGCCCTGGCACCGCGCCCTCGACGTGGCGCGCGAGGCCGCGGCGGGCGACCGCAAGATCGGCACCACCGGCCGAGGCATCGGGCCTGCCTACGAGGACAAGGTGGGGCGGCGGGGGCTGCGGGTGGCCGACTACCTCGACGAGCCTTCTCTCCGCGCCCACATCGACGCGCACCTGCCTGCCTACAACCTGCGCCTCGCGGAGCTTGGGGCGCCCGCGCTCACGGCCGCGCCCATGCTCGAGGAGCTCTTGCCCCTGGCCCGGCGGCTCGGTCCCCACGCGCGGAGCGCCGTCCGGATGTTGCACGCGGCGCACCGGGCTGGGGAGAGCATCCTCTTCGAGGGAGCGCAAGGCACCTTCCTCGACGTCGATCACGGTACCTACCCGTACGTCACCTCCTCCAACACCGTGGCCGGTGGCGCCTGCGCGGGCACCGGCGTGGGGCCCACCGTCATCGACGAGGTCGTGGGCATCGCCAAGGCCTACTGCACGCGGGTGGGCAGCGGGCCCTTCCCCACGGAGCTCTCCGACGACACGGGCGAGCGCCTCCGTCGCGTGGGACACGAGTTCGGGGCCACGACCGGTCGTCCCCGGCGATGCGGATGGTTCGACGTGCCGATGTTGCGTCACGCCGTGATGGTCAACGGGCTCACCCGGCTGGCGCTCACCAAGCTCGACGTGCTCAGCGGCATGGACACGATCCGCGTGTGCACGGGCTACCGGGGCCTCGAGGAGGTTCCGGCCGGCGCCGCGGCGCTCGCGGCCGTCGAGCCGGTGTACGAGGAACTGCGAGGGTGGACCGAAGATCTCTCGGGCGTGCGTCGCTACGAGGAGCTCCCTGCCGCCGCGCGTACCTATGTCGATCGCCTTGAGGCGCTGGTGGGCGTGCCCGTGGCGCTCATCGGCACGGGCGCCGGACGCGACGACGTGATCGTCCGCGACGCGTTGTTCGCGTGATCGACGCTCACTCCCCGGTGCGCGACACCAAGCGCCGTGTGCACGCGACGCTCCCCGCTGCCTGCGACGTGGTGGTGATCGGCGCGGGCATGGGCGGGCTCTACGCCGCCGCGTCGCTCTCGCGGGCGGGCAAGCGCGTGGTGGTGCTCGACGCCCACTACGTGGCTGGCGGCTGCGCCACGATGTTCGAGCGCCCGGTGGACGGTGGCCATCTTCGGTTCGACATCGGCGTGCACTACGTGGGCGACTGCGGGCCGGGTGGGCTCGTC
The DNA here is from genome assembly GCA_005778355.1 of Pseudomonadota bacterium. Taxonomy (GTDB): domain Bacteria; phylum Myxococcota_A; class UBA796; order UBA796; family SXON01; genus SXON01. The sequence goes on along the minus strand of SXON01000121.1, from coordinate 20,642 downwards.
CCCCGTTTGCTGGAAGGGGTGGGCGCCGACGTGCGCTGGCGCGCGCTGGATCCCGACGCCTTCGACGTGCTCGTCTTCCCCGATTTCCGCTTCCCCATTCCTGCGAACAAGGAGCTGTATCAGTCGCGGCTCACCGAGATGTTCCCCGCGGAGAAGGCTGGAATCGAGCGATACATGCGCTTGTTGGCGGAAGTCGATCGCCTCGGCGCGGCCAAGCCCGGCATGGGGCTCCTCGTTCAAGCGCTCCTACACGGTCGCCTCGCGGCGTCTTGGAGAGGCGGTACCATCGGTGCCTTCCTCGACGAGACCATCAAGGACCCCCGCTGCAAGGCGGTGATGCTCGGCCAGAACGGCGACTACGGCCTCGCGCCGCGCCGAGTGAGCGCCATGCTGCACGCCGGGCTCGCCAACCACTACTTCAAGGGCGCCTACTACCCGGTGGGCGGCGGCCAGGTGATGGCCGACGAGCTCGCCGCGATCATCGAGAAGAACGGCGGCATCGTGGCCTTGCGCAAACCGGTGACGCGCATCCTGGTGGAGGGCGGTCGCGCGGTGGGGGTGGTGGGCGAGGACTTCGAGCTTCGCGCGCCGGTGGTGCTGAGCAACGCCGACATCAAGAAGACCATGCTCGAGCTTTGCCCACGCGAGTCGCTGCCCTCCGTCTGGGCGGGCCGCGCCGAGAAGTGGGAAATGGGCGGTGCCGTGTTTCTCTCCTGTTTCGGCGTGAAGGGGCCCATCGAGGGCCTCGGCGCGCAGAACCTCTGGCAATTCGACAGCTACGACTTCGATGCCGCCTACGCCGGCGTGGAGGATGGCGTGGAGGCGGCGATGGCCGGCTGCTACGTGACCTCGGCGAGCCGGAAAGACCCGGACACGGCGGCGCACGCCCCCGAGGGCTACTCGACCATCGAGGCGATGACGCTGGTGCCCGGGGAGCCGGAGGCCTGGGGACTCTCCCGAGAGGCCGCGGGAAAGCTGCGCTATCGACAAGACAGCCGCTACCGCGCCATCAAGCAACGCGTGGAAGACGAGCTGCTGCGTCGGCTCGACCACATGCTCCCGGGGACGGCGTCGCGCGTGGTGTACCGGGAGAGCGCCACGCCGGTGAGCCACAGTCGCTTCACCGGGGCCTCGGGCGGCACCGGCTACGGGCTTGCCGCCACGCCGGGGCAGTTTCTCGACAAGCGTCCCGGCGCGCGTGGGCCGTTGCCGGGCCTGTACCTCGCGGGGGCGTCCACCCGCAGCGGACACGGCATCGTCGGCGCGATGATGTCCGGGAAAAAGGCGGCCAACGCGATTCTTGGTGATACGTAAATCACGGATTGCGGCCGAGATTGTAGGCGTCGAAGCGGGCGCGGAGCGCCTGATACAAGCCGGTGTATCGCTCGTGTGTCAGCCCCGTGAGGTTGACGTTCGGCGCCCGGAAATCGACGGCGGGCGGCGCGGGCTGGCCGGACAGGCGCTCGAGCTCGGTGCCGGGCAGCGGGGTGGCGGAGAAGAGGCTCAGCGAGGCGAGCCCGAGGCTCGTGGCGAAGTCGCCGGTGGCCGCGATGTGCTCCGCCGTTTCCCAGGGGAAGCCCACCATGAAGAAGCCACTCGCGCGGATGCCCACGTCGAGCGTCTGGCGCACGGCTTCGCGCGCCCGGGCGAGCGGCACGTCTTTCCTCATTTGCCGTAGAGTTTCCGGGTGTCCCGACTCGATGCCGTAGTACACGTGGTGACAGCCGGCCCGTTTCATGAGCGCCAGCAACTCGGGGTCGACACGGTCCACACGGGTCTGGCAGCAGAAGGGCACCTCGAGGCCACGGGCGACCATGCCCTCCAGGATCTCCACGGTACGACGCCGGTGCAGCGTGAAGACCGAGTCGTGGAAGAACATGTAGGGGATACGATGATTTTCGACGAGCTGGGCGACCTCGTCAACCACGTTGACGGGCGAGCGGTAGCGGGTCTTGCGCTCGTCGAGCCCCGGAACGGCGCAGTAGACGCAGGCGTAGGGGCAGCCGCGCAGGGTGACGATCGACTGGTAGAAGGCCGGGTGGACGTCCTCCGTCCAGAGCACGTTGTCACGACGGGGGAAGGGGATGAGGTCGAGGTTGGCAACGGGCTCACGCCGCACCACGCCGCGTGCGCCGGCGAGCACGTCGAGCAGGGCACCCTCCCCCTCGCCCACCACCACGGCATCGACGTCCTGGTAGGCCCCGGGTCGCGCCGAGACATGCGGGCCGCCCATCACGACGGTGGCCCCGGCGATGGCCTTCGCGCGTCGTGCCAGGCCGAGCGCACCATCGAGGGTGGCGGTCAGCGCGCTGATGCCGACGAGCTCCGGGCGAAAGTCGGCGAGTATAATATCGATTTCTCTCCAGGGATCGGGCCCGGCGCGCACGTCGGGAACGAGCTGGAGCACATCGTGGTCGCGACCGAGCGCGGCCGCGAGGTAGCCGAGCGTCAGGGGGTGAACGGCCACCGTCTCGGGCGGGTCGCGCAGCCGCGCATGCGGGGGGACGGCGAGGAGCACGCGCACGGCGCGATCCTACGCGAGTGGGGGAACGCAGAGACATCCCTTGACAACTCTGTCCCTGTGCCTACCCTCCCGGGACATTCGAGGTTCGTCGTGTCTTCTCACCAGCTCATCGCGGTGGAGGGCGGCGTGCCCGTTCGCGCCTGGGTGAACGGCGTGCCCTTCGAGGAGGGCGCCCGCAAGCAGGTGGAGCGGACGGCGCGGCTACCCTTCGTCCACAGCCACGTCGCGGTCATGCCCGACGTGCATTACGGCCGCGGCGCCACCGTTGGCAGCGTCATTGCCACGTTCGGCGCCATCGTGCCGGCCGCAGTCGGCGTCGACATCGGCTGCGGCATGGCGGCGGTGCGCACCTCCCTCACTGCGGATCACTTGCCCGACTCGCTCTCGCGCGTGCGCGCCGAGATCGAGGAGGCTGTGCCGGTGGGTCGGGGCGACCACGAGCGTCACCCGGCCAACAAGGGACAGCTCCCCGAACTCGTGAGCGCCACCTGGAGCGAACTCGCTGGGGACTACCGCCAGATCGTGAAGGACGACCCCCGTGTGTCGCACGCGCGGCCCGAGGTACAGGTGGGTTCGCTGGGCGGCGGCAACCACTTCATCGAGCTTTGCCTCGACGAGGCGGGCTCGGTGTGGGTGATGTTGCACTCGGGCTCTCGCGGCGCGGGCAACAACATCGGGACCTACTTCACCGATCTCGCGCGGCAGCGCATCCGCGAGCGGGGCATCGACTTGCCCGACCAGGACCTCGCCTGGCTCGAGGAGGGTTCGGTGGCGTTTCGTCGTTACTGGCGGGCGCTCGACTGGGCGCAGCGCTACGCGCGGGCGAACCGAGAGGTGATGCTCGAGCGCACGCTCAAGGCCCTCCGAAAGGCGGGACTATCCCGCTTCTCGGTCGACGAGTCGGCGGTGAACTGCCACCACAACTACGTGTCGCGGGAAGAGCACTTCGACCTCGACGTCTTCGTTACCCGCAAGGGCGCGGTGCGCGCCGGCGAGGGGGATCTCGGCATCATCCCGGGCTCGATGGGCGCCAAGTCCTTCATCGTGAGAGGCAAGGGAAACGCCATGTCCTTCCATTCTTGTTCGCATGGAGCCGGTCGCGCGATGTCGCGAGGGGAGGCCACGCGCAGCTTCACGCTCGCCCAGCACCGGGCCGCCACCGAGGGCGTGGAGTGCCGCAAAGACGAGGGGGTGCTCGACGAGACGCCGGGGGCCTACAAGTCGATCGACGCGGTGATGGCGGCGCAGGCCGAACTTGTCGACATCGTGCACACGCTCAAGCAAGTGGTGTGCGTGAAGGGCTGACGACGCGTGAACCTCGTGGCACGGCGACGGGTTGACCGTCTCCCTGCCCGCGATTAGCAGCGGGGCCGCGGGCCGTTAGCTCAGCTGGTAGAGCACCGGACTTTTAATCCGTGGGTCGCCGGTTCAAGTCCGGCACGGCCCACCATCCAGCCCTCCATCTCTGGTCCCATCGTCTAGTGGTCAGGACAGCGGGTTTTCATCTCGCCAACAGGGGTTCAATTCCCCTTGGGACTACCACCCCAGGGCCCTTCCCGGTGAAAACAGGGAAGGGCCTTTCTGCCGTCGGCTCAGCCGCCTACCGGCTCCCAGAGCTCGATCGCATTGCCCTCCGGGTCGTGCACGCGGGCGAAGCGCCCGATCTCTGGGGCGTCCCACTCCGGCTTGGTGATCACCTCGATGCCCTTGGCTCGGAGGCTCGCGAGCAGGCCATCCATGTCGGCCACTCGCAGGTTGATCATCGCCTGCTTGTCGGCGGCAAAGTAGTCGGTGTCGGCCTTGAACGGCTCAAACACCATGGGCCCGCCGCGGGTGAACCACACCCACTCGTTGCTCTGCCCCGACTCGTCGGTGCCCATGCCGCCGCCCACGCCCAGATTTTCCCGGTACCAGGCCTTCAGGCCCTTGGGGTCCTTGGCGCGAAAGAAGTAGCCACCCATCCCAAGTACCGGCATCACTCACCTCGAAGCAGGAGTTCGGGACGGGCTTTACCGTCGCCTCGGCTCTGGCGCCACGGCTGGGGGCGTCCCGGGACCGGCTTCCTGGTAGTGCCCCCCCCTCTTCATCGCCGGTCTTGTTTCCGATTCCTCGATCTGCGCGGCCACCCGAGATCACTGTGCGCAAGATGGAGTAGATACCCGGTGAAACCCGACCTCGCCCCCCTTGCCACCCTGCTCCGCGTGGCCAGCGAGCGTGCCCCGCTCGACGAGCTGCTCGGCGGGCTCGAGTGCTGGTTCGCCGGGGCGGCCGACGGCCTTCGCTGCAGGGTCTTACCCGACGAGCTCCCGGCGCACCCACCCGGCGCCCTCGACCTGCCACCCCAAGCGGCCGCCAGCTGGGATCCTGAGCTACGGGCCTGGGCCCTCGAAGTGGGCTTCGACGCGGGCTGGCAGCTCTCGATGCAGGGCGGAAACGGCCCGTGCTGGGGACAGGTGGTGGTGGGCGCGCCGGCGGGCCACAGGCCGACCCCGGCGCAGCGAGTCACCGTCGAACTCGCCGTGTCGCTGGCGATTGTCCTCGTGGAGCGCCACTGGCTTGCCGAGACCCTCGCGCCGCCGCCCGGCCAGCCGGTGATGGTGGAGGCGATGCAGACGGCCCGCCTGTGGTTGCACCGGATGCGGGCGCCCGGGCTCGCCGACGCCGTCTTGCTCCTGCGCCCAGTCGGGGTGGAGGCCGGCGACGACCGCGCCCGATCGGCGATGGCGCTCGCGCGTCGCGTGCGGGTGGCGTTGCGAGGGGGCGACCGGGTGGCCGTGGTGGCGACCGGGGAGGTGATGGTGGCCCTCTCGGGCGTGCCAGACGGGGCCGCGCTCGCGAGGGTCGTCGACAAACTGGCTGCGGGGCTCGAGAGCACCGCGCCGACCGATCGGCGACTCCGCCACGAGGCGATCGACGTCGGCGCGGCGCTCGCCCGCGAGGGCGACATCGACGTGGTGCTCGCCCTTGCGCGCCCGGCGCGTCGCGTGGTCACGGGGCCGCTCCACTAGGCTGATCCGAGGTACCGGAGCAGGCGGCGCTCGCGGTCGCCGACCGTTTGCCCACCGTCGTAACGACGGTCCTGCACGACCCCGTGACGTCGCAGGGTGCCGAAGGCGGCCGTGGGCACGGCCGCCACGGCGTCGCCCGAGAGCCCCAGGGCGGCGAGCGCGGAGATCTCGAACGCCGGGCCCTCCGAGCCGACCCCGAGGCTGTTGATCGTGGCGAGCGCGGCACGTACCACCGCCGCCACACTGTCGCCCCGCACGTGCGAGCCGTGGTGCTCCCCCACCGCGTCGATGACCGCGCCGGGGAGCCCCCACGCTGCCGCCACCCGGGTGCCGAGCGCCACGTGACAACGACTCACCACCTCGCGGCTCAGGCGCGCGTCCGCGAACAACACCGGTCGTGACTCGGCCGGCTGCTCGGCCAGCACGGCGTGGCCGAGGGCCCAGCCGAGGTCGTGCACAAGGCCAGCGGCGTAGGCGTCGGGCCGGGTAGACCCGAGAACCAAGTCGATCACCGAGGCGGTGAGGGCGGTCGCCTCCGCTCGTTGCCGTAGCCACTGGCCAAGTTGCGGGTCGGTGGTCACGCGCAGCGACCGCAACGTGGCGACCGTCAGCACCACGTCGCGGCTTCCGCGAGCGCCGAGCCGCCGCAGCGCCGACTCGAGGTTGTCGCCCCGGCAGGTGAAAAGTAGGCCGTTCGCCTTCTGCAGCGCCGGAACGGCCAGGGCGGGATCGGCCTGGAGGGCGTGGGCCACGGCGGCGGGGTTGAAGGTCGACTCGGCGACGAGCTCGAGCGCCCGCGCGGCGGCGGGTGGGAGCACAAGTCCCGGGTGCGCGTCGGCGGCCTCCTGTAGCCACTGCGCGGCCTCGTCAAGTGGGGTGGGCGTCGTGCGACCGGCGCTCTCCACCGGGGTTGTCGTCGGACACGCCTCGGGCGTGCCGCTCTCGCGGATTGTGTCCATGGTCTGCTCCCTGCTCGTGACCCTCTACGGGCTCGCCCTAGGACGGATTGTCGCAGCCCGATCTGAAGTGGCAATTTTGCGCAGCACACGCGGCGAGCAGCGAGTTCTGAGTGATTCGCGTGTTTGATACTGGTGCGACAACATGTCGCGCGAATATTTCGCGGTCCACTACCAGCAGTGCCCGGGGAAGGGCGGGGCCGGGCGGGCGAAGCGGTAGCCCTGGAGGAGGTGGCAGCCGAGCCGGGCCACGCTGTCGCGCTCGCCGGTGGTCTCGATGCCCTCGGCCACCACGCGGACGCCGAGCTCGGCGCAGGCCGAGGAGAGGGCACCCACCAGGCGCTGGCGGGTGGCCGAGGTGTCGATGCCCCGCACCAATGACATATCGAGTTTCACATACTCTGGCTCCAACGCTGCGAAACTGGTGAGCCCCGAGTAGCCGGCGCCCAGATCGTCGATGGCCACCCGGAAGCCGAGCCTCCGGAGGTCGGCCACCCGGGCCCGAGCGTCCCTCACCTCGTCGATCGCGGCGCGCTCGGTGACCTCGAGCACCACGCGCTCGGCTACCTTCGACAGCGAGGAGGCCGGGTCGACGAGGTGGGGGTCGTCAAGGTCGCGGCTGTGAAGGTTCACGAAGAGCAGGCTCCCCGGCGGCGCGCTCTCCGCGCAACGCGCGGCGGCCTCCCGCACGGCCTGCCCGAGCTCGTGGACACGCCCAAGCCGCTCGGCGGCGTCGATCACCGCCCCGGGGTGGGGCAGGGCAGGCTCGCCGGTCCGGAGCAGCAACTCGAAGCCGTGGGCCGACCGTTCACCGCCATCGACGATGGGCTGCGCCGCGAGCCAGAGGGTGGACAGCGCCCGTTCGAAGCTCGCGAGGAGCGCGGCACGCTCGCCGATGCCGACGCCCCCGTTCGACACGGCGGCCAGCGCCTCGCGCTTGATCTGGGCGATCCGGTGTAGCCGCACCGCGTGTGCCATCACCTCCACGAGCGCGGTCGAGTCGACCGGCTTCACGAGGTAACGAAAGGCCCCCCACGCCACGGCTTCCGCCGCCCCGGCGAGGGTGGGGGCGCCGGTGATGAGCACCACCGGCACGTCGAGGTCGCGATCGCGGACCGCCCGCAGGACGTCGAGACCGGAGGCTCGGGGCATATTGATGTCTGAGAGGACCACCGCGAAGGACCGGGCGTCGAGCGCGGCGAGCGCCTCGTCACCCCCCTCGGCCCGCACCACGCTGAAGCCGGCCGCCTCGAGCAGGCGGGCCGTGGCCAGGAGCACGAGCGGCTCGTCGTCGACGACGAGCACGGGACGCCAAGTCAAGAGCTCGTCCGACGCCCCAACGTCCTTGCGGGTGGTGTTGGTCATACCCCCATGCTACACTGCTGTCTGTCAGAGGTGGTGTCCCCGGGTACATCGCGCTGAATACCCCACCGGTATTTCCACGTGGAAACAGTCGCCGCCCTTCTTCGATGCGCGACACTTTGCCACATGTCTGATACGCTCGCTGGGTGTCGAAGGCCCTCCCGCGTGATCCAGCGTTGCTGGCCGAGATGTTGCGCGAGTCGGTAGACTCCGGCAACCTGCCCGTGGCCCTCGGCTGCACGTGGAAGCTGTACTATCCGGGTTTGAAGCGCCTCGCGCTCGCGGCTGGCGTGCCCGAGGTCGAGGTCGACGACACGCTCCAGGAGGCCATGGCCCGCGTGGCTGCGGAGTGGCACACGTTCCAGGGGAGTGGGTTTGTGCCGTGGGTATTCACCCTCGTCCGCTACGAGTGCCTCACGCGTCGCCAGAGCCTCTGCCGAGCGCGGGCGCGTCAAGTTGACGCGTCGACGGACTTGTTTTTTCTTAGGGTGGGCGACCCCTCCGCCGTGGAATGCGACCTTGCGATTCGGGCGGTGCTGGCCGGACTCGATCCCGTCGCGCTGATGATCTTCGAGGCTCTCGACACCGAGATGAGCGACGGTCAACTTTCCGAAGCCATCGAGCGCCGCCTCGGCCTGCGGCTGGGTGAGCGGGCGATCCAGGGGCGTCGGTACCGGTTGCGTGCGAGCATCGCCGCTGCACTGGGCCTGCGGGGTGAGGAGTGAACGAGCACGCGCGACTGGTGGAGGAGGGGTGGCTGGGGGGCGGCCTGTCCCCTCGGCACCGCGCCGACTGGCCCGAGTGGGCGCGGCGACACTTCGAGGCCTGCGCCGCCTGCCAGCGCCTGGGTCGTGTGGACGCGGCGCTCCTGGGCCTGGCTCGCGCGCGGTCGGGCAACGACGACGAGCCGCCGGCGCTCGACCTGGCCCGTGTGCTTGCCCGGTCGCAGCGACCCGCCCCGAGCCGCGCGGTGGCCTTGGCCGCTCATTTCCCGGCGATGGACGGGGCCTACCGCGACGTGCCGCTCACACTCAGCCTCGACGCGGGCGGCGTGCGCGCGGAGGACTCGGCGGCGGTGCAGGTGTCGGTTTTCCGCGTGGATGACGCCGGCGAGGTGTTCCATCTGGCCACATCCACCCGCGACGGTGGCCTGGCCCGGGCGAGCGTGCCGCTGGCGGCGCCATCGGCCACCGACGTGGTGGCGCTCGGCCTCGGCGTGGAGGTGGAGCCGACGCTGCTGGAGGTGTGGCTCCGCGACCTCGTCGGCGCCTACGGCCGGGGCTGGATCGAGCAATTGCCGCGCGAGCGGGTGCATGCGCGCCAGCTGCGGGTGGCCGCCGCACAGCCGACCTTGCCGCTGCGCATCCGGGAAGCCGACTACCCGCCGGGGCAGCCCGAGGTGGAGGCCGCCGTGGAGGCTGCGGCGCAGGCCGGCCGCGAGGGACGTGAGCGGGATGCGGTGGAGCTCTTCTCGCGGGCGCGCCAGCTCGCCGAGGCCCGGGGCGACGAGGGCTCGGCGGTTCGCAGCACGCTGGGGCTAGCGAGTGCGCTCCTCGGGCTCGGCTACCACGACGACGCCGGCGCCGTGCTCGACGAGCTGGTGGCCCGCGCCCCGCTCTCGCCTGCGCGGGCCTCCCAGGCCGCGCGGGCGCAGTCGATCCGCGCGCTGCTCGCGGGCGACGCCGAGCGCACCGAGGCGTGGCTGGCGGCGGCGCGGGCGCTCGATCCGCTGAGCACTAGCCACCTGCCGATCCAGTGGTACCACGCAACCTGGCAGCTCGACCCGGAGGCGGTGGCGCGCGCGGTGGAGGCCGACCGCTCGGCGCCCGGCTCCGACCGCGCGTACCTGCGCGAGGTGATGCGGGCGCTCGCGCTCGCCCAGGCCGGCCCACGTGTGGCCGCGACCGCGGCGCTCCCGCCCGAGGCGCCGACGCGTCCACTGGAGGTCCGCCTGTGGCACGCCGTGGCGGCGTGGACCGCGTGCGACAACGACGAAGCGGCGCGGGCCACGGTTGCGGCGCTGCGGGGCCTGCTCGCCGGTCTCGACGGCCCCGGGCTCAGCGCCTGGGACGCCCGTCCCCTGGCCTTCCTGGCCGGGCTCGCGGTGGCCCGGCATCCGGCGCTGGCGGCTGAGCTCTTGCGCTGGCGCTTCCTCGACGCGGCGAGCTTCCCAGGGGTGCCCGCGCTGGTGCTGGCGGTCACCCCGGCGGGGGTGCTGCGCGCTGGCCCCGGGAGCTCGGCACGGGCGCTCGCGGCGAGCCCGGCCGAGGTCCGCGCCGCCGTGCGGGCCGCCCGCGACGCCGCGATGGGCGAGGGCGACGTGGTCTCGGCCGCTGGCGGCCTTCTGGCGGTGCTGGAGCTGCAGGCGGCGGAGCTTCCCCCCCACCTCGTCGTGGCCTCCGACGGTCTCCTCGACGGCGCGCCCTGGGCGCTCTTCGGGCCCCTGCTCGGTGGCGGTCCGCTCGCCGTGACCGAGGCGCTCGGCCGGGGCGCTGCCTACTTGCGCCGTCCCGACGTGGCGGAGGTGCTGAGCATCGCCGACGCCGAGGGCGACCTGCCGCTCAGCGCCCGCGACCTGGAGGAGCTGCCCGGCGCGCTTCGCCGCGAGGGGCCTGCCGCCACCTGGGCGGCGCTCCGTGAGGCCCCGGCGCTCGGTCTGGTGCACCTCGGCCTCCACGTGGCGCGCGACAGCGGCTTGCCGCGCCTTCGTTTCGCCGACGCCGCGGTGGGTCCGGTGGAGATCGCCGCCCACCGGCTGCGGGGCCAGCCGGTGGTCTTGCTTGCCGGCTGTGCCAGCGCTCCGGCACCCCGGGCGTGGGGCGTCGAGCACTCGCTCGCCGAGGCCTTCCTCGCCAGTGGCGCCTCGGCGGTGGTCGGCACCCGCTGGGCGCTCCGCGACGACGAGGCCCACGCGCTCTTCCGGGCCCTCGCCGCCGTGGATCCCATTTCGCGATTGGAATCGGGGGTGGCCCAGGCCAGCGAGCGCCTGCGAATCATGGGCCTTCCTCCTCGTGTGTGGGCGGCAGCCGCGGTGTTCCGCCGGTAGGAACGGGGCTGCCGGGGCACACTCCCGCCGCACCGGAGTGTTCCCATGGGCGTGATTATCGACTGGTTCCGCGGCGGCCCGCGCACGACCATCCGCGTCGACATCAACGGCGGCGTGCTCTCGCTCGCCGCCTCCTCGCGGCTCCTCAACTACGCCGACTACGGCTGGAATCCGGCCGAGGTGACCGGCGCCGTCTACAAGAACGGCGCCCAGGCCACCACGCTGAGCTTCGACAGCGCCGACGGCGACATCACCTGCAACACGGTGAACGTGCAGCAGGGCGACGTCATCGAGGTCCGGGTGGAGTACGGCGGCAAGTTCAGCTGGCCCTGGCACAACAAGATGATCGCCCGCCGGAGCGCATGGCTCACGGTGCCCGCTGGCAACACCACCGTGGACTTCGACGACAACAACCACAAGCAGCCCGTGCCCGGCTTCGAGCTTGGCTATGGCTGGGACAGCAACAACAAGCTCAAAGTGGGCGTGAAGGTGGCCAGCGCGGACGGGGCCAGCCAGGCGATGACGCTTTGCAGCCGCCGCCTTCCCAGTGCCCAGGAATCGAGCACCAGCATCGACCTCTCCAGCGCCAACGCGCAAGAGCACACCTCGACCTTCAGCACCTCCGACATCACCGGCGACTTCGAGCTGGAGTGGACGCTCTACTCGGGCGGCTCCGAGCCGCGGCAACAGGACCGCGTCCGGCTCCAGTTCCACGCGAAGGAGCTGGTGGCGGACTACCCGCCCGGCTTCCCGGGCGACAACGTGTCGCTGGTGCAGTCCCGCGCCGCTGATCGGCTCAAGCTCGGCGCCCCGGGCCAATAGTCCGCGATTACGAATCGTAAACTAACGGCGTATAACCTAAGTAGAGCCGGGAGCTGCTACGCTCTGGTGCGGAGGTACACCATGCCCTACCCGGCCAGCGTCGGCGTCTCGTTCAAGGAGCCACTGGTGGGCACGCTCGAGCTTGCCGGCGGCGGCAAGGCGCGCGCGCGCCTTGAAGTGGAGGTCGACATTCCCTCGCTCTCTACGTTCCTCGACGGCGACATGCACGTGGCCGACGCGCGGGCCAGGCTCACCCTCGGCAACGACATCACCCGGCTGCGGGGCTCGCTGTCGATGTTCGCGCCCTCCGGTCCGGGTCGTCGCGTCTTGTTTCACGACCTGGGCGCGGGCCAGGTGCGGGTGACGGCCACGCGGAAGCTCGCCGACGACCGGGGGCTCGATGTGCTCGTTGACCTGGGGCAAGCGCGGGTAACGGTGTCGCGACACGGCGCCGAGCATGCGCGGGGGACGCTCCGCCTCGCGGCCCTCGAGAGCTGGGGCAGCCTGAGGGTGAACCGCGCCCCGAGCCCAGCTGCCGAGCGCGAGGCCCGTCGTGACTACTTCGCCTTCCTCAACCGCGAGCTGGAGGTGGTCTACCGGGATCTGCCCCCCCTGTTCGCCGATGGTTCCCGCTTCTCTCCTCGGGAGCGACGGGTGCTGGTGATCCTCGCCCACGCGCTGTTGCCCAGAGAAGGAACCGGTCCCCGGGCGCGCGAGGTGATCGACGAGTTCGAGCGTTTCGTCCGCGGCGCGGTCGAGTCCGGAAAGTGGCCCGACGACACGGTGCGCAGCGTGTCGCGGCTGCTCGCGGAGGCCGAGAAGTTGCTCCCCGCCGAGGCCCCGGTGGCCGAGTGGCACGAGAAGGTGCACGAGGTGCTTCGCCGTCGCGACCCGGAGTGGATGGCGGTGGTCCTGTCGCTCCTGCAGCGGGTCTTCCTTCTGCCCTACTACAACCACCCCGACGGTCATCGCCGGGTGGGCTATCGACCGCCCACCAACCCATTCCCCGCGGCGGTGGACGATCGACTGAGCGTCCGGTCGCGGCTGCCGCCCGAGCCGAACGGCGGCTGGGACGTGGTGGTGGTGGGGTCCGGCGTGGGCGGCGGCGTCCTGGCCGACCGGCTGACGGCGCGCGGCGCCAAGGTCCTGATGTTGGAGGCTGGTCCGTTCGTGCCGCAGGGCACGCTCCGGGGCGACGAGGTGACGGCCATCTCCCAGCTCTACCACTCGGCCGGCATGCAGACGGCCACCAACAGCAGCGGCAAGGGAGGCCCACTCGTCGTACTCCAGGGGCACTGCGTCGGCGGTGGCGCGATGATCAACAACGCCGTGTGTTTCCAGCTCCCAGGCGCCAAGCGCGACGAGTGGCGGTCGCGGGGATTCCCACCGTCGCTCATCGACGCGCTCCCGTCGGCCTACGCCCGCATCGCCGCCGAGCTGGGCATCCGCGCGGTGGGCGATGTGCTCGACCACCCAGGCGGGCTCAACCCCGCCTGGCGTTACCTCGGCGGCCTTCCCTCGCCGGGGAAGCCGAACGTTGGCGGCCCGCCCGTCGATGGATTCTTCGAGGGCCTTGTCAACCGCGGCCACGACGAGGCCTGCCTCGGCTGTGGTCTGTGCAACAACGGTTGCCCCTACGTGCGGAAGTCGAGCGTCCTGCAGGTGCACCTGCCGCGTGCCTGTGGGCGAGGCATGGTCATCGTCGAGCGGGCGCGCGTGGTGCGGATGCCTCTAGCTCTCGCCGGCGAGCGCGTGAGTCATCTCGAGGTGGAACTGGGCGGCGGCGAGCGGGTGGAAGTGCGAGCGCGCACCTACGTGCTCGCGGCCGGGGCGATTGGCTCGTCCCGCATCTTGCTCGGCACCCCTCGGATCCGCGACCGGCTGCGCAACCGCGACGTGCCCCTCGGCAAGCATCTGGGCGCCAATATCGGTGGCTTTGTCCACGCCTTCTACCCTGATCGCGTTCGCCTGCGTGCCCATGCCCAGATCACGCACTACCTCTACGATGCGACCCGGCCCTACATCATCGAGTCGTGGTTCAACCCGCCTGCGGCACAGGCTCAGGCGATCCCGGGCGGTGGGCGCCTGCACCACGACCGGATGCTGGAGTACGCCAACGTCTTGAGTCTCGGCGTGCTAGTGGCCTCGGACGACAGCGGCTTCGTCGACGAGCACGGCCAGGCCCACCTCGGGGTAGACCAGGCCGTGTTCCGGCGGCTCCGTCAGGGCCTCGGCCACGCGAGTGCGCTCCTGCTCCGGGGCACCGAGGCGGGGCGTCCGCTTCGGGTGGTGCCCGCCACCGCCGATGGGCTCCTGGAACTCGTGCCCGGGCAGGACGCCCAGGCGGTCTACGACGCCGAGCTCCAGTCGCCGGCGCAACTCGCGCTCGGGACGGGTCACCCCCAGGGTGGCAACGCGCTCTCCACGCAGGACGACTTCGCGGTGGTCGACCCGGAGTTCCGGGTTCGGCACCTCGCCAACGTGCACGTGGTGGACGCGAGCGTGTTCCCCACGGCGGCGGGCTTGAACCCCCAGTGGACGATCATGGCGCTGGCCGACCTGGCGGGGGCAGGGATTGGCTAGCCGCGCGAGTTCACTCGACCCACCACGACGGCGCGGTCGAGCCCGCGGAGCACGTCGACCATCAGCCGCTGCGTCGCGATCTCCGTGAAGTAGGCGGAGTGCACCGCCGCCGTGTCTGCGTTGCCGAGAAGGGGTGTGCAGTCGTAGTCCCACACGTTGTCAGGGGGCGCGTGGGCGCGATCGAGCCCCGAGCGGCCGAGTCGTCGTTTGCCGAAGTGTTTGAGGCCGGCGGAGGCGGCGAGTGCGGGATCTCGCCCGCTGTACAGGGCCGTTACCCGGTAGCAGAGGTTGGCGATCGCCTCGCCCGGCGATCCGTCGCTGCTCTCGCCGCAGGCGAAGAGGTCGTTGTCCACGTCGGCGGCCACCATCAGGAGCTGCGAGAAGAGGCTCACCAGCGCCGGCCGGTTCGCCCGTGTCCACGCCCGCGCCACCCCCTGCTGCATCACGTAGTTCCCCATCGAGTGGGCGATGGCCGAGATCTTCACCTGGCAGGCGGCAGACGGGTCCTTCATCGCGAGCCGCTGCATGGCGACCTGGTAGTCGTGGAGGTCGACCAGCACCTGGGCCACGTCGTCGGCCGAGTGGTCGGCGTCGACTCGGTCGGGCACGTAGCCGGCGAGCATGCCGTCGCTCGGCCAACTGAAGAGCACGCTGAGCCCGAGGCCGCGCTCACCGTCAAAGAGGTCGCGCGACACCTGATCGTATCGAAGCACGGCGTCGATCCAGCTGTTGTTGTAGCCGTGCACGAAGAGGCACACGTGCTTCTGGTCTTCGTGCTGGTGCAGCGGGTCGTTCACCCTCGGCAGGGCTTGGGCGGCGGCGAGCAACTCCCGCTGGAATACGCGGGCGGTCACCTCCGTCCAGTCCGAGAGCCGATCGAGGCGCCGGTCGGACGACGACATCCAGTAGCTCCGGTCGCCCCGGCGAATGCCAGGCACGCCGCCCCGCACCGCGCGGTTGGTGATCATCCAGCGGGTGGTCATGCTTCAGTCCTCCGAGCGGAGGACACGAACCGCCTCCGCCGCCTCTTTCACCCCGTCGAAACAATCCTCGAGGCGATTGATCGCGTCGTCGAGCGCCTCCTCGAAGGCGAGTAGTTCCTCCGGTTCCAGACGCTCGAGCCGCCCCTCGGAGGCGGCGCGCTCCACCTCCACCGCCACCTCGGCGATCAGGCGGGTGAGCCGCTCGATCCCCGCCCCGGGCGGGCGGCCCGGCTTGCGCGCGCCGGTGAGCATGCGCTCCTCCTCGCGATGGCGCTGGATCTCGGCCTGTAGTTGCCGCACCGACCAGCGCCCCTCCACGGCCACGCGAGCCAGGCGAACCCGTTCGGCGCGATCATGCACCGGGAGCAGGAGCCGGTGGTGCGCCAGCGGCAGGGACTCCGCCAACTCCACGGGCAGTAGCACCCATTGCTCGGCCACGGCGATGGCCGTCCAGAGGAAGGTGGGCGACACGCCGAGATCGTCCCGCGCCGCGAGCGCGCGCAGCGAGGCGTGCTTGCGCCCGTGGCGGTGTACCTGCGCGAAGTCGCCCCCGTAGAAGTGCTCCACCAGGTACTCGCCCACGCGCCGTGCGCACTCCACGCCGCTGCGGGCCGTGACCGAGCGAATGAACTGTGCGGCGCGGGCGAGCTCGGACTCGGCGGGCTGGCCATCGAAGGGGATCACGCGTCGCGTGATGGGCGCCTCGACGAGCACGCCATGGCTGCGGACAACGACGGCAGGGGTCATCGCTCCTCCACTGTGGGGCACGGGAAGGAGGGCGCGAGCCGGGGCTACCTCACTCCGGGACCCACAATAAAGTTCAGCCCCAGGGCGGGAAGTCGATGGGCACGCGCTTGCCGAGCTGGAAGTAGCAGTAGAAGTCGGCCTTGCGCGCGCTGCGCCGGAAGTGTGCCTTGCAGAGAAGCAGCTCGTGGTCGCCCGGGTTCGGGCACACGATCACATCGCGGATGCACTGGAAGATCACGTTGACACCGGTATTGAGCTTTGGTAGCCCATAGTGGAGCACGCCGGCCTGCGGGTAGGGGCTCGACCACGGCTCCTCCGGCTCGTCCTTCACCCGCGCGAAACGGTAGAAGGCGAGCTGCACCGGACGGCCGCCGACCATGAGCCGGTTCCACTTCCCCTTGGGACCCGCGAGGTCCTGGAGGATCACCTCGTTGAAGCCGACTGTCTTCTTCTTGTCTCGGAGGAAGGCCTTGGAGAGTTTCTCGCCTGAGAGGAGCGATGCCCCCCAGCCGTGGTTCCACCCCATGTAGCGGAAGCCGTCGAGGGCGGCGTAGTCCGGCGCGGGACACTCGCGCATCAGCTTCTCGAGCGTGTCTGGCTTGGCTTCCGAGAGCTTGTCGAAGTTCCAGCGTGCCATTTGAGCTTACCCCTTCACGCGCAGACTGATGGTCGCGCCGTTCTGAGTGTTGTTTTCCTCGCCCGAGCCGAAGCCGTGGTCCGCCCCGTAGCTGCCGTCGAACACGGCCACGAGATCGTCCTCGTCCTTTTGCATCAACTCCGCCACCACCTGGGTGAGCGCGGCGGCGGCGGCCACCACGGCCGACACGGTGCCGGCGGTGCCCGCGGCGAGCGCGGTGATGGCGGCGCCGAAGGCGCTCCCGTTCACCACCTCGGTGATCTTGGCCAGCTTCTTGCCCGTCGCCTGCACGTCGGCATCGGACTCCACCAGGAAGATGCGCACGTTGAGACTCCCGGTCACCGGCTGTGCGGGCCAGATCTCGATGCCGCTGCCGAGGAAGACCACCGGCTCGTCCCTGGTGGCCTGGTAGGTGGCACGCGCCATTTCGGCTGGCGTGGCCTGAGGTGGCGGGTACACCACGGCCGGACGTCCCGAGTAGTCCCAGGCGATGGCCACCATGTAGAGCTCGTTGACGGCCTTCCCGAAGAGCTGGAAGTCGAAGCTCTTGTGGAGGGTCACCGACTTGATCGACAGGCTCACCGGCGCGGGCGACACCTCCTGGGGAGCCCCGGCGGTGGGTTGTGCCAGCGCCACGCCGAGAGGACTCAGCTTGAGGGGGAGTCGCCGCGCGGGGTCGTTGCCGCGTCGCACCTGCACGGTGGCAGGACGAGCGGGTCGTCGCGCGGCGCGGGTCTTGCGGGACCGGACCTCCGAGATGTCGCCATCAGGGAGCCAGGCCGCGTTGAGCAAGGCCCAGCAATCGGTGGCAAGGGGACGCGCCCGGTCGAAGTACGACCAGGGGAGGTAACCGTGGCCACGGTCGCCCCAGTCGGTGCCCCAGGAGTTGCGGATGAGCACGTGCGAGTCGGTGTAGCCCACCGCCAGCACGGCGTGTCCGCCCACGACGGAGTCTGTCTGCGACGGGTAGGGGATGACCCCGCTCGCCGACACGTCGGCGCGAAACAGGCTGTTGAAGCACGTGAAGCCGAATGCGAAGGGCAGGCCCGAGGCGAGCGCGCTCTTGAGCTGCGTGGCGGACTCGTCGAGGCGGAAGTACTCGATGGCCTTGAAGTTCTGCGCGAGCGCGTAGACGAAAGCGTCGGGTTCCTGGTCGAAGCGGGCCTCCAGGTACGGCCAGAATCGCTCGGGCGGCGCGCCGAAGAGGCGAAGGGCCTTGATGGTGCTGCGGACAAAGGCGCCGGTGTCGCCCCGTCCGTCCCACTGCAAGAACCGGCGCGTGGCGCGGTAAAGGAAGAGCCGCGAGGCGTCGACATGTGTGCCCCGCGCCTTCTTCTCGAAGTACTCGAGCGCGCCCACGACGGCCTGGGCGGTGCAGGAGCCCACCTGGCCCTGGTCTTCGATCGGCGAGCACCAGCGGCGAAGGTCGGCCCGGAGGGCGCCCACCGACGTCATCGTGCCTGCGGTGGTGGCCACCTCGGGGGACAGGCGCGGCAACGCGACAGCCAGCCGGTTCTGCACCTCGGCGTCGCGGACACTACGATCCCGATTGTCGAGCGGATCGGGAAACCAGCCCATGCGGGCAATCTGGTAGGCGCTCATGGGGTACTCCCTCTTGCCTGGTAGCACCCGTCATCGGGGCCGCGCGGAGTTTCCGCGTGGAAACACTGGGGTTTACATGTGGAAACTCTGGACCCCTGGCTACCACACGGACGCGGCTGCGTAGAGCGTCAGCGCGGCCATGGCTAGCCCGACCCCACGCTGCCAGCTGGGTTTGAGTAGCTGCTCGCGCAGCGCGGCGCCGGCGCCCGCCCAGATGCACAGGCAGGGGAGCCCCACGCCCACGAAGACCACGCAATAGGCGGCGATGGAGAGCGCCACGGGGTGGATCGGTGGCAGGAAGGCCGCGGCGCTGGTGACCGCCATCAGCCAGCCCTTCGGGTTCACGAACTGGAAGAGCCAGGCGGCGGCGAACGACATCGGCGTGCCCAGTTCCTCGTCCGGGGGGGCGGCCGAGAGCGAGCGCAAGCGCCAGGCCATGTGCAGCAGGTAGGCCGAGCCCACCAGCTTCAGGGCCAGTTGCAGGGCGGGAGCGGCGCCGACGAGTTGGCCCACGCCGGCCGCGCATAGCGCCAGGAGGGTGCAGAAGCCGGTGCTCACCCCGAGGATGTGCGGGACGGTTCGGACAAAACCGAACCGCAACCCCGAGGTGGTGAGCATCATGTTGTTCGGGCCGGGCGTGATCGACGACACGAAGGCGTACACGGCGAGGGGGGCGAGGGACTCCACGAGGCGCTCCGAGGTGCGCCGACCGGGATAGTCACTGCTGTGCAGTACACTTAGAGTACACTTTACTGAATCTTCCCAGAACTGGCCCGGTTCGATGACCACGACACCTTTCCCTCGCCTCCTGCTTGACCGCGACGGCGGACCGCCGCTCGTCGAGCAGATCACCGCCTTCGTGGAGCGTGAGATCGGCGCCCGCACGCTGCGCCCCGGCGCGCGGATGCCGTCCATCCGCCACTTCGCGGAGCGCCACGGGGTGTCGCGCTCCACGGTGGTCGAGGCCTACGACCGCCTCGTGGCGCTTGGCCACCTCGAGTCGCGCCGGGGCTCGGGCTTCTACGTGCGCGAGCTGCCGCGGCCGGTAGTTGTCGCCGGGCGACCCGCGCCGCCGCCCGCCCTCGACGTCACCTGGCTCATCCGGAGCATGTTCCGCGACCACCCGCCGAGTCGTATGCCGGGATCGGGCATGCTCCCCTCCGAGTGGCACGATCCGGGGCTGCTCGCGGGCGGTTTGCGCGCCGTGAGCCGCCACGCGGCGTCGCTCATGCACTACGGGTCGCCGCAGGGCTACCTGCCGCTCCGCCAGCAGGTGCAGCGAAAGCTCGCGGAGATCCAGATCGCCGCCGCTCCTGAGCAGATCGTCACCACGGTGGGCGTCACCCAGGCGCTCTCGCTGGTGGCGCGCTCGCTGTTGTCGCCCGGCGACACGGTTCTGGTCGACGATCCCGCCTGGTTCCTGATGTTCGCCTCGTTCGCGACCCTGGGCGCCAACGTCGTGGGGGTCCCGCGTGCGCCCGATGGACCGGACATCGAAGCGCTCGCGGCGCTCGCGGCGGCGCACCGGCCCAAGCTGTTCGTGATCAACTCCGTCCTGCACAACCCGAGTTCGGGCTCTCTGTCACCCGCGAAGGCCTTCCAGGTGCTGCGGTTGGCCGAGCAGTTCGACTTCATCGTCGTGGAGGACGACGTGTACTGCGACCTGCACCCCGGGTCTGCGGTGCAGCCCGCCATGCGGATCTCAGCGCTCGACCAGCTTCGCCGCAGCGTGTACGTGGGCGGCTTCTCCAAGACTCTCGCGGGGAGTGTCCGGGTTGGCTTTCTCGCCTGCAACCCCGACCTCGCGCTCCGGCTGGCGGACGAGAAAATGCTCCGGACACTCACCACCTCGGAGGTCGGTGAGCGGGTGGTGCACCAGGTGCTCGTGGAGGGACACTACCGCAAGCAGATGGACCGCCTCCGGGGGAAGCTCGACGCCGCGCGGGTGCGTACCCTCCGCCAGTTCGAGCGTGTCGGCGTGCGCGTGGACGCGCCGTCGGCCGGGCTCTTCCTTTGGGTCGACCTCGGCCGCGACACCAACGGGCTAGCCCAGCGCGGCCTCGACGCCGGCTATCTCTTCGCGCCGGGGAGCCTGTTCTCGCCACTCCAGTTGCCCTCCACGCGCACCCGGCTCAACGTGGCCTGCATGGGCGAGCCGGGGGTGTTCCGGTTCCTGGAGACGGAGCTCGAGCGGGGGTAGGGGTGGGTGTCGGGGTCACCATGATCCGTTCGGCCCGCCAATCGCCCCCATGTCATTGCGCGGGCCGCCGGTGTCGTTGTAGGTGGCCGCTGGATTGCCCGCGTCGATCGCGGGCGAGAACGTACCGAGTCGAAAGTCGCGTGCGTGGATGTCTAGCCCAATCAGAGCCGCT
>SXON01000120.1 GCA_005778355.1 Pseudomonadota bacterium | reverse complement strand
GAGCGTGTAGTCGATACGACGCACCACGCGCACGGCGAACTTCACCACCCAGGCGGCCCCGTCGCGACGCAGAACCGTGGACTCGAGCATCTCAGGCACGAACCGTGGGTAGGCGGCGAAGTCCGTGATGACCGCCATCACATTCTCGGGCGACACGTTGATGTCGATGGACTGGCGCGCGGCCGGCATCGTTACCGCCTACGCCGACGCCGCTTCCGGCTGCCGCCGCCTTGCGACTCGACGGTGGAGCCAGGAGGGGGCGCATCGCCGGCCTGGACCTCCTCGCCGAAGCGAGCACGTACGAGGTTGGCAAGAGCGCGGTGCGAACGCCGCCGAAGGCCGGGGTCGAGCGCGAGCAGTCGGAAGGCCTCGGCACGGGCGCGGAGCAGAGTCTCGCGGTCTTGCGCGGGTTCGGCCCAGGCGAAGCGTGGCACGTCAGCGGCCTCGGGGCCAAGCACCGCCTCGACGCCGCGTCGCGACACGTCGAGGTCGGCCACCCGGAAGCCATCGGTCTCGCGGGTGATGAGCTCCATGGCGGCCGCGCTCTCTTCGCCCACCTCCTCGCTGCGCACGAAGAAACAGGCCGTTCGCGCGAAGCCGTTGGCCACGTGGTTGCGCAGGCGATGCATGCGGACGAGGTCGAACTGCTCCGCGTACTCGGCGATCAGCACCGCAGCGTTCGGGACGATCGGCCCCTCCTCGAAGGCCGTGGTCGCGAACAGCACGTCGACCCTGCGGTGCTGGAAGTCGTCGTAGGCGCGGAATCGCTCCTGGGCGGTGAGACCGCCGGAGAAGATCGCGATCCGGGCGCCCTTCAACGCCTCGCCTTCCAGGACCTCCGCCATGCGACGAGCTTCCGATGGGCTCAGCAGGTCGGTGCCTCTAGGGCCGAAGGGCAAGACGACGATCACCTGCCGCTTCTGCGCCAGAGCTTCACGCGCGGCGGCGTAGGCCTCGTCGCGCGCGGCCGCCGCGAGAACCTGCGTCTCGACGCCATGTCCTGCCGGCGCGTCGACCACGGTGACCGCGAGTTGGCCAAACACCGTCAGCGCGAGCACCGCAGGCACCGGCGTGGGGGTGTTGACCAACAGGTGAGGTCGCGACCCCTCGCGCGTGAACGTGGCCATGTCGGGCACGAAGTAGTGGCCGCTCTCCTCCACCACGACGAGGCCCACCCGCTTCGCCTCCGGCGGCGACTCGAGCAGCGCGTGGGTGCCGTAGATCACGAGCGTCTCGCCCTTGCGGATCGCTTCGGCCTGTACCCGATTGGGCGGTCCCACCAGGAGCAGAGGCTCGATACCGAGCGAGCGGAACCACTCGAGCGCAAACACGTGGTGGTGCTCCGCCGAGCGAGCATCAGCCGCGCAGAAGAACACCGCCTGCTTGGCCTCGGCCACCAGCGTCATCGCGGCGCGAACCACGGCGCCCTTCCCCGAGCCGACCTCGCCCTGGAGCAGGCGGTCCATCGGCACGGGCCGCCGCAGGTCGCGACGAATCGCATCGAAGGCGGCCTCCTGGGCATCGCTGAACTGCCAGCCGGCCATCGCCAGCGCCCGGCTCACGCCCTCGTGCGACGCGGGGACAGCCACCGCGCGCTCACGACGATCCGGGTTGCGCGAGAGCGCGATGCCGAGCTGAATCTGCAAGAGCTCGTCGAAGGCCATGCGTTGCCGCGGCCTGCGATTCACGTTGCTCGGAAAGTGAACGTCGCGGAGCGTGGCGGGCAACGCCGCGAGCTTGTGCCGTTCGATCACCTCGGGCGGCAGGTGCTCCTGGACGGTGCCCTCCACCGAGCGCAGCGCAGCGCGGACGAGCGCCCGCGCCCGAGGCTCGGGGATACCCGGCAGGTTGTAGCGTGGGAAATAGTCACCGCCGCGCCCGTCGATGCCGAGCGGCTCGCCCTCGTAGAGCACCAGCCCGTCGTCGTCGGCCGCAGTCGTGCCCGCGAGGCCAACACTCGCGCCGGATTTCGCCGCGCGCAGCTCAGCCGGTAGCTCGCCGAGCCAGCGACAACGCAGCTCGCCGCGATCATGGACCACGACCGCCTCGTGACGGCGACCGGCCGGGAAGTAGCGAGTGGCTCGGCGTCGGAGAGCGCCGCGGACAATGACCGGGCCGTCAGGAGGCACCCCGTCCACCAGGCGCTCGCCGGCGCGGTCATGCGCGGCGGGCGGCGCGCACAAGAGGTCGGCCACCGACTCGATACCAACGGCCGAGAGGCTGGCCACCTCGGCGAGCGACGCACCAATGGTCGTCAGCGACGCGCCGCTGCCCTCCGGGTGACCGAGGGGGAAACTCAGTGGCGGTGCCGGTTCCGGAGCGGGCGGCGGCGGCGCGACGACCACCTCACGCGGTGCCGTTTCGGGGGACGCCGGTGCATCGGAGACGTTCTCAGCCGCCCCGGCACGCTCAGACAGTTCACGACGCTCGCCGCGGCGCTCGCCTCGCCGGTCCCCCCGGCTCTCTCCCCGGCCCTCCCCTCGGCCTTGGGCTCGTGCGTCATCGGGGCGCTCGTCACGCCGGCTCTCGCGGCGACCCTCCCTGCGCTCACCGCCGCCGCTCTCGCGCCCCGGCCGCGCCTCGGCGGATACGGCATCGACGACGAGAGACGGGGGTACCACAGGCGCCGCCAACGCGGCCGCGTCGGCAGCAACGGGCAGCGCGACGACGATCTTCGGCGGCAACGCGCTGGCGATGTCGGCAGGGGACAGGACGGCGCGCGGCTCGGCCACCGGCGCCACGGCCGGCGCCGAGGCCCGGAGCGCCTGCAGAGCCTCCACAAGTCGCGACACGCGGGCGCTCCGCTCCTCGGGTGGCGCGGCGTCGAAGCCGGTGACGGCCTCGCGCAAGGCTGCCGCCGCGGGCGCGTCGCCGGCGCCCTCAGTCACTCGCGCCGCCCAGGGCGCGAGCGTGTTCTCGACATAGCGGGCGCGCGCGGCGTTTCGACCGCCATCCCGACCCAGCCAGCCAGCGGTGCGCCCGATCACGTCGAGCGCTTCTGCCACCGGTGCGCTCACGGACCCTCCCTAGCGGTAGTGAACCGCGGTGATCGTGAGGCTGCGCGTGCCCTTCGGGGTTTCAACCTGAATTTCCTGCCCCATGCGCTTACCGAGAAGGGCCCGGCCGATGGGCGAGGAATAGCTGATGAGGCCCTTCTTGACGTCGATCTCCTCGAGCCCGACGATCCGGTAGGTGAGCTGGTCGCCGGTGTCGTTGTCCTCGAGGTCGATCGTGGTGCCAAAAATCACCTGATCCGAGGGCGTCATGGTGGAGATGTCGATCACCTCCGCCAGGGAGACCTTGGCTTCGAGATCGATAATCCGACCCTCGATGTGACCTTGGCGGTCTTTTGCGGCGTCGTACTCGGCATTCTCGGAGAGGTCGCCGTGCGCGCGAGCCTCTTCGAGGGCGATGATGTTCTGGGGACGAAGCACCTCTTTGTGGTGCTTCAGCTCGGCGAGGACCTTTCGGTAGCCCGCCGGCGTCATGGGGATGCGTTCCGGCATTTGGCCCGGTAACCCCGGGAGCGCTAGTGCGACAGCCCGAGCACCGCGCCGCGGAGGGACCTGCCCGCGAGCGCGTCGGCGCGGTGGCGACCCCCCGCCGCCCTCGGCGTGGTTTCGCCCAGCGGGTCGATGATGGCCAGCGTCGATAGTTCGAGGCCAAGAATCTCGCGAGGCAGCGTCGCGAGCGCGCGAACGGCGAGTTCGATGTCCCCGAGCGCCGTGAAGGTAGCCGCGAAGGCACTCTCGAGGCCGGCCGAACCGGGCACGGCGCGTTCGAACTCGTGGTCTTTCTCCTCGGGCGCCCGTGGCTGGTGGTCTGCAGCGACCGCAAGGACCCCAGCGCGCACGGCGTCGACCAGCGCGGCTCGGTCGGCCGCCGAGCGCAGCGGCGGGTGGAGGCGGTAGCGCGAGTCGTAGGCGCCGTCGTCGAGATCGTCCTCGCACAGCAGCAATGAGCGGGCGGCGCAACTGCCCGTGATGGGGAGTCCCTCCCGACGCGCCTGGTCCAGACGCTCGACCGCCACGGCCGTGCCCAGGTGAGTCAGGTGCACCGACGCCCCCGTGGCGCGGCACAGGGCGATGGCGCGGGTGACACCGATCTCCTCGGTGGCGGAGGGGTTTCCGCGAAGGCCGAGCCGTACCGCCACCCCAGAGTCGTTGACGACGCCCATTGCATCGAGATCGGCGTCGGCCGGGCGCAGAAACACGGTGAGGTCGAACTCGCGCGCATACTCGAGGGCGTTTCTGAGCACGACGCTGTCGCGATGAGGCAGCCCGCCATCGCTCAGCGCCAGAGCACCGGCGCGAGCCAGCAGTCCCATCTCGGTGAGCTCGACGCCGCCAAGCCCCGCAGTCAGCGCCGCCGCGTTCAGCAGCCGCACGCCACAGCGTGTTTCCACGCGGCCCAGGTTCTCGGGCACATCGACGATCGGGTCGACTCGAGGCGAGCACAGGACCGCCCCAAAGCCTCCGGCGGCCGCGCCCACCACGAGGCTATCGAGCGTTTCCCGCGGAGGAAACCCAGGAAACCCCGGGTCGCAATAGAGGTCGACGAATGCTGGAACAGCAACAAGTCGCGACAGCACATCGCCCGGAAGATCGAGCTCGACCTCGACGGCCGCCCCGCCCAGCACCGGCACGCTAGCCTTCATCGGCGGCCCCCTCTCGGCCGAGCAGGTGGTACAGCAACGACATCCGCACTGCGATGCCATTGGTCACCTGGTCGAGGATCACGCTGCGGCTGCCGTCGGCCACCTCGGCGCCGATCTCCACGCCGCGGTTGATGGGCCCCGGGTGCATCACAAGCACGTCGGAGCGGGCCCGCTGCAGGCGGTCGAGATCGAGGCCGTAGAAGGCAGCGTATTCACGCGCGGACGGCAGCATTGCCTTGCCGAGTCGCTCGCGCTGGATGCGTAGCATCATGATCGCGTCGGCCTCCTCCACCACCTCGTCGATGGTGTGTCGACGGGTGACCGGGAGCGCGGCCAGCTCTCGACGGCACATCGTCCCCGGGCCGGCCACGATCACTCTTGCCCCCATCGTCGTCAGGCCGAAGATATTCGAGCGCGCGACGCGGCTGTGCTGAACGTCGCCCACGATCGCGACGGTGCGACCATCGAGCGCGCCCCAGTGGTCGGACATGGTCAGCATGTCGAGAAGCGCTTGCGATGGATGTTCGTTGATGCCGTCGCCCGCGTTGATCACGCTGAAGGGGAAACTGCGCGCCAGCAAGGCGGGTGCACCGGCGCAAGCGTGCCGGATCACGATGCAGTCGGGTTGCATCGCGTGGATGTTGCGCGCCGTGTCCATCAGGGTCTCGCCTTTCGCGGTGGACGAGGTGCTCACGTTGAACGAGAGCGTGTCGGCGCTGAGCCGCTTCGCGGCGAGCTCGAACGAGGTGCGGGTGCGGGTGCTGTTCTCGAAGAACAATGACACGACCAGCCGCCCACGCAGGGTGGGCACTTTCTTGATGCGACGCTCGCCCACCTGGCGCATCCGCGCCGCCGTGGAAAGCAGCGCCTCGATCTCCGCGCGCGGCATACCGCGCAGCCCGAGAAGGTCCTTCCGATCCACGGGCACGGGGGCTAACTCGCCGCGGCCTCCACGCGCACCTCGCCCTTGTCCCAGTCCACCGTCACGCGGTCAGACTTGCGCGTGTCGACGGCCAGCGCCGCGAGGTCGGCCGCGACAGGCAGCTCGCGATGTCCACGGTCCACCAGCACGACCAGCCTGATGAAGTCTGGGCGGCCGAAGTCCCACACCTCGCCCATCGCGGCCCGGACAGTTCGACCCGTAAACAGCACGTCGTCAACCAGCACAATCCCGCAGCCGCTCACGGCGAATGGCAGGTCGGTGTCGCCGAGCACCGGCTTCTCCAGGCCCGTGTACAGATCGTCGCGGTAGAGGGTGATGTCCACGTCGCCACGGGCGGGCCGAGTCCCCGTTTGTCGCTCCACCTCGTGGGCGAGGGCGTCGGCCAAGGGCACGCCACCGTCGCGGATGCCCACCAGCGCCCAGCGCGGCACGTCCTGCATCATCACGACCAACTTCGTCGCGAGTGTAACGATACCGGCATCGAGCTGCGTTTGCGTCCAGACCACGCTCATTCGCGCACGATCTCACCGTTCTGATCGACGCGCTCCTCCACGTAGAAGTCGAGACGACGGCCGCCCACCAGCGGGGGGTACACGTCGACCTGCCACTCCACTTCCACGACCTTCTGGCCCGCTTCTTCACGGAGCGTGAAGTGGGCCGGCGTGATGTAGTCGATCTCCCGCTTGCGCAGCTGGGCGGTGATCTCCGTGGTAGCGCGCTCTTTGGTGTACGCCTGCCACGTGAGCACCACCGACTCAGCCACCTCCTGCATCGTGTAGTAGTCCTTGTAGTAGGGCCCGAAATAGGTGAGCCAGCCGCCGGCCGCGACGAGACCGACGACGATCACGAGGGTGATGAAGTTCTTCATGGTGGCTCCAGGCGCGATGCTACCAGGGACGAGTCGAGGCGACGGACCCGCTCACGACTCGTCGAGGCGGAGCACGGCGAGGACGGCTTCCTGCGGGACTTCCACGGAGCCCACCGCCTTCATGCGCTTCTTGCCCTCTGTCTGGCGATCGAGGAGCT
>SXON01000119.1 GCA_005778355.1 Pseudomonadota bacterium | reverse complement strand
GCGCCCGCGGTGCCGATGTTGACGTTGGCGCTGCCGCAGTCGGAGCCGGCCGCGGAGAGGAAGTTCTCGGCCGAGCGGAAGGAGTCGGTAAAGATGGAGGAGGAGAGGCCCTGGGCGACGTCGTTCTGGGCGGCGATGGCCTCGCCGAGCTCATCGTACTCGAACACGTAGAGGATGGGCGCGAACGTTTCTTCCTTGCAGATCGGCATGTCGGGACGAGCGCGGATGATGGTGGGCTGCACGTAGTTGCCCGGACGGTCCACGCGCTGCCCGCCGACGAGCACCTCGCCGCCCTGGTTCACGGCGGCGGCCACGGCGTGTTCGAAGCCGGCCACGGCCCCGGCGTCGATGAGCGGGCCCACGAGGGTGCCCTCGGCGAGAGGATCGCCGATGCGGACCTGCTTCCAGGCGGCCACCAGCTTGGCGGTGAAGTCGGTCGCGATGCTCCGGTGCAGGAAGAGGCGCCGCGTGCTGGTGCAGCGCTGCCCGGCGGTGCCCACCGCGCCGAAGACGATGCCGCGCAGGGCGAGACCGAGGTCGGCGCTGGGGTCGACGATGATCGCG
The DNA here is from genome assembly GCA_005778355.1 of Pseudomonadota bacterium. Classification (GTDB taxonomy): domain Bacteria; phylum Myxococcota_A; class UBA796; order UBA796; family SXON01; genus SXON01. Next base: position 92,057 of record SXON01000119.1, on the reverse strand, counting down.
TTGTTGCCACCGAGCTCCAGCAGGCTCCGCCCGAGGCGCTCGGCCACCACCCGACCGACGTGCCGTCCCATGCGCGTGCTGCCCGTGGCGCTGATGAGGGGCATGCGCGGGTCGCGCACCATGGTCTCGCCCACGTCGGCGTCGCGGCCGATCACGAGTCCGAAGAGGCCGCTCCAGCCGTGCCGGGCGAGCACGTCTTCGCACACCCGGTGCGTGGCAATGGCGGTGAGCGGGGCCTTGAGCGAGGGCTTCCACACCACCGCGTCGCCGCAAGTCGCCGCGATCATCGCGTTCCAGGCCCACACCGCGTTGGGGAAGTTGAAGGCGGTGATGACCCCGACGAGGCCGAGCGGGTGCCACTGCTCGTACATCCGGTGGCTCGGGCGCTCGCTGTGCATCGAGAGGCCGTAGAGCTGTCGCGACAGGCCCACGGCGTAGTCGGCGATGTCGATGGTTTCCTGCACCTCGCCCTGGCCCTCGGCGCGGATCTTGCCGACCTCGAGCGACACCAGGGCGCCAAGGTCTTCCTTCTTGGCGCGGAAGGCCTCGGCCATCTGGCGCACCAGCTCGCCGCGCTTCGGCGCCGGGAGCATGCGCCACTCCTTGAACGCGCGCTCCGCCTCCTTGACCACCGCCTCGTATTGAGCCCGCGTGGCCAGCTGCACGCGCGCGAGCACCTCGCCGGTAGCCGGGTTCTCGCTGGCGATCTCACCGTCGTAGCCCTCGGCGATGGCGGCGCCGTTCCAGGCGCCGGGGTTCTGTTCACTGAGGCCGAGGCGGGCGAGGACGTCGTTCACGAGGCACCCTGGAAAGGGCGCGCGCGTATCGCGATAGCAGGCAAGATGCTGATCGGGATTGCCCTGGCGCTGGCGCAAGACGCTGTGTCGCTCGAGTACGTGAAGAAAGGACAGGTGGGAACGGCCAAGCCGAGCTTCACGGTGATCGCGAACACCGCCGCCGACGAACTCGCGGTGAGGGCGAACTGCGGCGGGGTGACGATGACGCGCAGCGGCCCAGCCAGCGCGGGCGAGAAGAAGACCTGGGAGCTCGACTTGCCCGAGGGTAGCTACACCTGCACGGGGAGCCTCAGCGTGGCGACGCCCGACGGGGAAACCGGTGAGATGCCGCTGAAGTTCGGCGTGCAAGTGCTGCCTCGGCTCCGAATGTCGCTGGTGACGGGCTCGCTCGACCTGGCGAGCCGCACCCTCTCGGTCACGATGGACCGCCCTGCGTCGCGCGTGGAGGTGAGCATCTTCGGGCCCGGGGGCGCCGAGATTGGCGGGGGAATGACACCCACTTCGGCCCCGGCGGGCGAATCGGTTTCCGTGGGCTGGAGCCAGGAGTCATCGGAGGCCTTGAAGCTCAAGCTCCGGGGCTACGACGAGAACGGCTTCTACGCGGAGCTGGAGCTCAACCCCTGGCGCTACAGCATCCCCCACGAGGACGTGGTGTTCGCCACGAACTCGTCGGTGATCGACGACACCGAGGTGCCGAAGCTCCAGTCGGCGATGGTCGAGGTGGAGAACACCCTCGCCAAGTACGGCAAGGACGTGGTGATCAAGCTCTACGTGGCCGGCCACACCGACACCGTCGGCGACGGGGGCCGCAACGAGACCTTGTCGCTCGACCGGGCCAAGTCGATCTCGAGCTGGTTCTTGCGTGCGGGCTTTCCCGGCAGCATCTACTACACCGGGCTCGGTGAGCGCGACCTCGCCGTGCCGACGGCCGACGGCGTGGACGAGGCGAAGAACCGGAGGGCGGTCTACACCCTCGCCGCCTCGGCCCCCGACCTGCCGGGCGCGGCGGCCTGGGTGATGTTGAGCCGGTAGGCGGGAGGGACTGGGCTCAAGGGACCTGAGCACCGGCCCTCTGGCCAACCTCGCAGCCCCTAGGCCTGCGCGCCATCGACGTAGATCTTGCCGCCGCGAAGCTCGGCCTTGCCGCCGGCGAAACTCGCGGGCACCTGGTAGGCGTTGCCCTCGACCAGAACGTGTCCCTCGGGACCGACGAAGTTCTTCAGCGTGCCGCGGCGCCACTGCTGGTAGTGGGACGAGCAAAAGCCTTTGCTTCGTACGTCGTTCCTGCAACCATCGACGCGGCAATTCTCGGCGACGGCGGTGGGCTCGGGCTGGACACTGGCGGCGACGGGCTGAACCGGGGCGGGGGCGACGGCCGCTGAGGCGAGCTTCGCTTCGAACTGGGCGAGACGTTCCGCCATCGAGGCCACGCGCTCGTTGGCGTTGCGGTCGGCCGCCTGCGCGCGGGCCTCCGCGGCGTCGCGACCGGCCGCCGCGTCGGCTCGGGCACGATCAGCCAGCCCCAGGACCTCGTCGAGCCGCTTCTGCATGCCGTCCACGCGTCCGCGCATGTCGCGCACCTCGTCGCGGAGCGCCTGAACCTCGGCGGGACTGGCGTAGCCATGCTCCTTGAGCACCGCGTGCACGATCTCGCGGATGGTGGGGTCGAGCGCGCGGCCGGCAGGGCGACCAAGCTTGCTGAAGACGGCGTCGAGGATGGGCATGTATTGGTCCGTTGACGAGTCAACGATGTATCACGTGATCCAGCCTGCGACAAAGACTATTCTGTCACATGACCGATACGTATCACCGTGTATCGGTGTCTCATGTATCGGCGAGATGCGACCACACGGAGAAGGCGCCGCCCGCGATGGCGATGGCGGGCTCGCCCGGTGTATCGACATGTTTCACGTAGACCTGCGATGGCTGCGACAGGTCGGCCTGGCCCCCGCCGGCAGGGTAGCCGGCCCAGGTGAGCCACTTGCCGTCGGGACTCACCAGCGGGTGGCTGAGGGTGTACTGGTCGAAGAAGTGCAGGTAGAACAGGATATCGCGCGTGGGCCAGAAGGTGCCGAGATCGACGGGGGGCGCGCCGTCGAGTCCCACCTTCCACCATCGCAGGCAGTTCTCGGCGGCCACCACCTGGGCAAGCAGCAGCCAGTCCCCCGTGGGCGCCCAGAAGAACGCGAGGCAGTCGAGGTCGGTCAGGCGACGGCTCGTCCCGAGGCGGATGTCGATGAGGTCGATGCCGCGGTAGGCCGTTCCCTGGCCGCCCGAGGCGGCGCTCACCGCCACCAGGGGGAGGTCGCCCGGCGCGCCGGCGATGGCGAGCAGCCCGGCCCGCCGGTCGATCACGCGGCTGTCGGCCCCAGAGGGTTGGCTCGCCAGGACCTCGCTGAGGCCGCCCTCGGCGCTGGCGTCGGCCACGGCGTACACCGCCATGCCGCCTGCGAAGACCGGGGCGCAGAAACTCCCGGGGTGACGCGTGAACACGACATCGTCCCGCGTGCCAAGAGGGTCGCGGTACACCAGCCGCCCCATCTTCCGGCCGAGGTCGCCCACGTGCATGAGCACGCCCTCGCCGCTCGGGGTCCAGTTGAAAAAGAGCGGCACGCCCGATTCAACAGGGCGAAGGCGACCGATCTCGCCGGCCCGCACCACCCCGAGTTGTAGCTCCTCCCCGCGCTGCACCAGCACCGAGAGCGCGGTGCCGCTCGGGTGCCACTGCAGGTAGATGGGGCCAGCATTATTGCCCTCCCACCAGCGCTCTTGCCTCACGCCGTCGACCGAGAGCGCCGACACGCGCAGGGGCCCCACCTCGTCGTCACTGGTTTGCAGCGCGAAGCCGGCGATCCACTTGCCGTCGGGCGACCACGTGGGCCAGCTCCAGGCCTCGGCCGGGCGGGCCATGGGCGACCACCCCGCCAGGCCCGAGGGCACGGGTGAGGTGAGCGCCAGCGGGTCGCGGTCGCGCCCGGGACGCATCGTGTAGAGCTGGCGGTCGTTGCCGACCCAGGCGAGACGGCTCACCCGGCTACACCCACGAGGCCCCAGGCGCCGAGCACCTTGGGCCACAGGTAGGCCTGGAGGGCGACCACCAGGACCGGGATGATCACCGCCGCCTTGGGCGATGCGTGCAGCGTGGCGAGGCGCGCGGGGCGGCGAGCGGCCTCGGTGTCGAGCTCCAGGGCGGCCTCCGGCGGGGCCTGCCCCGAGCGCACGAGGCTGCGCGCGGCGGCGAGGGCGGTGTCGTTGGCCGTGCCGAAGGCGCCGAGCGAGAGCCCCATGGCCGCTACACCGGGCAGGGCGGTGCCGATGCCGGCGCGGCCCGCCACGAGCGCCCCCAATCCCATGGCGAAGAGGGGAATCGCGAGGCCGAAGAGAATCACCCCCAGCCAGCGCAGGCGCGAGAAGGTGGTCCAACTGGCGCGCTCGTTCATCGCGACTCCGTGGCGAGAAGGCCGGTCAAGAGCATGCGGATCCCATCCGAGCCGAGGCGCTCCACGTCGGGGCGCATCCCCACGGCACTCTGGCCCGCCAACCCGTCGATGAAGGCCTTCAGGAAGAGGGCCACGGCGCGCGGGTCGAGGTCGCGGAAGGCCCCCTCGGCGATGCCCTGGGCAACCACGCGCGCGGTGGCGGCCACGAACTGGTCGTGCACCGCCGTGACCCGGCGTCGGAGCTCCTCGTCGCGGATCGCGAGCTCCGACATCAGGAGGAAGAACCTCGGGGGTGTCTTGAGGCCGGCGAAGTAGTCGAGGTACTTCCGCCCGAGGTCGATCATCTTGATGGTGGCGGGTCGCTCGTCGCGCTCGGCCTCGGCAAGGAACGACGCCGTGACGGCGAGCTCCTCGTCGACCAGCGCGTCGAAGACCTCGCGTTTGGATGTAAAGTAGAAATAAACGGCACCTTTTGACAGACCGGCGCGCTTGGCGATGTCTTCTACGCGGGCCTCGAGGTATCCGCGCTCGATGAAGATGGCGCGGGCAGCGCGGAGGATCTGCGCCCGGCGCTCGGTTTCGGGGAGGTGGCGCGTCATCGGCAGAGGCAGACTAACGCCCCCCGGGTGCTCACGACGGCCGCAGCCGGTGCGGTCGCGACCGCCGTTGTTTTGCGCCTTCACAGCTAGTTCACATGTGCTCGGCCAGGGAGTAGCATTGGGGGGCACGATGCTCCGCGACATCCTTGCCATGATCGCCGTCCAGACTCCGAACGGGCTCGTTTTTGGCACCGCACGCAAAATCGATGGCTTGACCCTACACTTTGAGGTTGACTCCGAGGTGCCCGCAGGCACGGTGGTCGAGTTCAAGGTCGAGCTCCCGGGCCTTGAGGAAACGGCGATGGGCCAGCTGCGGGTGATCGGCGTTCGCCTCGAGGCGGGTCGCGCGGTGAAACAGTGGAGCGCGACCGTCGTGAGCGTGGCCGAGGCCGACGAGGAAATCTTCACGATGTGGCGGCGCTGCGTAGACGAGGGCTCGCGTACCTTCGCGCTCAGCAACAGGGGGGGCACGGACGATTGGCTCAAGAGCCAGATGATGGCTGGCACCACCCCGGCCGAGCGGGCTCGGGCGGTGGCGCAGCAGGAGGAGCGCCGGAAGAAGCGCCTCGAGCGTGCGCGCACGCTCGTGAAGAACGCTAAGCGCTGGCCCGACCCGGAAGACAAGGAAGGAGGAAGGAGCGTGGCGAGCGACGTGTTCCGCCACTCGCTCTCGGGCTCGTCGAACGCGACTTCCCGCACGGTTACCGCCGGCCGGGTGGTGAGCAACTCCGGTCGAGAGCCGGAAGAGGGCGACCGGCCGCGCCGCATGGTGGCGGCGGCTCTGCGCTCGCACCTGCGCTCGGGCTCCAAGCACCCTCGCTACGATGACGATGATTCGGGGAGCGTCGACAACAGCGTGTTCGGCCGGCAGGCCAGCGACCTGCCGGGCTTGCCGCCGGCCGCGCCCGAGGCCGCGACGGCGGCGGCGGCACCCGAGCGCCCCCTTGCGCCGAGCCCTGCGTCAACTCGCCCCGCGGAGGACACCCAGCCCGCAGGATCGGAACCGCGGCGGCCCTCGTGGCCGCCGCAGGCCCGTCCGACAATTCCGCCTGCCGCGCCCCCGGGTACCCCGCGGCAGACCGTCCCGCCCCGCCACACCATGCCCCCAGGGCCCTTGCCTCGCCAGACGCTGTCCCCGGGCCCGCTCCCCGTGGGCTTGCGCGGCACGATGCCTCCGGCCTCGGTCCCCTCTCTCACCAGCTCGCGGGGTACGCTGCCGCCGACGGCGGCTCCGCGCGTCCTGGCGCCTGTCGACGACCCCACCGTGATGGTCGACCGCGGCATGGTGAGCCTGATGTTCCGCGACGCCGAGGTGTACCGGAGGGTGTACCGCGACGATCTCTCCGCCGGCGCCTTGCAGTTGCGTCGCGGTGGCCTCGGCAACCCGGGCGCGCCCGTGGTGATCTTCGTACGTTTTCCCTCGGGAACCTTCGTTCAGCTCACCGGCGAGATCGTGCTCAGCAGCGCCGACTTCACCGGTTTGACGGTGAAGATCGACAAGGCGGCCAGCAACATGATCGCGCTCGGGTAGAGCTACTTGATCTGGTTGGCCACGCGCTTGAGCTCGCGCATGGACTTGATCTCGAAGAGCTTACCTTTCACGGCGAAGGTGCCGAGCTTCTGCGCCTGGCGCACGTACTCCCCGTACTGGTAGGCCTTGCCCCACAGCCAGTCGTATTTGCGCTGGTTGAACACGCGCACGAAACGATCGTTGGCGAGGAACTGCACCAGCTCCTTCGGGAGGTTGTTGAACAAGGTCAGGAAGAACAGGAAGTTCAGGTAGTTGCCATTGGGCGTGTGGAAGCCGCGGCGGTACACCTGGTTGAACTCGTCGGTCACGAAGCCGTCTTCGATGCTCTTGTGGTAGAACTCGGTCCCTGGATAGGGAATCAGCGAGGAAGGAAGCAGATTGTAGGGCGGTGGCAGCGTCCAGAGTAGGCGCAGGCCCTTCATCACGTCTTCCGTCGTCTCCCACGGATTGTCGAGGATCATGTGGTAGTCGGGGATCTGGATATAATCCTTGTACTTACTGATGATATTGACGGCCTTGAGCAGCTGCTCGTTGGTCATCCCTCGTTTGTACATTTTCATCGTATCGGTGGAGCCGGTCTGGATGCCGAGCTCGGTGAAGCACAGGCCAGCCTCGATCAGCGCCTTGTACTTTTCCTCGTTGATGGTCGTGGGCGAACACTGGGCACGGAAGGGCATGCCAATCTCGCGCTGCCACACCTGCGAGAACTTCTGGATCTCCTCGGTCGACGTGGAGAAGAAGACGTCGTCCTGGAAGTGGACGATGCCGAGCTCGGGGTGGAGACGCGTGACCTGCTTGATCTCGCCGATCATGTGCTCGACGGACCGGCGACGCAGGTAGCTCTGTCCCTTGTAGAGGTCGTGGTTGAAGGCCACGCCGCAGTAGCTGCACTTGTGGGGGCAGCCGCGGGTGATCATCGTCTTGTAGGCGGGGCGCAGTTCCCCGGACCGGTCCGGGTAGGTGGGCATGATCTTTCGGTAGTAGGTCCAGTCCAGGCGCTGGATGTGCTGGGCTTTCTCGTCGTACGTCCAGTCGTCGTCGAAGCTGAAGTCCTGGAAGGGCAGGCTGTCGAGGTCCTGGATGAGGGGGCGGTGCGGGTTGCCCACCACCTTGCCGTTCTTCTTCTTGAACCAGAAGTTACGGACGTCGTAGAAGTCTTTTCCGTCTTCCAGGCGCTCCACGAGCTCAAGCATCGAGTGCTCGCCCTCGCCCACGTGCACCATGTCGACAAAGTCGAGCCCCTGCTGTGGCATGGTCGTGGGGTGAAAGCCGCCCCACATGAAAATCTTCTCAGGATAAACCTTCTGGATCGCGCGCGTGGCCTGAGCGGCGACATCGAACATCGCGGTGAGGAACGAGAGCGCGATGATGTCGTAGTCGCGCACCAGCTCCACGAGGTCGGCCACCATCGTGTCGGGCATCTGCATGATGTGCGACCAGGTGTCGCCTCGCCAGCTCGACTTGAAGCGATTGCCGTAGGTGTCGGCCGGGAGGAAGATCATCCTCGTCTGGTGGCCGTTTTGCCGGAGGTACGACGACAGCGTGCGGATGCACGGGCTGTAGTGGTCCATCGGGGTGGGGTTGATCAGCGCGATCTTCATGCGTGGAGGCTCGTGAAGCGGCCTGACGGTAGCCCCAGGCAAAGCACTCCGCCACGGTCGAAGCTGTGACTATCCCCACAGTGCCGGGGGACGGCGCGCCCTCAGGCCACGGGGCCGTTCACCTGGGCGGCCTTCCAGGCCTCGACCTCGGGCTTGTTGAGCATGATGATCGCGACCATGCCGACAATGAAACTCACGATGCCGCCCAGCAGGATGCTCGCGATCTCGAGGTAGGCGACTACCTTGGAGAGTCCCAAAGCTGTCGGATTGTTGTTCAGAGCCATGATCCCGGCCAAGATCTCGATGATGCCGAGCGGCAGGAACAAACATGCACTCCACCCGCAGCAACCGACGAGTCCGCCGCAACCGCCGAGGAACGCCGTGAGAAAGGCAGACACCGACGCCAGCGCACCCCAGCCCACCCAGGCCAGCCAGGTCATGACGAAGATGTTCACGAACCCGGTCACGAGCTGGGCAATGGCCGCGTTGCGGGCCGCTTCGGGGAGGGGTTGCACGGGCGCTCCGGGGGAGTCCCCGCGTATCGCGCCGCGCGATCAATCGACTGCGAAGAGATCGAGCCATTCCCCGCGATGCCGCGCTCGGCGCTCCAGCCGTGCCGAGGGACCGAGGGCGGCGCGGGCCTGGGAGAAGGCGCCGAAGCGCTCGCTGAGCGCGAGGTAGGCCCGCGGCGCGAAGGTGGGGGCCTCGGCCACGAAACGTCGCAAGAGCTCGAAGTCGCGTCCCGCGGAGAAGGCATGGCCGATCGGCGCCTGCTGGTCGCCCGGCCAGAACGGCAAGTTGGCGACGATACCGTCGAATCGCTCGCCCTCTACCGGTGCGAAGAGGTCGCCCTGGCGGACGTCGACGACGAGCTCGTTCAACGCGGCGTTCATCCGCACGTTGCGACAGGCCTGGGCGTCGATGTCGGTCGCAACCACGCGTGCGCCAGCGCGGGCGAGGGCGCAAGCGACCACGCCAGAGCCGGCGCCGAGCTCCAACCAGCACTCATTCGGTCGCGACAGCGTAGGCGCTACTCCAGCGAGCCACGCGCCCACCTTGGTCAGGACGGGGTCGAAGACCCAGGGGTTCACCAGGATCGCGAGGCCATGGATGTCGTGCACGTGGGGGCGGCGCGCATGCCATCGCGCGTAGGCCAGCGTGAGCGGCCTCCTGATCACTTCTTGTTGGGATTCCAGTTGTAGCTCATGAAGGCCACCGCGTAGCCGCCATCGACCGCCGCCTTGAGCTGGGCCGCCTTCGTGGCGTCGGAGGTGAACTTCAAAAGGTAGGCCTCTAGCGTGCCGGTGTTGTCCTTGAAGTCCTGGCCGTACCAGTCCATGAGCTTGGTCACCTGGATTTCTCTCTTGGTGTCGTCGACCTTGAGCCCGCTAGCGTTGAAGAAGGCCTTGGTTGCCGAGTCGAGGGCGGCGGAGAGGCCTGCCTGGTCTTCCGGCCAGGCCCCGGCACGCTGCGGGGGACAGGACTTGGCGCCGCAGTTGAAGGCGAAGTGCACGCGGGCGTCCTTGTACTTGCTGCGCACGCCGTTCTCGATGTCGTTCAGCGTCACGTCGCGACCGGCCACCTTGTATTTCTTGGTGTCGAAGAAGCCCTTGAGATCGGTCACGTTCACCGGGAGCGCCGCGCCGCTGTCGAGCAGCGCATCGATCACGATGGCATTGTAGGCGTTGATGTAGAAGCCCATGCCCAGGTCGCCCGAGGCAGTGGACACGGTGGCCAGGTAGGCATCGAGCTCGGCCTCCTTGGTGCGGACGGCGTCGTAGTCGACCTTGCCGCCCGAGACGTGCGCCTTGAGCAACGCGTCGAGCTTGCTGTGGTCGAAGGCGAAGGCGCTCGACACCGGGGCGAAGGTCGCGAGCGCGAGGGCGAGGACACGGACAAGGCGCATAGGTTCTCCTCTGGGGGCGGCAAGATAGGCGGGACGGGGCGACCGGTCAAACACCCGATGCAGCCGCCCCGCTTCCGTCGCGGCGGGACGGAGGCCCTACTTGGGCGCGGCGCACAACTTTGCGCGCACGCGGGCCGCGCTGGGTGATTCCCACGTGGCACTCAGGCGGACCTGGCCGTGGACCGTGCCTAGGTCGAGGAACCAGCGACGGCTCGCGGGCAGACGCTCGTAATCCGCGAAAAGTCGCGGCCCGAGCGGCTGGTCGGCCACCTCACCGCCCAGCGACAGTGCGCGCACGTCGGCTCGCTCGGCCTCCAGGGCCACGTAGGCCCACGAGCGCGCGGGCGCAGCGAGGAGCGTCGCCCCGCTGGCCACCCAGTCCCCGACGGCGAGGGCGCTCTCGTCGGCACAACTGCCCCACGCGGCGGGGACGATCTCCCGGTAAACGTCGGGGTCCTGGGGGTTGGGCGCGCCGTCCACCGGGCGCCAGTATTCAGACACCGCGAGCTCCCAGGCCACCGCGACGGGGGGCGCCGTCGCGTAGTCATCCTCGCGGAGGGCCGCGTACAGTGAGCCCAGGATGCCGCCACCGCGCGTGGCGAGCGTGTCGACGGGCGACTGGATGGCCTCCTCAGTGAAGCGGTCGAGCCCGCCCAGTCCCGAGTTCGAACTCCCCCACAGGGCCACCCGGGCCAACGGTGTCTCGTCCACGAGCCCCGTGTCGGGCGCTTCGACCTTGAAGATCGCCGTCCGCTCGTGGGGCGGTGCCTCGCCCCCGCAGAGCTTGACGATGTTGTCGGCAACAAACTCGCGCGGGTGCTCCCGGGCCGGCTGCTCGACGGTGCGGTATGCCACCCTGGGAAGGCTGTCGTAGAGCCCCGCCGTGCGGAGGGCGCCGGCGAAGAGACTCGCGACGCGTCGGCCGCCGGGGTGCGAGAGGTGGGGGTCGCGGAGGAGGTAGAAGAACCCGCTGTCGATGGGCGCCCGCGCGGCGTCGAGCGTGTCGACGACGCTCAGGCCCGTGCCCGACAGGAGCTGGGCAAGGGCGCGGTGCTGGTCCTCGCCCCGGGCGGTGTCATAGCCGGCGACGCCGCCAGGGATGACCAGCCCCTTCTGGGGCAGCAGGAGCACGAAAACGCGGGAGGGTCCCTTTGCCAGCGCCCGGGCCAGCGCGGTGAAGCCGGGCGCGACCTCGGCGCTCGGCAGCGCCGCCAACTTCCACTCCGACTCCGTCAGCGCCCAGCCGCCCGGCGCGGTGGCGAAGCCCCGGGCGGCGGCCTCGGCGCACACCGGCATCGCTGGCTCCACCGCCAGGGCGATCGAGAGACCGAGAATCACGCCGGCCGGGGTGGCGGTGGACCCCGGCGCGGCAGCGACCAGGCGCCGAGGAGCCGCGCGGCGACCAGATAGGCGAGACCGCTCGCCGCGACGGTGAGGAGCACCGGGGCGCGCTCGCGCAGGACATGGGCCACGGCCGATAGGGTAGCGGTCGCGACGAGAGCGCGCAAGTGGAAGCCCACGAGGCCGCGGCCGGCCAGGAGCGCGCGCAGTCCCACCGCCAGCCCCACGCACTCCACGCTGACGGTGATCGCGTGCGACAAGGGCAGTGCCTCGGCCCCCATCCCCATCACCCGGGTGAGCAGGAGCACGGCAGGCACCTTCGCCAACATCGCGCCTACCGACAGCCACATCGGCCAGCGGGGATTTCCGAGCGCATAGTAGGCCGGGACGACCAGGCGGTGAAAGCAGATGCCGAAGCAGGCCAAGGCGTACATGCGCAGCATGTTCGCGGTGCCCACCGTGTCGTCGGGCAGGAACGCGCCGCGCTCGTAGAAGAGGCGCACCAGGGGCTCGGCGAGCACGTACAATCCCGCCGCGCTCGGCAAGACCAGGAAGGCGTGCGTCCGGAGCGCGTCCGCCAGGATGTTCCCTCCCTCCCGCTCGTCGCGACGCGCGAGCGTGCCAGCCAGCGCGGGGAGCATGGCGGTGGCGATGCTGCCGGCGAACAGCGCGAGCGGCAGCTGAACGAGGCGGAACGAACCCAGGAGCCAGGTGAGCACACCGTCGCCAAAGGAGGCGGCCCACTGAGACTCCACCAGCAGGTTGAACTGCACGGTGACGATGCCCACCATCGCGGTGGCGAAGAAGCCGCCGAGTCGCCGCAGCGAGGGATGACCGCGCAGCGAGGGGAGGGGACGGTAGCCAGCCGCGAGCAACGGCGGCACGCAGAGGACCACCTGCACAAAACCGCTCAGCGTGGTGGCGAGCGCCACCCAGGCGATCGGCGGCACGCCGGGCCCCGAGGGGAGCTGGTCGCCGCCCGGGCCCACGAACCAGCACGCCGCGATCACGCCGAGGTTCATCACGTTCTGGGCCATGGCGGGGACAAAGAAGCGCCCGCGGACGTTGAGCAGCCCGCCGAGGAAAGCGGCGAGCGAGAGGCCCATCAGGAAGGGCGACAGGTAGCGGGTGAGCGAGACGGTGAGCGCGAACTTGGCGGGGTCGTGGGCGAAGTCGTTGGCGATGAGCCGGACCCAGAGTTCCGCGCCCAGGAAGAACCCGACCGTCGCGAGGCCGAGCGCAAGCATGAGTACGCCCAGCACGGCGTTGGCGAGCTTCCAGGCGGCGTCGAGCCCATCTTTCTCCGCCGACTCCGCGAAGGCGGGGACCACCACGTTTTGCAGGGAGCCCTCGGCGAAGAGCTCCCGCAGGAGCTGGGGCACTCGAAAGGCCGCATTGAAGGCGTCGGACACCGCCCCCGCGCCGAAGACCTGCGCGAAGATGATGTCTCGTGCCAACCCGGAGACACGGCCGAGCGCGTTGGCGGCGGCGACGGCGAGGGCGGCGGGGGGACGCACGGGGGACGGGTCGCTAACGCGGGCGGGAGCGTGGTTAGACTACTCGGGACGTGAGCGTGGGCGAAGCGCACGTGCAGTCGCTGCAGATCAGGGGCCTCCGCGGTGTTCGCGAGGGTGAGCTCACGGGGCTTCGACCGCTCACTGTGCTCACGGGGCCGAACGGCTGTGGCAAGAGCACGGTGCTCGACGCGCTGTTGCTGGCGGGGAGCAACTCGCCGGCGGAGGCTCTGGCGCGGGTGGTGGCGCGGCGGAAGTCGCTCTGGCAGGGGGCGAAATGGTTGGTCTCCGACCCGACGGGGATGGCGACCCTTCGCCTCGTTGCCTCACGCGGCGCCTACAACTGCAGGGTCGCCGCCGAAGCGGCCGAAGCCTCCGCCGGTAGCCTCCCCGGAAGCGAGGAACTCACCCGTCCGCTTTGGAATCTGGAGATGACCGAGGCGCCGCGCGAGCAATCAGTGAGAAGGCTCGCGGCAGCGTCGGTCGGTGCCGACAACCAGTCGTGGCGCCGCGGCTTTGGAGCTCGGCAGCCTCTGGTGCTCCAGGGCGGCACCGAGCTCGCCGCGATGGGGTGGGAGTGGGAACCCCTCCACGTGGCCTACGGTCGCGTCGTCCGCGCGGGTCGCAAGTCATCCGTGCTGGACTATGCCGCGAAGCTGCTCGGTCCCGGCACCCAGCTTGAATCCCTCCCGGAGGACGACGGCAGCTCGCAGCTCTACGTCACGCTCCCGGGCTGCCTGCCTGTGCCCGTGGCCGTTGCCGGGGACGGCGTGGCCGCGGGGCTGCAACTGGTGATGGAGGTGGCGGCCAGCTCCGCCGACGTGCTTCTCGTCGAGGAGCCCGAGGTGCACCTCCACCCCGAGGCGATCCGCGAGGTGGCGCGCGTGCTGGTCGCCGCCGTGCGCGCCGAAAAGCAAGTGATTGTCGCGACGCACAGTCTAGAGCTGATCGACGCGCTGATCGCGGAAACGGCGGGAAAGGACGCGGAGCAGCTCGCTGTCCTGCACTTGTCGCTACGGCAAGGCGCGCTGGTGGTTGCCCGGCAGGACGGTGAACAGGTGGCGACGGCGCGCTTCGAGGCGGGGCTCGACCTCCGGTGAAGCGCGTTGAATGGGTGTGCGAGGGTTTCGACGACCGTGACTTCATCGGCGCGTGGCTCGTCGCCGAGGGCTGGCGCAGCCTCCGGCCCGCGCGTGGGAGCCCGCCAACCCGGGTCGGAGGGCGCGACGTGAAGGACGGCACGTTTGCATACCAGCGCGGCACCGAGCTTCAGGTGGTGGTCACGCCTGCGCAGACCGTCGACCAGGTGAGTGCCGTGGCCAGGGCGTTCGTCCGTGGGGCAACGCCCGAGAATCCGCTGGACGCCCTGGTGCTGGTCGTGGACGACGACGCCATGGTCGGCGGCATCGGGCGCGTTGTCGCCGCGATGCTCGGCGGCCTGCGGGAGCACGCCGGGGTGAACTCGCCTTCCCTCTTCGGCTGGGCCTGGAGTGACCCCGCTCCGACGAGCGAGCAGCTACCGAGCCAACAAACGCTCGAGCGCGTGATCGTCTCGGCGATGCTGGAGGCGTACCCCGACCGTGGTCCCGCGGTCGCGGCGTTTCTGGCGGCCGAGCCGCGGGGCCCAGAGCCCACGGGCAAGTCCTATCTGTGGTCCCTGTTCGCCAAGTGGTTCCCCGACTCTCGCGGCGATGGTGCCCTCGGTGCCCTCTGGCGGGATCCGGCGCTTCGCGCTGTTCTACTGGCGCGCATGCAGGCCCTGGGCGCGCGCGGCTGGCTCACCGCCGTCGTAGCTTAATCGCGGCGGATCCCAGGGCCACCAGCACGCCCACCCCACCCACCACCCACCCCCACGGCACCGGAATCATCCCCTCGATCCGCTCGGTGAGCGAGCCGTCGGGGCCGCGCTCCCAGAGACGGGCAGGGCGGATCGAGACGGTGGCGACCCGGGCGGCCTCCTCGCGTCGCCATGCCCCGTGTTTGTTCTCGCGGAGGTGCCCGTCGCTCGCGCGGGCCAGGTCGGACTCGGTGACCACCAGCTCACCGCTCACGTCGACCGAGGCCGCCATGTACGAGGGCTCGTCCGGGAAGTTGCCCATCTCCACCCGCAGGGTGCCCGTCTCGGCTGGGAGCGGGGCAATGCCGCGGATGTGGAACTCCACGAAGTCGGCCTCGGCGGTGCGGGCCGTCTTGTTGACCGGCTCGGGCGACAGCGGCAGGTCGAGGCCGTCCCACCGCGCGCGCAGGCCCGTTCGCAGCTCCTCGGCGCGCCGGTCTGCGTAGTCGGTGCCTGCGCCGTCGGCCTTGGCCTCGGCGTAGAGCCGGATCGCGGCGATCTCCACGTAGTAGTCCACCACCACATGGCCCGGTGAGAGCGTCACCTCCAGCCGCTGGCCGGGCGTGCGGTTGCCCGGCTCGGCCGCCCCGCGCGGGCCGTTCATCGCCGGGTGCGCGAGGGCGGTGGCGGCGAGCGCGAGGCCAGGAAGGGTCACGCGCTCCCCGTCGCCCGGCGCGGGCATGGCCGCAACCCGATAGAACGCGGGGCGATGTCGCGCGCACCGATGATGCCGAGCGGGTTCGGAGCCCAGTGGACCCCGCTGGTGCGCAACGTGATCCTCACGTTGTTCGCCATCTACGTGGTGGAGCTCATCGCCGGCGTGCAGCGGGTGATGCCGCTATTCGGATTGATGCCGGTGGGCGCGGGCCTCCTGCCCTGGCAACCGCTGACGTTCAGCTTCGTCGGTGGCGACCCCCGTTCGATGCTGTGGCAGTTCGTGGGCGTGTTTTTCTTCCTGCAGCCGGTCGTCGACGCCATGGGGCAGCGTCGTATGTGGCTCTGCACGTTGTTCACCTGGGGCTTCGCGCTCGTCGTGAAGATCGTCGCCGAGTTGACGGGCTTCCTCGCCCCGGCCCTCGCCATCGACTTTGGCTGGTGGGTCACCGCGCTGGTCACCTGGTTCGGCTTCACGCACCGCGGCGCCGAGGTGCGGCTGATGTTCGTCTTGCCGGTCAAGGCCGAGATGCTGGCCTGGCTCGGCGGCTTGCTCGCGCTGCTCTACGTGCTGTTCAGTCGCGACACGGCTTCGCTGCACATGCTCGCGGCCTTCGTGGGCGCCTGGATCGCGCTGCAGATCGAGCCGGGCACCTGGCGTCGGCTGAAGCTGCGCTGGAAGAAGAAGAAGATCGAGCGCGAACTCGGCAAGTTCGAGGTGATCGAGGGCGGCCGCGGCGAGCGGCCTCGCCGGAGCGACCCCAAGGACTGGGTGAACTAGCCCCGGCCGTGGCTCACCGCCGCCGCCGCCCGCCCGCCAACGCGGCGAGGGCGACGAGCGCCCCGGTCGCGACGCCGGAGCTGCTGGAACAGCCGCAGGCGTTGACGTCGTCGAGGGCCTTCGGGTCCTCGGCCGTCTCCGGGTCGGGACGCCAGTCCTCGTCGCCGCTATCGGTGTCGTCGGGACCGGGACCCGAGTCGCCGGAATCGCCACTGTCGCCCGTGTCACCACTGTCGCCCGTGTCGTCGGTCACGCAGTCCTCGTCGCTGCGCCCGTCGCAGTCCTCGTCGCCCGCGCCGCAGTCGTCGAGCGTCATGTGGGGGCCCACGCTCGGGTCGGCATCGTCGCAGTCGCCGCCGCCCTGGGCCTCGGCGCGGTCGCCGTCCATGTCCTGGTCGAAGTCGTCGGCGCCGTCGCAGTTTCCGTCGACACCGTCGTAGTACACCTCGGTGGCGCTGGTGTTCACGCTCGGGTTGGTGTCGTCGCAATCGCTGCCGCCGGAAACTAGGCCTTCCTCGCCGTCGCCGTCGCAGTCGCTGCAGCTGGTGGCCTCGGTACCGTCGCAGTCGTTGTCGATCCCGTCGTCGCTCACCTCGGTGGCGCCGGGGTTCACCCCGTCGGCGCTGTCGTTGCAGTCAGTGCCGCCGTAGTCGAGGGCGGTGTAGCCGTCGGCGTCGCAGTCGTAGTCGTCGCCCGCGTCGCAGTCGGTGTCGAGGCCGTCGTAACAGGCATCGATGGCACCGGGGTAGATCGTGCCGTCGGCGTCGTCGCAGTCATCGCCCCCGTACCAGTCGGCGAGGAAGCCGTCGCCGTCATTGTCGTACTCGGCGGCGCCGTCGCAGTCATGGTCGATCCCGTCGTAAGGGAAGTCCTCGGCCGACGGGGAGATGGCGGCGTCGGCGTCGTCGCAATCGTCGCCGCCGTAGTCGGAGCTGTCGCTGCCATCCTTGTCGCAGTCGTTGTCGCTCCAGCCATCGCAATCGCTGTCCACCCCGTCGTAGCAGGTGTCCGTCGCGGCGGGGCTGATGGTGGCGTCGTTGTCGTCGCAGTCGAGCCCGCCGTCGGCCGTGGCATCGTAGCCGTCGCCGTCGTTGTCGAACTCGGGGCCGCCGTCGCAGTTGCTGTCGATGCCGTCGCCAAAGGTGTCGGCGGCATCCGGGTTGATCGCGGCGTCGGTGTCGTCGCAATCCGTGCCGCCGAAGTCGCTGCTGTCGTGGCCGTCCAGGTCGCAGTCGTAGTCGCTCGCGCCGTCGCAGTCGGTGTCTTCCCCGTCGTAACAGGCCTCGCCGCTCGCCCCCGGGTAGACAAACACGCTGGCATCGTCGCAGTCGTCGCCGCCCGCCGCCTCGCCGTCGTAGCCGTCGCCGTCGGCGTCGCTGTCGCTCGTGCCCTCGTCGCAGTCGTTGTCGACGCCGTCGTAGGGCACCTCGTCGGCGCCCGGGCTGATGTCGGGGTCGGTGTCGTCGCAGTCGTCGAAGCCTCCGCCGCCGCCGCCATCGCTGCCGTCGCCGTCGGCGTCGAAGTCCGAGTCGCCCGCGCAGTCCTGGTCGATCCCGTCGTAATAGACTTCCGTGGCGCTGGTGTTGACGGTGTCGTCGGTGTCGACGCAATCGGTGCCGCCGTAGGCCTCGGCGTCCTCGCCGTCGCCGTCCTGGTCGTAGTCGGAGGCGCCGTTACAGTCCTGGTCGATGCCGTCGTACCAGGTCTCCTCGACCTCGGGACCGATCTCGCTGGTGGTGTCGTCGCAGTCGCTGCCGCCGCCCGCGGGGTCGTCGTTGCCGTCGCCATCCTGATCGTAGTCGGAGCCGCCGTCGCAGTCCTGGTCCACCCCGTCGTACCAGGTCTCCTCGGCGCCGGGCACCGCGCTCGCGTCGCTGTCGTCGCAGTCGCCCTCGGACTCGGTGAGGCCGTCGCCGTCGGCGTCGTCGAGACCCAGGGTCGAGAAGATGACGTCGTCAACCCCGAAGTCGTCGCCCACGACGCTGAGCATCACCCGGTCGACACCGTAGTCGAACACGAGGCCGTAGAACTGCTGGCCCCCGCTGGCGCTGCAGAGGACCTGGTACTGCAGGACGCCATCCACGTAGCCAGACACGATGGCGGTGGCGTCGAGGTCGAGGAAGGTGAGCCCGATCGCAGGCTGCAGCTCCTCGAAGGTCAAGTTCAGGTTGGGCGTGATCGACTCGACGCCCCGGGTGTCGACCGCCGCGGTGCCGTCGACCGTGGCGCGACCCAGCGCCCGCGTGCTGAAGGTGACGCCGAGGTCGCTGTACTGCGTGGTCACTTCCTCGGCTTCGGCGATGATCTCGAAGTCGATGGTCTCGGGGTCGATGCCGGCCGCGGCGAGCCAGACGGTCGACGAGCTGTAGGCCGTCGCGTCGCCCGCGTCGATCACGCCGTCGCAGTCGTCGTCCACGCCGTTGTCGAGCACCTCGGTGGCACCGGTGTACACGGTGGCATCGCCGTCGTCGCAGTCGCCCGCGGCGTCGGTCTGGCCGTCCTGGTCGCGGTCGGTGTCGGCGGCGTTGACCAGCGCGAGCTCGTCGAGGCCGAAGCTGTCGCCCCCGTCGGCCGCGATCTCGAGGATCGACACCTCGCCGGCGAAGGTGAGGCTGCGGAAGACACCGCCGGGGCGGTTGTCCGCGTCGATGTCTAGCGCCACCGCGTCGACCACCGTGTCGCCGTTCTCCGCGAGCGCGGTCACGATGAAGCTGTCAGACGGGTCGAGGAGCTGGAAGGACACGGCATCGACCGGCTCGTCGAACTCCAGGAGCAGCGAGCCCCCCGCGACGCTGGCTGCGAGCGCATCGACCGCCGCCGCACCAAAGGACACGTCGTCGGACTCGGCGCCGGTGAACGTGACGCCGCCAAGGTACGTGATGGCGCTGCCGAGGGTGGTGGTCTCGAAGTCGATGGTGGCGGACACGCTGCCCTGGAGCTCGGCCACGTCCCAGTCGAAGGGGTCGGCCTCGTCGCGCACCTTCACGGCGCTGTCGATGTAGCCATCGCAGTCGCCGTCGATGCTGTCACCGAGGGTCTCGGTGCCGGCGGGGTAGGCGAGGCCGTCGTCGTCGTCGCAGTCGTTGCCGCCGATCTCGGCCGAGACGAAGCCGTCGCCGTCGTCGTCCTCGAAGTCGGGGCCGTGGCTCCAGGTGCTCAGCGCGCCCTCGCCCGTGTAGCTGCCCGCGGCGCTGGGCGATCCCGCGAGGAGCGAGCTGCGATCGCCGTCGTCGGCGAGCGCGAGCGAGCTGCCCAGGGCCCCAGAGGCCACCGTGCCGTAGAGGCGGTGGTCGGCGGACGAGGCATCGACGCTGCCCGCCGGCATGGAGACGAAAGCGTAGGCGGCACCGCCGGCGGCGGCGGAGGTGTTGTCGTTGTCGGCACCGGCCACGAGGTCGGCGATGCCGTCGCCGTCGAGATCGCCGGTGGCGCGCGCGCCGCCGAGCTGCCCGGAGGAGGTGACGCCGGTGACGGTGAAATCGGCCCCCGCGAGCGTGGGACAGCCGAGCCCCACGTCGGCGAAGCCGAGCACCCGGCCGCCGTTGGTGTAGGTGTCGTCGTAGCTCGGCGCGCCCACGACGAGGTCGACGAGGCCGCTGCCGTCGAGGTCGGCGAACGCCACCGCCGTGCCGAGCGCGGCGCCGGCCTGGTTCATCTCGAGGCTGCACGCCGCGACGGCGCTCACCGCGCTGCTCCCCGCGTAGCTGCCGCCGGCCACGAGGTAGACCGCGCCGGCGTTGCTGCCCCCGCCGTCGTCGTTGATGGCCCCGATGACCAGCTCGTCGGCGCCGTCGAGGTCGGTGTCGGCCATCGCGAGCGCCGAGCCGAGTCGATCACCCGCGCTGTCGCCGAGAATCCGCGCGTCGGCGTCGCTGGCGGCGAAGCTACCGGCCAGTCCGCTGCCGCCGAGCAAGAGGAGTGTCTCGCCCGCGTCGATACCGTTGGTGTCGGAGGTGGGCGCCCCGGCGAGCAGGTCGTCGTAGCCGTCGCCGTCGAGGTCGCCGAGGGCCAGCGCGGAGCCGAGCGCGGCGCGGCCGGTGGGAGGTCCGGCGAGGTCGACGAAGGCGTTGGTGGTGGGCACGCTCCCGGCGAAGGCCTCCACCGCGAAGACGTACGTGGCGCCGGCGTCGGCCTGGGTGCCGGTGACGCCCGGGGCACCGATGGCGAGGTCGACCACGCCGTCGCCGTCGAGGTCGCCGTCGGCGAAGGCGGCGCCGAGCTCGTCGCCCGAGGTGTCGCCCTCGAAGCTGGCCTCGGCGTCGAGCAGGCTGGCCGCCGTGCTCGGGCGGTAGAGGGCGTAGACGGTGCCGCCCCCGAGGTCGGGCGCGCCGACGAGGGCGTCATCGACGAGGTCGCCGTCGAGGTCGGTCGCGTGCAGGCTGCTTCCGGCGTAGGCAAAGGCGGTCTCGCCGTAGAGCGACGGCACCTGGCTGCTGTAGATGGTGGTGCGGGCGGGTCGGGCGGTCTCATCACCGAACCAGGCGGTGGAGCCGCTGCCGAAGGCGGTGGTGCACGACCAGTCGAGCCCGGTGGAACCCGAGGACACGCCTACGATCGCGTTGACACCACCATCGACGGCGGGGTGGCCGAACTCCACGTCGTCGAGCGACACCACCACCTCGTCGCGACCCTCGAGCAACCACACCTGTACGCTGGCCGAGCCGCCGTAGGTGGCGTGGGCCACGTTTTCCCAGGTCACCACGAAGCTGCGGTAGGGGTAGGTGCCGAGGGTGGTGTAAGTGACGGTCGCGCCCGCGAGGTCGTCGGCGAAGGCGGCGATGCCCGTCCAGGTGGTGCTGCCCCCCGGGCAATCGGTGATCGGCGCGGCCTGCGCCCCGGCGAAGAAGAGCGCGCCGTTGTCGCTGATGGTGAGCGCCTCGTAGCTGGTGCCGTAGAAGCTGAAGGCGAAGGGAATGTCGACTTCGGCGAGCTCGTCGTCGCCGAGGCTCAGCGAGGTGC
Organism: Pseudomonadota bacterium; assembly: GCA_005778355.1. GTDB lineage: Bacteria > Myxococcota_A > UBA796 > UBA796 > SXON01 > SXON01. The sequence continues at coordinate 71,097 of SXON01000119.1, read as the reverse complement.
CGGCGCTGGTGTCGATCCACTGGTGAGTGGGGCCGTTCGACTCGGCGTTGTCGGTGTATACGTAGCCGCCCGCGTCGGGACCGCCGGTTGCCGCGAAGGCGAGGGTGACGAGGCCGAGCAGGGCCAGGATGCGCATCCGGGCATTGTAGCGCGGGGCCGGGCGTGCGAGGCTCCCGCCGCATGTTGCGAGTGCTCGAGGCGTGGGACGGGCTGCGGGAGAAGGCGGGCTGGCGCCTGGGGGGCGTGGCCGGGGGCGTAGCCATCGCGACCGCGATCATCCTCGGACCCACGCCCGAGGGGCTCAGCGAGCCCGGGAAACGCGCCGGGGCGGTGGCGCTTTTGATGGCGCTCTGGTGGCTCGGCGGCGTGCTCCCGGCCACGGTGGTGGCGATGCTGCCGCTGGTGGCCTTCCCGCTCCTCGGGGTGATGAGCACCGCCGAGGTGGCGCCGGGCTACGCCGATCCCCTGCTTTTCCTGATGCTCGGCGGCTTCGTGCTCGGCCACGCCATGGAGGAGGTGGGGCTGCACCGCCGTCTCGTGGCGATGTTGTTGCGCCCGTCCTGGGTCCGGCAGCGTCCCGACCGCGTGGTGCTGGCGCTGATGGTGGCCACCGCGCTGGTGTCGGGGTTCGTGTCCAACACCGGCACGATGGTGATGATGTTGCCGCTGGCGCTGGCGCTCGCCACCCGGGTGTCGGCCAGCGAGCGGGTGCGCTCGGCCTTCACGCTGTCCTTGGCCTACGCCTGCAGCATCGGCGGGGTCGCGACGCTGGTGGGCACCGCACCGAACGCGGTTTTCGCGGGCCTCGCGGCGAAGGCCGGCCACCCAGTGAGCTTCCTAGAGTGGATGCAAGTGGGCGTGCCCTTCGTGTGCCTCGCGCTGCCGGTGGCGTGGCTGGTGGTCAACCGGTTCACCCTGCGTTTGCCCGAGTCGCCCGACGAGCCCATCTCGGCACCCAGCTGGCCCGAGTGGCAGCGGGGCGAACGTGCCGTCCTGGCGGTGATCGGCGCATGTTTCGCGCTGTGGGTCACCCGGGCCGACATCGATCTCGGCTGGGCCGTCGTGCCCGGGTGGGGCAAGCTCCTGCCGCGAAAGGTCGATGACGGCTTCGTGGCCATGGCAGCCGCGCTCGTGCTCTTCCTCATCCCCGGCAAGAGCGACGAGGGCGCGTTCTTGTTGTCCTGGAAGAGGACCGCCCGCGCCCTGCCCTGGTCGGTGCTCACGCTCTTGGGCGGCGGTTTCGCGATGGCGAGCGGCATCCAGAGCTCGGGGCTGACCGAGTGGGTGGCGGGAGCAACGTCGTCACTCGGTGAGCTTGGGGACGTGTCGCGCACACTGCTGATCAGCGTGTCGGTGGCGTTCTTGTCGGCGTTCACGTCCAACACCGCCACCACGCAGGTGGTCCTCCCCTTGCTGGCGGCCGGGGCGGCGGCCAGCGGCGCGAACCCCCTGGCGTGGATGATCCCGGCGACGATCGCCGCCTCCTGTGACTTCACATTGGCCGTGGGCACGCCGCCGAACGCCATTGCCGCCGAGGCGGGCGGCGTTCGCGCGTCCGACATGGCCTTCGCCGGTGTAATCCTGAACTTCGCGTGCGCAGCAATCGTGACTATGGTGGTGCTGGCGGCGGCGTAGGCTCGGCCTTGGCCATCAAGCGCTCCGCGAGCATGCGGCCGGGCGTCCACGCTCCGTGGGCGCGGAGGACCGCCATCGCGGGCGCGAGGGCCGCCGGGAGCGGGTGGGTTGCCGCGTCGTGACAGGCCTGCGCGAAGGGGTGGAGCCTCGACCCGCGCACGGCGCGTTCGCGCGATGGGAGCGGCCAGCCCCGCGCGGCGGCCAGGGCGTAGGCGGCGTCGGCCGCAGGCAGCGGGGGCAACTCGCTCGCGTCGAAGGTCGGCGAGATCCAGCCGGGCGACGACGTGAGGGCGAAGCGCGTTGCGCGTGTCTCGCGAATGACGTTGGCGGCGCGGTAACTCCCGGGCCAGAAGATCTGCGCGAGGCCGATGGTGTCACGCGGTCGGGGGCAGACCACCTCCAGGGCCACGCCGTCCGGCAGGGCGGCGAGGCAGGCCTCGAGGGCGCCGTCGTCACCGTCGTCGATCACGAGCACCGACTCCCGTCGGGTCGCGACGCTGGGCATGCCGGCTCGCCCTCGGACCCAGGCCTCGTGCGCCGTGTAGGGCGGTGCCCACCGCCGGAGTTCGAGCTGCGCGTCGACCGGGAGCTCTCGTTCCACCAGGCCAAGCGCCCATGCAAAGCCCTCGCTACGGTCGTGGCAGCTGTCGCGCCATCGCCGCCGGAAGACGGGCTGGACGCAGGCGAGGAAACGGCGCCGGTGCTCGGCGGGGTCCTTGTGCTTCTGCCACTGGCCAGCCGCGGAGCCGCGCAGACCGTCGTGACGGCGGTATGCCAGCACAGGCAACGGGACGGTCACCACGGGGCCGAGCGCGGAGAGGCGCAGGTAGTGGTCCATGTCCTGACCGCGCACCAGCGACGGATCGAAGGGGTCGAGCCGTCGCTGCGCGGACAGCCTCACCAGGGTGGCGCCGGGCAGCGCCGGGATGGTGCACAAGACGGCGCGGCGGCTGTAGGTCTGGGGTACTCGGGTCGCGACTCGGTAGTCGACGACCTCGCGCGTGGCGTGGTCGAACACGAGCGTGTCGCCCCAGGCGGCCACGGCGTCGGGACGCTCGAAGAGCGCGTCGGCGAGCACGCGGACGGTGCCGGGGAAACAGAGATCGTCGTCGTCCAGCACCAGCACGGCCTCGCCGGTGGCGGCTGCCATCCCCGCCTCGAGTGCCGCTGGCTTGCCCTGGTTGGTCACCTGGCGGATCACGCGAAGGTCACCCTGCTGGCCCAACCACTCCGCCGTGCCATCGGTGGATCCGTCGTCAACCACGACGATTTCCACTGGCCAATCCTGCGCGCGCGCGCTGGCCACGGCTTCCGGCAGCAGTTTCAAGCGGTTGTAGGTGCAGATGAGCACGGTGACCCGCGGGCCCACGCGCCGCGGTCCCGGTTCACGCACGTCGAGGCACGCAGCAGCAAGACCGTCCTCGTCGGCGGGGAAGGCGTCGCGGCCAAGCATCGCCCTGCCCACGGCGAGCCGCTCCACGCGGTCCCGGGGACGGAAGCCGTTCTTGGGCACCATCACGGGTGCATCGGTCGCAACGCGACGACCTGGATAGCCGCGGTTTCGATGGACAACGTTCGTTACCGCATCACGCTCGCCGATCGCGGCGGTCACCGGTTCCACGTGAGCGTGGAACTCCCCGCGGGCGTCGAGGAGGTGGTTTTTCCCTCCTGGGCACCCGGGTCCTACCTCATGCGCGAGTTCGCGCGCTTTGCCCGCGATATCCACGCGCACCAGGGTGGAACCCCGGTGCCGGTGCGTCGCGAGAGTCGAAATCGCTGGCGCGTGCGGGGCCCGGCGACGCTCGAGTACGACGTGTACGGGCGCGACAAGACGGTGCGCACCGCCTTCCTCGACGAGTCACTCGCCTTCTTCCTGCCGAGCAATCTGCTGGTGTATGCGCCGGGCCAAGGGGCGGCATCGCTCGAGGTGGAGGTGCCCGAGGGTCACACGGCGGTGTGCCCGCTCGGCGAGTCGAGCGAGGACCGCGTTGCGCGGTGGACGGCGCCCGACCTCGACACGCTGATGGACAGCCCCGTGGCCGTGGGTCGCTGGGAGACGTCACACTTCGAGGCGCTGGGCGTGCCCCACGAGCACTACGTTGAGCCCGGTCACAACGCCGACCTCGGGCGTATGGCGAAGGACCTCCAACGGGTGTGCACCACCGCCGCACACCTATTTGGTGAGCAGTTTCCTTATGTTCGATACCAGTTCATCACGATTCACGTGAAGAATGGGCACGGGGGTTTGGAGCACAAGACCAGCTCGGTGCTCTTGCGGCCCAGGCTCGGTTTTGCCGAGGCGAAAGGCTGGGAGGAGTTCGTGACCCTCGCGGCGCACGAACATTTCCACGCCTGGAACGTCAAGCGCATTCACCCCGAGGAGCTGGGACCCCGTTTCGACTACGCCAATGAGCACTACACGCGCGACCTCTGGTGGCTCGAGGGCGGCACGGTGTACTACGAGGAGCGCGTCGCCTACCTCTCGGGCTGTGTCAGTCGCGACCGGTACCTTGCTCGGCTGGCCGAGAGTGTGCATCGCCTGCGGCAAGCACCTGGGCGGCGTCACCAGTCTCTGGAAGACGGAAGCTTCGACGCGTGGATCAAGCTCTACCGGGCCAGCGAAGATCTCGGCAATAGCGCCGTGAGCTACTACCTTAAGGGGGGCGTGGTGGTCATGTGCCTCGACCTCGAGTTGCGCCACCGCACTGCCGGAAAATTCGGCACCGACGAGGTTCTCCGGCGCCTGTGGCAAGGCTGGGGTCGGCAAGGCGTGGGTTACCCGACTGGGGAGCTGGAGCGGATCTGCCGCGACATCGCAGGGGCCGACGGGGACTTCGAACGTTGGTTCGCGGCGCACGTGCGGGGGACCGACGAGGTGGCGGTGGAAGCAACACTCGACCACGCCGGCATCGACCTGGTGGCCGTGCCGGGCAAGCCGGGTGGCTGGCTCGGGATCGAGCTGTCGGGATGCTCGGTGACGGCTGTGCGTGAAGATGGCCCCTGCGCCTCGTTGCTGGCGCCGGGCGACGAGCTCCTGGCCCTCGATGGCGAACGCGTCGATCCGGCAGGCCTGGGCGACCGCCTTCGCGATCTCGGTGCCGACCGCGCCGTGCGCGTACTGCTCGCGCGCGACGGCAACATCATCGAGCGCGGCGTGCGACTTGCCTCGACACCCAATTCCGAGTTGAAATTCGCCTTGCGGGCGGCTACCGATCCGCGGCGCGCCCTCGTGCGCGAGTCGTGGCTGTCCGCCATCAAGTTGCCGGGCGAGTAGCCGATCTCCAACCCCGTTCCAGGAAGACCCGCCTCTCCCATGTCGAACACGCCGCCTCGCTCCCCCAAGCCGCCCGAGCCCACCGGCTCGGTCGCACCGGGCGACGGGCGTAGCGAGGGGCGAGGGGCCTACCGCGACCAGGCGCCCGGCGGCCGAGTGCCCCCGAGACACACGACGACGATCAACGAGGCCGACGTCGGCGAGGTTACCCGCAAGATGCGACGGCAGAACCTGTCGCAGCGCACCCGGGTAGAGATACCGACGCTTCGCGTCGTGGCTGGTCGCGACATGTTGTCCTACATCGCGTTGCACAACGCCGAGGAGATCGTCGTCGGTCGCGACGACAACGCCGACCTGATTCTCACCGATGCGCTCGTCTCCCGTCGTCACGCCCGCGTGACCGTGGGCGACGACATGAGCATCACCGTGCAAGACCTGGGCTCCACCAACGGCACCTCAGTGAACGGTCAGCCGATTGAGCGCTCCCTGCTCCGGCCGGGCGACCACCTGGAGATCGGGGGCGTGTCGCTGCGCCTCGAGATGCTCTCGCTCGAGGAGATCGAGCACCTCGCCAACGTGGTGATGCGCCTGAAGCAGCAGAACCGCGATCCGCTCACCGGCTTGCTCACGCGCACCTGGCTCGACGAGGAGCTGCCGCTCCTGATGGACAAGTGCATCCGCACCCGCTCGCCGGTGGCCTGCATCTTCTTCGACATCGACCACTTCAAGCAGGTGAACGACCGCTTCGGGCATCACGTCGGCGACGAGGTGCTGGTCGGCGTCGCGAGGCTCCTCTTGTTCGGCGTCCGCGACAACGACCCGGTGGTCCGCTACGGCGGGGAGGAGCTGGTGATGTTCCTCGACCATGCCGACGAGGCCCACGCCCTCGAGGTGGCGGAGCGGATTCGTCGCGACGTACAGGGGCACGACTGGTCGCGAACCGCAGCCGGGCTCAAAGTGACGATCAGCGCGGGCGTGGCCCAGTGGGGCGTGGCCGCGCGCGACGATGGCAGCCGCGCGACGGTGGAGCGCGAGAGCGCCCGGGACTGGCTCGGACGCGCCGACACCTGCTTGTTCGAGGCCAAGCACGGCGGTCGCAACCGCGTCGTGGCGGCCACGCTCAGCGCCCGCTGAGGACCGTCGCGTTGGTCGAGAGCTGGATCGCCGGGCCGGTCGGCCGTCTCGAGGTGCTTTACCGCCCGGGTGAGGGGCCGCCGCCCACCGCGGGGCCGCAGGCCGCCGTCGTCTGTCATCCGCATCCGGCCCATGGCGGCACCATGCACAACAAGGTGGTCTACTGGATCGCGCGCGGGCTCGCACAGCTCGGTCTCCCGACGCTTCGCTTCAACTACCGGGGCGTCGGCCTGTCTGAGGGCAGCTACGACGAGGGCCACGGGGAACAGGACGACATCCGCGCCGCCATCGACTGGCTGGCCGCTCGGCACGAGGGCGCGCCGCTGTTGCTGGCCGGCTTCTCCTTCGGGGCGCGGTACGGCCTCGGCGTGGGCCTCCAGCATCCCTCGGTCACCCGCCTCGTGGGCGTGGGCCTTGCGGTTCGGTTGCTCGAGGGTCACGCGCTGGTCGGCGGCACCAAACCGGCGCTTTTCGTGCACGGAGATCGCGACGAGTTTGGCGGTTTCGGGGATGTCGAGGCCCTGGTGGCCGGGTGGAACGCGCCCGCCGAGTTGCGGGTTCTACGGGGGTGCGGCCACTTCTTCGACGCGCACCTTCCCGAGGTCGCGGCGATCATCAGCGACCGGGCCCTTGCCGACGGGCTGTCTGGGGTGCATCTGTCGTAGAAAGCGTGGGTTAGGGGGCATCATGCGCTGGTTCGAGGAGTTCAAGGGCGTGCTTGGCCGCGACAACGACGGGGAGCTCGGCCGGGCCGATCTCGTCGCGCTCGCGGCCCGAGGGATCCTCGCCATGGCGCGTCGCGACGCAAAGGGCGACCAGGTTCTCCCTCCCGGGGTGCTCATCGCGGTGACGGCCGCCGACGGCTCGCTGGAGACGCTCCGGGCCTGGGTGAGAGACCCCGCCACCAACAGGGAGATCGACGCACGACTCTTGAACGAGCGGGTCGACCCGGCCGACTTGCCCGTGCGCCGGTGGACCGTGGCACGTGGCGACAAGAACGGACTCGAGGTGATCGACGACCCCGACCCCGTGGTGGCGGTGCTGGTGGTCGACGGGGGCGATCGCCACGGCGATCGCTTCCCCGTGGGCCCCGGCCGTCGCGAGTGGCGCATGGGTCGGGGGCGCTGGCATGGCGACAACCGCCTCCCCAACGACATCGTCCTCGCCGAGACCGCGGGCTGGTTGTCCCGTGGTGCCGCCGTCTTGCGACGAGCGGGCAGCGGCTTCGAGGTGGAGTCGCGCGCTCAGGGAGAGTTCCTGGTCGTCATCCCGCGCGACGGCACACCGCGCCGCCCGGCACTCACCGCGAGTGGCCGGGTGCCCCTCCACGTGGGCGACCTCCTCGAGTTTCACGACGGCAACGACGCGTCGATCCGGCTCCGCGTCGAGGCCCCGCCCGAGAACAGCACCCCTGTCCCGGTGGAGGCCAAGTGATCGAGCCCACCCGCGATCCCAACAAGTTCAAAGTGGATTTCGCCAATGTGCCTCGCCCGTCACCGAGCGGCTTGCTCGAGAAGGCGCGGGGCATCTTCACTCCGGTTCCTGCCACGTCGATCCTCGACCCGTTCGCCATTCGGAGCGCCCTGGTCGCGATGATGGACCGCTGTCGTCCGCTCGACGTCAACGGCGCGCCCTGGCTCTGGAATCACTACACCTTCTTCCTCGCCGAGGTCGATCTCGCGGGGCTCGCCCCCATGGAGGCCGAGATTCGAGCGCAGGTCTTGCCCGTCCTCCACGAGGAGCTGATCCGCCGCGGCGTGACCCACCGAAAGACCGTGGCGGTGCGCTGGGTGCCCGACGAGAACCGCGAGGTGCCCCCGGGCGCGGCGGTGATCTGGGGTCAGCGCCTCGACGACGTCGCGAGCGCCACGCCGATCAAGGGCGAGGTGACCGTGCGTGGCGATCGGATCGTGAACGAGAGCCCCGCCGAGCGCCCAGAAACCGAGCGCGACTATGCGCGACTGTCGAGCAAGCTCGGCAGCGTCGGGCTCCCCGAGGGTCGACGTTGCGTGCTCGGTCGCGACACTGGTGCGGCGACGAGCGACCAGCTCGGCCTGCCGGGTACCACCGACAACAAGAAGATCAGCCGTCGCCAACTGGCCATTCTGCTGCGGGGCAACGAGGCGGAGATCGGGCGAGAAGCCAACGCCAACCCCGTGCGGGTGGGCGAGCGAGATCTCGCCGAGGGCGAGACCGTCACCGTCGCCCTCCCGGTCGAGCTCGCGCTGACCAAGGACCAGTGGCGCGGGACGCTCAGCCGATGATCCCCACGCCTCGCCGCGCCCCGTCGCAAGCCTGGGGGCGCTGATGGCCCTCGATGCCGCCGCGCGTACTCACGCCGGCAAGGTCCGCGAGATCAACGAGGACGCCTTCGTGTGCCGTCCTGAGGCGGGTCTGTTCGCAGTGGTCGATGGCATGGGCGGGGAGGCCCACGGCGAAGTGGCAGCGGCGATCGCGGTGCGAGCGATTGCCGAAGTGCCCCCCTCGCCCGGCCTCGCTGGTGAGACGGTGCTGGCCCAGGCCATGCAGGTGGCCCGCCAGCGCATCCTGGACGAGGCCGACGCCGACCGCGCCAAGGAGGGCATGGGCGCGGTGGCCACTGCGGTTCGGATCGACGACGACGGCAAGAGCGTGCGCCTCGCGCACGTGGGCGACACGCGCGCCTACCTCGTGCACAAGGGTGGCGTACGTTTGCTCACTCGCGACCACGTGGCCGATGGGCCCGCCCACACCAAGCGACAGGTCGCCCGGGATCTTGGGCGTCGCGACGCCCAGGGTGAGTGGGTGGAGACGGGGAAGGCCACCATCGAGCCGGGCGACCTTCTCGTGCTCTGCTCGGATGGTCTCACCGACGTGGTCCCGCAAGACGAGCTCTTGCAGGAGCTGGTGCGGCTCCGTGGCGCCAAGGACGCTGACGCGGTTGCGACGAGCCTCGTGGGCCGGGCGCTCGCCCGGGGGGGGCCCGACAACGTGACCGTCGTGGCGGTCCGCGTGGCGCCATTCTCGCGTCGGGAGCGGAAGATGCGGGTGCCGTGGACCTCTCTGGCGCTCGGCGTGCTGCTCATCGCCCTGGGCCTCGGGGTGCTTGCGGGCGGCGGCCACGTCTCGCAGCTCGGGGCATGGTTGAGCGGCGCGGCTGGGCAGGAGGTGCCCGCGCGCGTTGATGCGAGTGCCACGATCGGCCCGGAGGCCCCCCTTGCGTTGCGGCCGGGCACGCAGACCTTGGTGGCTGCCGAGCGCGCCCTCGCCGTGAGGGGCCAGGCGCTCACCGGGAGCGACTGGACCATCACCGTGGAGCCGCTCGCGGCAGTGACCCTCGAGCGAGCGGTGGTTGACTTGGACCGCGAGCTCGCCGTGGTCTTGGCGTCCGGTGCCGAGCTCCTCTTGCGCGACGTGCGCGTGGAGCGAGGCCGCATCCGCGTCGTGGCCCCGGCTGGCACCCGGGTGACGATCGACCACCTTTCGATCCCGTCGCCCGAGGCGCTCGTGGTCGAAGGCGAGGGGACCGTGGTGCGTACCGGGCAGGCCGAGCCCGCGCCCGGAACCGGAACCGCGCCATGATCCGAGTCGCCACCTTCCTCGAGCCCTTGCTGATCCTCGTCGCGATGGCGGTGGTGCCCTGGCTGGCCTCGGCCGCGCTCGATGCCAGCCTCGCCGCCGCGGCGCTGCGCGGGGAGCTCACCGACCCCGGCCTCGCGCTGCCCGTCGAGGCCGCTTTTCGCTCCGCTGCATGGCAATTCGTCGGTGGCGGTGCGCTGGTGGCCCTCGCCCGCGCCATCGCCCGGTTCCGGCCGGGTGGGCTGCATGTGCTCGCGCCCTTCTCGCTCCCGGCCGCCTACGCAGCCCTCGGCCTCGGCTTCGTCGTCCAGGTGGCCTACGGGTCGCCGCTCTCGGCCAACTGGCCCGCACCGGCCTTCGCCTCGGGGGTGCTCTACGCCGGCGCCGTGGCGGCCGCGATCTCGCTGGTGCCGGCGCAGGTGGGGGGCCGCGACCTGGGCGACTGGCTCGCCCGGGGGCGCTGGGTACTGCTCGGCGCGGCGGTGCTGCTCTTCCTGGCCCTCGGCCTCTTCGGCACGGCCCCGGGGGCGTCGGGACAGACGATCAACCTCTGGGGATTTCAACCCATCGAGATCGTGAAGGTCTGCGTGGTGCTGTCGGTCGGTGCCACGCTCGGGGCGCGCGCCTTCAAGCTTCGTTGGCATCGCGACGTCTTCTTCGGATGGTTTCGCGTACCCCGGCTGCGCATCCTCGCGGTGGCCCTGGGGATGATGGCAGCGGCCTGGCTCGGGCTGCTCGCCGTGCGTGACTTTGGTCCCACGCTGATCCTCGCCCTGGTCTTCCTCGGCCTGGTTTTCGTCGTCACCCGGAGCCCGGCGTGGGTGCTGGCCGCAGTTGTCTTCTCTGCCGTCATCCTGATCTACTTCCGAATTCACCCTGACGCGGCGCCGTCCGCGAGCCTCGCGCTGCGGGTCGACATGTGGCGCGATCCCTGGCTCAACGGCCGCCCCAACGGCGACCAGCTCGCGCTCGCGCGATGGGCGCTGGCGGCGGGCGGCCCGTTCGGGAGCGGCGTCGGCGCGGGCGTCGCGGGCGCCTTGCCGGCGGGTCACACCGACCTCGTCTACGCGCATCTGGTGGAGGTGCTCGGCCTGTCGGGCGCTGGCGCTTACCTCGTGCTGCTCGGTATCTGCGTGCTCGACGGGCTGCGGATCGCCGCGCACAACCGCACGCCTGAACGCGTGATGATGGCCGCCGCCCTCGGATTGCTCATCGCGGCGCAAGCCACGGTGATCCTCGGCGGCACGCTCGGCTGGTTCCCACTCACTGGCGTGGTCGTGCCGTTCTTGTCCTTTGGCAAGACCGGCTCCGTTGCCCTGGTAGGCGTGGTGGCGCTTCTGGTGCGGCTTGGCGACGACGGCCACTTTCGCGCCGACACCGAGGAGCTGCGCGAACTGCGTGGAGGCGTCAACGCGCTCCGCGTGGGGGTCGTGGGCCTGGTGATCGCGTTGTGGGTCTCCACCTTCGTACACGCGATGGTGGGTCGCGACGACACCACCCTGCGCGGGCTCGTCACTACGCTCGGCGATGGCACCCCGGTGATCAAGCACGACCCGCGCCTCACCGTGCTCGCCCGCAAGGTGCGACGGGGCTCGATCCTCGATCGCGGGGGCGAGGTGCTCGCCGCATCGCCGGCCGCGGGTGCGCGCGTCAACCCGATGGGCGACCAGCTCGGCACCGTGCTCGGCACGGCCGACAGCAACTTGGCACGAGCAAAGTGGCAAGTGGAGCAGATGCTCGACACGCGACTGCGGGGCTGGCCCAACATGGCAGAGGGCAAGCACGCGTGGGTGGGCGTAGTCGGAAAGTCGCGACAGGTGGTGTTTGCCACCGAGGGGGGCGTCCTGGCCGACTCCGAGCAGGCGGCGCGGGCCACCGCTCGCCTTGGGGAGCGGGGCGGTGTTGGCGAGCCCGCTCGCGTGCGCCTCGCCGACCCGGACTACTCGGCGCTTTTGCCGATCGCCCGCATGGGGGTGGAGGGCCGGGTGCAAGCGATCACAACGCTGGCCAACGACGTGGAGAGCCGGAGCGTGCGGCTGTCGATCGACGGGCAACTCCAGGCGCTCGTCGCGACGGCCACGAGGAAAGCCGCGAGCAAGACCAAGATCGGCGCGGCGGCGATCGTGGTGCTCGATACGCAGACGGGCGAGGTGCTGGCGCGGGCCCAATGGCCCGACTTCGACCCGGGAGGCACCGCCTGGCGCCCGCTCCGCGCGAGCGACGAGACCAAGTTCATGGGGGTCTACGGCCCGTGGTCCGACAAGACCGGCGCGCACGGCGTGTACCAGGCGGGCAGCGTTTTCAAGACGCTGTCGGCGCTGGTGGCGGTTCGCGAGGGGGTCGTGAGCGCGGAGCTCGACGGCGACTGTCCCGGGGAAGCCTCGCCCGTGTTCCCGTGCAACACCGTCACCGAGGGGCGCACGAGCTACACGCTGCCGGGCTGGTCGGAGCCCATCCACGACTTCGGCGACGGCGGGGCGCGCGGCGACGTCGACCTCGTCGAGGCGATCACGCGTTCGAGCAACGTGTACTTCGGCCAGCTTGCGCTCAAGCTCGGCCCGAGCGCCTATCGGCGCCTGCGCGAGGAGGGCGTGGAGTTTGGCAACCCCGGGCTACTCGCGGAGAAGGATGGTCCCTACACGGGCATCGGCGAGGCGGGGAGCCGTCGCCTGGCGCAAACGGGCTTCGGGCAGGGCGCGGCCAGCTGGTCGGTCATGCAGGCGGCACGGCTGGTGGCGGCCGTCGCGAACGGTGGGAACTACCTGCGTTGTCCCGCGAGCATGGAGCTCGGCGCCACCTGCCCGGCCGTGGCGCTCTTGCCCCCCGGCACCAGCACCGCGCCGATCCTCGCGGGCATGAAGGGTGTGGTCGACCGTGGCACGGCCGCGCGTCTCGCCAAGGTCCCGGGCGTGCGGCTCTACGCCAAGACGGGCACCGCCGACGCCCCGGGCACCAAGGCCGAGGTGCCGTGGGGCATCAAGCCGGGAAAGGCCACCACCCCGCACTCCTGGCTCGTGGCCATCGCGGAGGGCGAGGAGCTCGCTGACTGCGCTGCGGGCGGCCAGCGCTACGCGATCGCCGCCGTGGTGCCTCACGGCGGCTTCGGCGCCTCCGCGGCGGGCCCGCTGGTGATCGACGCGGTGAAGGCGTTGCAGGGCGAGGGATATCTGCCTCCGCCGACGCCGCCGGCGGGGAGTCAATGACGACGGTCCCGGGCCACGAGCAGGAGCGCGTCCTCAAGGAGAAGAAGGGTTATCGCCGGGTGCTGGTCACGCGGCTCGACGGCATCCGCTGCGTTACCCGGGTAATCACGACCGGCGTGGTGCCCGCCCATCACGGCAGCTTCGTGCGACGGCTGGTGGTTGACGGCAAGGGTGCGGTGACGGCGCTCGGCGACGACATCGGCATGACGCTCGAGGGCTACGCTGTCGCCGCCCGGGTGCTTGGCGACCCCGGCGCCCCCCCGCGGTGGACCCGGGCGATCGACGGGGGGATCACCCGCGAAGGCCACGTCTTCGTGAGCACGCGATGGGTCGAAGGCGAGGCCTTGCACGAGCTGCCCGGCATCCCGAGCCCGGCCGAGGCGCGCGAGCTGTCGCTGGCGCTCGTCGATCTCCTGGTGCTTCTGCATGGCGCGGGCGTGGCCTACGGCGATCTGAAGCTCGCCAACCTCGTGCGACGTCCCGACGGCGGTCTGGCCCTCATCGACATCGACACCCTCCGGCACGTCGGCGGAGGGGACAATGGTGTCCCCCATCGTGATCGCACCGTCGCGTGGGCCGCGCCGGAACAAATCGAGCGGAGGGAAACATGGCTCGCCTCCGACATGTGGGCGGCGGCGCGCTGCATTCGCGCGCTTTTCGGCGACGCGACGCCCGAGGAGTGGCGCGTGGCGCTCGCCGCCTGTCGCCTACGGGATCCTCTGTCGCGGCCCACGGCGGCAAGCCTACTGGACGTCCTCGCGGGAGAGAGCACGTCGCTTGTCGACTACCTGCAGCGCCCGATCGACCCAGCGCACGCGCTGGCGGACAGTGTCCCCGCTGAGCCCCTGCCCCAGGGTAAACCCGGCGCCCTCGACGACGGCACGGGTCGCGACGAGCGCACGGAGCGGGTCGGCGACGACACCGAACGGGTGCCCGACGGGCCCGCCAGCACGCCGGGCCTACCGCCGACCCCGACGCCCACCCCCTTGCCGCGCCCGCCCCCCGGGGCCGCCCCCGGCTGCGTCAGCTTCGTGCTGGGCCTCGGGAAGGTCGCGCTCTTCTTCGGCGGCCTCGCGATGCTCGCGATCGCGGCGGGCGTGTTTGCCTACCAGCAGGTGCGTCGCGACCAGGCCGACGACATGGCGGCCACGCTCGTGGAACAGCTCAAGATCCACAAGATCGACCCGCGCCACAATGGTGAAAGCGAGCGCCAGCGGCTCGCACGAGCCGCGCAGGAGGCCTACGAGGTGGCGGCCACGCCGCGTACGTGCGCGCTTCGAGCGCTCACGATCGTCTGGTCGCAGAAATGGCAGATGAGCGGCAAGTGGTCGCCCACCGACTTCGCCGAGGCCCGGGCCGCAGTGCAGGACAGCTTGTGCTCGGGCCAGCCTGAGGCGGCGCTCGCGGAGGCCACCCTCTACGCCGGCGCCTGCCGACGTCGCGACCCGGATGTGCCACAGATCGACGACTGCCAGCACGCGGTGGCGGTGCTGGCCCCCTTCTGGGCGGCGGTACCGCCCGGCGACAGCTGGCACTGGCTGCGCGCCGAGGGGGCGTGGCAAACGGTGCGCGCCCTGAGCTCGGTCGCCGGTCGCTACGCCGAGATCGGCAACGCCGAGGCGGATGGCACGGTCGACCGTGCGTTGGCGGTCTGCGATGAAGCACTGCAGTCCTGGGTGGCCTTTGCCCCAGTGAACGGCCCCGAGCTGGTGGAAGAGTGCATGGTCGCCGCAGGCATCGGCCAGCGCGTCGAGCCCTACTTGCGCTACGCGGATGCGAGGCTGGCGGTGCTGCCGACCGACGCGGGCGAGCGGCGCGCGTTGCTCTCGAAGGCGTACACCTTCGCCGGGGTGGACTGTCGCGACGCGAAGTTGAAGTCATCCCGCGGTAATCTGCAGGCCACGGGCGCCCCGTGGTGCGTGGCGCTCGGCCACGCCGCCCGCCGCTGCACGACGGAGGCGGCCGTGGTCCTGGGGGAGAGTGCTCTGGGCGACAGCACGCACCCCTGGGCGGAGCTTGGCCACGCGCTCTCGGGCCGTCCCCCGGCCTGCCTGAAGTAGATGTCCTCCTCCGCTGCACCCCGTCGATATGTGCGCCCGGGCGTGTACCTCGGGATCATCGTGGTGCTCGCGGTGATGAGCGGCGTGGCGCTCTCCGAGGCCCTGTCCTTCGAGGCGGCCTACCAGGCGCGCGAGCGACGCGCGCTGAGCGAGGGGCTTTCGCAGCTCGTCGACCAGTGGGAAACGCTCCTGGCGGAGCGCACTGCGCCCTGGTACGCCGAGCTGGCCACCGCCGACGACGTGGCCTCGCTGGAAACCCGTCGCCGGCGGGACGACGACTTCTTCGACGCCTACTACCTCTGGGAGCGCGACGAGCTGAGCTTCCCCGCGAGCGCGGTTGAAGAAGATCTGGTGGCCTTGCGTGCCGACCCCTGCCTGGAGCGGGTGGCGACGCTAAGCGCCGCGCAGCCGGGCGACCCCGTGCGGCTCGCGCAGGAGTACTCGAACTGCGCAGGTCGCGACCCGGCGGTCACGCTCCTGGCGGTGTCGGAGGCCGCCGAGCTCCTCGTCAACGCCGACCAGGCCGCGGCGGCGGATCGCCTCATCCGACGGCTGGGCCGCACCATGTCGAGCCCGATCGCCCAGGTGGCGGCGCAGGGATCCGACGTGCGTCGGCTGGTCATCCTGCGACTTCAACATGCTCGCGCGATCGACGCGCTGGGGCGGGGCGACATTGCCCAGGCCTGGCTCGCCGGGCTGGCCGAGGAGATCGGCGCCCTCGACGCTCCCCTCCTGGAGCGGGTCTCGGACCTCTACCATTTCCCGCTCGCGACGGACCTGCGCGCCTACGGCGGTCCCACCATCGGGGGCGATGGCGACGAGACGGCGGCGCGCGCCGAGCGACGCCTGGCGGCCTGGCGCGAACTCCGTACGGTTGCCTTCGATCCCCGCGACCTGCCCGTGCCCGGCGAAGCCCCGCGGGTGTTCGTCGATCCCTACGCCGACCCGCCGTGGCTGGTGCTGGTGTCGCGGCTGGGCGTGGGCGACCTCGTGGGCGCCGTTCAGGTCGACCAGGCGGCGCTCTTGAAGTGGCTGCTCCAGCGCACGAGCCCCAGCATCCGCCCCTTCCTGTCCATTCGCGACGCCGATGGCCGCGTCGTGGCGGGCTCCTCGGACGACCTCGCAGTCACGGTCGACTTTCCCCACGCGTTGCGACACCTGCGGGCGGGTATCACCCTGTCGGCGGTCTCCACCGAGACCCAGACCCGCCGTGCTTTCTTCGCGCGAATCCTGCCCTTCGCCATTGCGATCGCCGTGGGCTTCGTAGCCTTGCTCGCCCTCATCCGGAATGACCGGCAGCAGGAGCTGCTACTCCAGCGCCAGCGGGACTTCGTCGCCCGAGTGTCGCACGAGCTCAAGACGCCGCTCGCGGGGATTCGCGTGATGGCCGAGACGATCGAGATGGGCGCCTTCCGCGACGACGCGCAACGTGCCGCCTTCGCCCGCCGGATCGTCGACGAGGCGGAGCGACTCACCACCCGGGTGAACGAGGTCATCCGGGCGGCCACGCGCCCGAGCGACGATGTCCCGCTGCCGGTGGACATCGACGCGCTGGTGCAAGACCTCGCCGTGGCCTGGAGCTCGCGCTTTTCCGAGGCGGGCGCCACGCTCACGGTGCAGGCCGAGCCCGTGGGGAAGGCGGTGGCCATGCCGGTGCTGCTGCGCGATGCCGTGACGAACCTGCTCGACAACGCACTCAAATACCGCAAAAGTGAGCGCGGGGGACGGGCCTGGCTCCGCGTCTACGCGGATCGTCGCTGGATCGTCGTGGAAGTGGAAGACGACGGGCTCGGTGTCCCGGTCGGCGATCGAAAGTCCATCTTCGATCGCTTCCGTCGCGTCGAGGGCCCGGGCCGGGGCAAGGCGGGTGGTCATGGGTTAGGTCTTTCTTTCGTGGCCGAGACGGCAAAACTGCACGGCGGCAAGGTGGAGTGCCTGGAAGGCACCAACGGCGGCGCGAAGTTTGTCCTGCGGATCCGACGGAGGCATTGAGCAGCGATGGAATCGACAGGTGCAAGTGTGCTGGTGGTTGAAGACGACGAGACCCTCGCCATGGGGCTCGTCAGCGCGCTCGAACACGAGCGCTTCTCGGTGGTGCATTGCGACACCGGCGAGAAGGCGCTCGAGATCATCGAGGACGACCTCCCCGACGTGATGGTGCTCGACTGGATGCTCCCGGGGATGGACGGCCTCTCCGTCTTGCGCAAGGTGAAGGGCGAGCATCCCGAGCTCCCCGTGATCCTGCTCACGGCGAAGTCGGCTGAGCTCGACCGGGTGCTGGGCCTCGAGATGGGGGCCGACGACTACGTGCCGAAGCCCTTCTCGCTGCGCGAGCTGATCGCGAGGGTTCGCGCCCGCCTTCGGTCGCGCCCGGCGCCCCCGCGCGCCCCTGAGGTGTACCGCTTCGGCCGGAACGAGGTGGATTTGCGTCGGCGCATCCTGATGCGCGAGGGCGTTGAGCACCGCATGACCACCCACGAGGCGGGCGTACTCCAGTACCTCATTGCCCACCGGGGTCACGACGTCTCCCGTGAGGAGCTACTGCAGAACGTGTGGGGTTATTCGCCAACAATGGCCACCCGGACGGTCGACAACCAGATCCTCAAGCTCCGGAAGAAGATCGAAGTCAGCCCCGCCGACCCGCGACACATCCTCACTGTGCACGGAACCGGCTACCGCTTCGAAGAATAGCGGCGGCTGCGACGCCGCGTCGCATGAAAAATCGGCCATTTCTGTGGTTTTTTGCCTGTAGGCGAGACCGCCGAGCGACGGCGCGGTTAGTTGCAGCGTGCCATGAGTGTCTCGTCGTACGCCCGCGCCGCCTCCGTGAACGACCTGCCGAAGATGAAGGTCACGCTGCCGCTGAGCATTCAGGGCGAGTACGGGCTCAATATGGGCGAGGCATGGTGGATGGACGCCCGCGAAGTGCTCTTCTGGTCGCCCGAGCGCATGCCCGGTGGTCGCGACCTCCTGGCGCGTGTCGACTTCCACCGGGGGATGACGGTCGACGTCACGCTGCGCATCGTCGACAGCGAAGTGCCCGCGCGCTTTCGCAACGGCTACGTCCACATCGCGCGCTACATCCCGCGCGCCGCGGAAGACGCCAAGCGGGCCGACGAGCAACTTCGGGCCTTGAACCCCAAGGCTTTCTCGAAGGACTACATCCCGCCTCGGCTGCCCGAGTCGATCTCACCGGCAGCGGCGGCGCCCGCCCCGAAGGAAGAGAAGAAGGGACCGTCCGAGGCAGAGCTCGTGAGGCAGAAGCTGGGGGTCGAACTCGCCGAGGCCGGCCGCGCGATCGACCAGTTGCGCACGCGTCGATGGCGCACCCGCCTTTTCTGGTCGCTGCTGGGCGTGGGCGTGGGCGCGATCATTGGGCTTGGGGCTGAGCAGTTCCGCAGCCTGAGGGTTTTGACGTGGCGGCAGCAGCCCAAGCTGGCGCTGGAGTACCACCTCCTCGCGGGCGCCCCGCTGGCCGGGCAGGACTTCGGGGGCGCGAAGCTGGGTGGAGCCGACCTGAGTGGGGCCGAACTCGCGGGGAGCAACCTCGCCAAGGCCGACCTCCAGGGCGCGAAGCTGGCGGGGGCCGACCTGCGCCGCGCGGATCTCTCGGGCGCCAAACTGACAGGCGCCAACCTCGCGGGCGCGAAGCTCGCAGGCGCGAGGCTCGGCGGCGCCGACCTCCGCGGTGCCGACGTGTCGACCGAGACGGACGGCGCCGAGTTCCGCGGTGCCCTCTTCTCCAACGACACGCGCTGGGTGGCGGGTCGCATCCCGGCGGGCGCCTTCGGTCCCGGGGCGCAGTCGGCGGGTGCCTCGCTCGACGAGGTTGAGGTGATGGCTGCCAACCTCGACGGCATCAACCTCGCGGGCGCGAGCGTTCGCGATGCCAACCTGGAAAAGTCCAGCCTGGTCGATGCCGATCTGGGTGGCGCCAAGGTCAACGGGACGAACTTCACGGGGGTGGATTTCTCGCGGGCACGCATGGTGGAGCTCACCTGCGCGCCCTGCAACGCGCACGAGGCACTTCTCGACGGCGCGAACCTGCAGCGGGCCGACTTGCGCGGCGCCGATCTGGGGGCGAGCCGGGGCTCGGTGATCTCGCTCGTGGGCGCCGATCTCACGCGCGCCGATCTGCGCGGCGCCGAGTGGGCGGGGGCCGACCTGCGCGGCGCCAAGCTCGTGGGCGCGAAGCTCGCCGGCGCGAAGCTGAGCGAGTGTCTGCTCCTGGCGGCCGATCTATCCGAGGCCGACCTGGTGGGCGCCCGACTCGACTCCTGCGTGGCCGACCAGCGCACGATCTGGCCGGCCAGCGTGTCGCCCGGTGCGCTTGGGGCCGTCGTTGCGTCCCCAGGCGCGCTACTCCAGGGCGCCAAGCTGGCACCGGGGTCCGACCTGCGCGAGCAGAACCTCGCCGCGGTGAAGGCCAACCGGCTGCAGGCCCCGCAGGTCGATTTCGCTCTTGCAAACCTCGATGCCGCCGATTTGTCCGAGGCCAACCTCAAGGGCGGCGAGTTCGCCGGCGCGTTGCTGCGCCGCGCCGACCTCCGAAAGGCCGACCTCGGCGACGCCCGGTTCGCGGCGAGCGACCTCACCGGCGCCGTGCTCGATGGTGCGCATATCTGCGGTGCCGATTTTTCCACGGCTAAGCTCGAGCGTGCCCGCTTCGAGGGCGCCATCGCCTGCGTCACGACCCGGTGGCCGAAGAACGTGCCCTCGAAGGGCGTCACGTTCCAGTAGCGGACAATAAGTCGCGGCGATGATCGCCCTGCCCGAGCATCCGCTCCTCGACGCCCACGCCTTCCTCGCGCGCTTCGCCGGTGGGTTCGGCGACTCTCCGGAATGGCTCGTCGAAGCTCTCCGGATCGACGCGCCGGCGCCGATGTCGTCGAGCGACGAGATCCGCGCCGCCGTGCGCGACCTCTTGCGATGGGGTGGCTTCAAGCCCACGGGTCGGAGCAAGCCAGCCAGCGAATACCTCGTGCGCGCGGCCGCGGAGGGCGCCCTCGCGCCCATCAACACGATCGTCGACGCCTGCAACGTGGTGTCGCTGCACAGCGGCCTGCCGATCAGCGTGATCGACCGCGATCGTGCCGAAGGTGCCTTGTCGGTCGTCGTGGCTCCGCAGGGAAGCAGCTACATCTTCAACGCCAGCGGGCAGTCGATCGACGTCGGCGGTCTGCTCTGCCTGGCCGACGCCCAGGGCCCGTGCGCCAACGCGGTGAAAGACGCGCAGCGCACAAAAACGAGCACCAGCACGCGCGAGGCGGTCGTGGTGGTGTGGGGCACGCGTGCGCTACCGGGGCGCGCCGAGGCGGCGGCCCGCTGGTACGCGGAGCTCTGCGAGCGGCTCGGCGCGGAGGTCGTTGTCCAGGCGCTAGGCGAGCACTAGGCTCGGGCCGGTCTCGCGACGGCCCACCGGCGCCGAGAACCGCGGCAGCAAGCGGGGCGAGACGTGCACGCGAAATGGCGGCAGCTCGCCGACGAGGCTCTCGAGCTGGCGCGCCGCGTGGCCGTGGACAGGATCGTCGCGATGTCGCGACAGGTACACCGCGGCCTCCGCACGGCGGCCCTCGGCCACGAGCGTGCTCGCCGCCAGTCGCCAAGAGAGCGTGTCGGTCACCGCCAGCTTGAGCACCCGATGGGCGTGATCGCAGGCTTCGGGGTGGCCAGCGAGGTGACCCAGCCAGGCCAGGTAGGCGTGCCAGAGCGGCGCGTACTCGGGCGCTCGACGTAGCAGCCAAGCCGCCGCCTCGAGGCCGAGCTCCACCAGCGCCTCGTCGGCGGTGGCGAGCCCGCACACGAGCTGGGCGGTATCGTTGATGCGCTCCCGGTCCCCGCTGGTCTGCGCCTCGAACCAGGCACGTGTGGCATCGTCGAGCACGGGTCGACCCTCGTCCACTCGGGCGAGGAGTCGTTGCAGCTCGATCTCGGCGGGCGGGAGAGGATGCGCCGGGAGCAGCCGGGCGAAGTCGCCATCGGTGCCGAGGAAGTAGTCGTACCAGCCGGCCTGCCGGAGGCGGTCGAGGCCTGTGCCCGGCAGCAGAGCCATATCGTCCTCGACCAGGTAACAACGGCGTCGAAGCCGTTGCTCGGCCACCCACCCATTACGACGGCAGGGGCGGAGACTGTTCACATCGCGGGCGGCGAGGGTCTTGCGGGGCCGTCTCGCCGGCCGTGCCTTCTCGTGACGTCGCCAGGCTTCGAGCACGTCGGGTTCGGCGAGCAGGCGGGCGAAGTGCTCCGCCTCGGCGTGGCCGGGGCAGGTGACCAGAGCACGAGTCAGCTTGTCACTCGCTGCGGCGAGATCGCCGTCTTCGAGGTGGAGGGCGGTCGCGTCGAGCCAGGCGTCGGCGGCCACGCCGGGGCCCCGTGCTCTCTCCGCCCGCCGGGCGCAGCGGTCGATCCCGCCAGGGAGCACGAAGCAGGCGAGCGCCTCGGCCTCGTCGCCACCAAGCTCCATGGCCTCCTCGAAGCAGGCCAGGGCCTCGGCCGGGTGCCCCAGGCGCGTCCAGGCCCGCGCGGCGATGGCAAGGCCATCACTCCGACGGTTGCGGGGCAACCACTCGTCCAGTCGCGCGAGGCCGGTATCGGCGCAGGATCCGGGGTCGTAGAACAGCGCAGGCCAGTAGATGTCGAGCCAGAGATGGGCCCCGAAGGGCGTGGAGAGACGATCGTCGCGAAAACGAGACATGGGATAGCTCCTGCCGATGTGGCGTCCCGGCCCCTGCGCAACTCTCGTGCCAACGGTTGAAACTACGTTCCGCTCGTTTCCGGTGACGGACGTCCGTCACTTTTCGACGGACGTCCGTCGATGACCGTCGCCCTGCTCCTCGCCGTGCATGTCGCCAGCGCGGCGTGCCGCCTCGTGCAGACACCCACCGACACCGGCACGCACTTGCACCTCGAAGCCGTCAGCGAGCCCTTGTCTTGCCGCGCGGTTTACCTGCGAGTCGACGGCCAGCCAGCGCTCCGGGCCCAGCTCGACGGGCGACGTGTCGCGAAGAAAGACATGTTCGTGATCGACGGCGATCACGTCGTGGCCTTGCCGGCGATGCGACCGGGCAGCGTGGCCGACATCGAAGTCGACGTGCCCGGCAACGCGCTGATCGTCAGCCTGGGTGAGCCCGCCCCCCGCCCGCTGCCCGCGGAAACACACGTCACATGGACGACGAGCCTCGATGAGCGCCACCCCGCGTGGAGCTTTGCCGACCCGAAGCTCGGGGAAACGGTGGAGACGGTCGCCACGCTGGGCCCCGACGGCCGCACCACGCGCCGTTGGGGTGGCGCCCCGGCACAGGGGAGTCGCCTCCTGTCGCCTGGCAGCTTCACCCTCGAGATCCCCGGCGCCAACCTCGTGGGCACAGCGAGCGAGGGCGTGACGATCACCCGCACCCTGACCGCGCTGCGTTTCGACGCGCCCGAGGGCGGGCTGGCCCGCTGGCGCGTGTCTGCGGCGGGCGGGCAGGGGGTGATCCCCGACGTGTCCACCTACGTGGCGGGTATCGACTGGCGTTTCCGGGCTGCGTCCTTCCCCGAGCCCGCGTTGCCCGCCGACTTCAAGCGGGTGGGCGACATCGACGAACGCATCGAGAAGATCTGGGCGCTGGTGCGCGGGCGGATGCTGCTCGCCGACTACCCGGGGAGCGACCCGCTGCGTCCGCGCCCGCTCAACCGGGCCTGGAGGGGCGAATGGGGCTCGGGCGTGGAGCGAGCACTGGTTTTGTTGCGATTACTGCAGCAGCAGCAGGTCGTGGCCACCTGGCTGCTCAGTGGTCACGACGCCGACCCCATGACGCTGACCGGCTACGATCATCTGGTGCTCGCGCTCGCGGCGGAAGGGGGCGACATGCTGCTTGACCCGGCCTGCGCGCCGTGCGCCTACGGCGAGGTGAGCACCCGCGTGGCGGGCAAGCCGGCCGTGGGCGGCGCCGAGCGCGTGCCGCTTCAGCCCGGTCGCCTGTCGCGACACATCACACTACACGGCACCGAGTTCCGGGTGACGGTTGAAGCGACCGGTGCCGCGGCGCTGTGGCTGCGGGAGACCGCCGAGGGGCTCTCGGGGCTGGTGCGGGCTGATCGGCTCGCCTCGGCGCTGGGTGTGGTCGCCGGGCGCGTTGTGAGTGACACAGGATTCGACAACCTCGGCGAGCCCATCCGCATCGAGCTTGTCTCCGAGCGGTCCGTGCGGCCGCCGTTCGACAGCGACCCGCCCTGGAACGGGGGCTGGGTCGACGAGTAGTCAGATCGTCCCGAGGTCGATCTCCTCGGTCACCTCGGTCCCGGTCAACGCCTCGTGCCAGCCCCGGGAGAGTTTCACGAACTCGGCGTGCCCGATCTGCTCGAGGTCGGCCAAGGCCGCGCCGATGATCGCGACGTCTTGCTCGACGAAGGCCACCAGGGCGTTGGCGAGCAGGTGCCCCGAGCGCCAGCGGTCGCGCTCGCACGCGGCCTCGGCCTTGCGGGCCAGCGCGAGCACCTGGTCGCCCGGCGCCACGAGCGCGGTGAGCAGCGCGTGCCGGGCCAGTGCCCGCCCGTTGAGGTCGTGGGCCGCGTCGAGGTGTTTGCGCGCGTGATCGGGCTCGCCGCGTCGCCACCGCACCTCGGCCAGCTCGACCTCGATGCGCGCGAGTCGCGACTCGAGCCCCGCGTCGCGCAGCAGCGCGCGCGCCGCCACCAGGTGACCCAGCGCCCGCCCGCCCTCGCCGCGGCGTGACTCGGCGCGTCCCAGTCGGCGCAAGGTGGCGGCGATGCCGTCGGGTTGCCCGAGGACCTCTCGGATCACCAGTGCCGAGCGGTGTGAGGTGAGCGCGCGGTCGAGTTGGCCGTGCAAGCCGAGCACGCCCCCGAGCAAGTCCATCGCGTCGGCCCGGCCGAGGGGATCGCCGGCACGTTGCGCCGCCCGCACCGCCTCCTCGAGCACCTCGATTGCCTCGGGGAAGTGATCGTCGCGAGAGAGATCGGCCCCGTAGAAGCGCAAGGCGCGGGCCTTCTCCTCCAGCGTGCCCGCTGCCGCGAGGGCCGAGGCATGCGCTTGTTTGGCGAGTGGGTCGCCCAGTTGCGAGAGGGCGCGCGCGCGCACAGCGGCGGCCATCGCCCCGGGCATGTCGTTCACCGCGCGCAGCGCGTCGCGGGCGAAACCGGCGGCAGCGAGCGCGGCTGCCACCTCCACGGTGAGCGCGGGGTCGCCGATGCTCTTGAAGGCCTCGAGCGCAAGGTCACCCCGCCCGAGCGCCAGCATCGCGTCGCCGAGTGAGCGCTGCACCTCGGGCAGGGCCTCGGGGCGGTGACTACGGGCGATTCTCGCGGCTTGTTCTGCGTGGGAGAGGGCGAGGCGAGGACGACCGTGCGCGAGTGCACGTCGCGACGCTTCCACCAGTGGACCCAGTGCCTCGGCCGGCGCGTCACTTCGCGCGAGGTGCCAGGCGAGCACCTCGGGCGCCACGGGACTGCCCGCGCTCGAGCGCGCCTGCAGTACCCGCCCCACGCGCGTGTGCAACTGGCGACGGCGCGCCGAGGTCATCCGCATGTAGGCGATCTCGCGCGTGGCCTCGCGGTCGAAGGCGATGCGGGAGCCGTTGTCGTCCGATACCAGCAAGCGCGCGTCGAAGAGGGTGCGGAGCCCGTCTTCGGCGCGGGGCACGTCGGCGGCCAGGCGTCGCAAGAGCCCCCGGTCCACGGTGCGACCGAGGATGGCCGCCCGCTCCAGCACCTCGCGCGCCGGGGGGTCGAGGGCGTCGATTCGCGCGGCGTACCAGGTCTCGAGCGACTCGGGGAGGTCGTCGTCGCCTCGCCTGGCCGCGTCGACGAGGGCGACGATCTCCCGCGGGGATCCCGCGGCGCGGCGAACGATGCGGTCCACCACTACG
The DNA here is from genome assembly GCA_005778355.1 of Pseudomonadota bacterium. Lineage (GTDB taxonomy): Bacteria > Myxococcota_A > UBA796 > UBA796 > SXON01 > SXON01. The sequence continues at coordinate 46,364 of SXON01000119.1, read as the reverse complement.
GGACTCAGCACGGTGTCGGCTGCGAGCTGCTGCACCAGACCGCGAGCCGCCTCGACGGGGATGGGGAGCAGCTCGACGACCGCGACGCCGGCGGGGAGGTTGGTTCTCGGGCGGGCGGTGAGCGCCACGCGGAGTGGCGCCCTCGGCGTGTCGGCAACCAGTCGCGACACGAGTTGAAGCACGTCGGCGTCGGCCCACTGGATGTCCTCCACGACGAGCAGGCAGTTGCCGTTGACGGCGAGCCCGCCGATCAGTTGCCGCAGGGCAGCGTTGACCGCCCCGATCTGCGGAGCGCCGGTGTTGACGAAGGCGTCGAGCACGGCGGTTGCCCGGTCGTCCATGCCGGGGAGTGACGAGAGCGCTGCCACCAGCGCCGCCCGCGTGGGGGCGTCGCCGCCGAGGCGACGCACCAGGCCCACGAAGGGCTGCATGGGACGAATCGCGCCGTGGTCGCGACATGTGGCCCGCAAGACCCGCCAGTTCGGGTTGCGGGCCGACCACTCCTGCCAGAGGTAACGTTTGCCCATGCCCGCTGCGGCCACGAGTGCCAGTGGCCGGTTCCCGTCGATCATGGCGTCGAACTGCGCCAGTTCCTTGCGACGCGGGTAGATGTGGTCCGGCGTTTCTCGCCGCACGATGCTCATGCCCGTCACCCGGCGCACCGCGATGGGCCGGGCCTTGCCGCGCACCGTCACCGCCTGGGAGGGCCCCGCCACGGCCTCCCGAACCGCGTCGACGAGGTTGGAGGCGGCGAGCACCTCCCCGGGCCGGGCCTCGCCGAGCAGGCGATAGGCCACGTTCACCGCGTCGCCCACCACGTCCCAGGCGAGGCGCGAGCCGTCGCCGAGCACCATCGCGAGCACGGTCCCGTCCACCAGCGCGAGACGGGGCTTCACGTTCTCGGTGTCCACGAGTCGGTCGCGTACGGAGACCGCCTGCTGGAGCGCGCGGAGCGAATCGTCTTCCTGGGCCGCAGGGGCGCCGGTGAGCACGAGGCACACGACGTTCTCGCCCTCGGCGCGCACCTTCAAGAGCAGGTTGCCGTGCGTCTCCGATTCTTCCGCCAGCGCGCGGTAGAGCGCGGGCGCGTCGGCGACGGGCGCCGCGACAAAACACGCCACCACCCGTCGGTGCACCGGCGCCGGGGGCGCTAGCCCGCGGAGGGGAGGGGGCACGAAGCGAAGGAGCACGTCGTCGGGGGGCGTGCAGAAGCCCGTGGAGGCCGGGCCGTCGTCGGCGTTGCCGATGGCCACCACCGCGCTGTCTTCCTCTAGTTGCTCCAGTGCGAGCAGCGCGGGGCCGTGGATCAGCTCGTGGCGCTGCTCGCCGCCCGCGAGCTGGAGCGCGTGTATCTCTCCAGTCGCGACAGCGGCGTGCAGGGTGGGGCGGACGGCGAGCACATCGTCCATCGCCGACCGGGCACGCAGCGGGTGCCCGGGGCCACGGAAGAGCGCGAGCACGGCGTCACCCTCGAGGCTCGCGATGCTGCCGCCGTGGCGGTCGACCGCGTAGAAGATGGGTCGGAAGGCGTCTTCCACGACCTCGGCGAGGTCTTCTGCGGCGGCGCGCTCCCGTTTGCGAGCGTGGGAGTCGCCGAGCACCTTGTCGGGGCGCCCCGAAAAATCGCGAATATCGAGGCGAAGCAGGGTGCCGGTGAAGATCTCCTCGGCGCCGGGATCAGGCAGCGCCGAACGCCGTTCGACGAGGTGGCGAGGCAGCCATGGGCCGATGCTCGGGTTCTCAGGTGTCGGGCCCGCGTTCACGGGTGGCTCCGGGGTGCGCGGCCCATTAGACGACGGCCCGCCCGGGGGCGTTCACACGACGGCGAGCCGGCGGGAATCGACACCGCGCAAGGGTGTCACCGCAGCCGCCGCCGCGCAACTCGTTGGAGGCTGCTTGTCCCTGCTCGACCTGCTGATGGAACAAAACGTCGCGGAATTCAACGCGAAGCGCGGCCAGCGCGTCACTCTCGACCTGTTCGCCGCCGACCTCGCGAACCTCTCGCTCGCCGGGGTCGACCTCTCGGGGGCCAACCTCGAGAAGGCTGACTTCTCTGGCACCGACCTCAGCGGCGCCAACCTGAGCAAAGCGACTCTTGTTGGCGCGGATTTCACCGGCGCCAAGCTCAGCCGCGCCGTGGCCATCAAGGCGAAGTTGCGCGAGGCTTACCTCGGCGGCGCCGACCTCACGGAGGCCGAGCTGGGTGGCGCCGACCTCGGCGAGGCCGACCTCGGTGGCGCCACGCTCACCCGCGCTCGCCTGCACGGCGCAAAGATGCGGGAGGCCACCCTGCGCGGCGCTCACCTCGATCACGCCGACCTCGGCGAGGCCAAGCTCAACGGGGCCGATCTCCGGGAGGCCGACTTGCTCGGCGCGTTGATGCGCGAGACCGACCTGAGCGCCGCCAACCTCGACGCCGCCAACCTCGAGGACGCCGAGCTGGGCGCCGCTCGCCTCGGGGGGGCCACGCTGCGCGCCGCGCGGCTCATCGGCACCAAGCTCGAGGGCGCCGATCTCTCGGCCGCCGACCTCACCGGCGCCGTGTTCGACCACACGACGGTTTTTGACGGCGCCGACCTCACCGACACCGTCCTCGACGAGAAGCTCTCCGACCACCTTCACGGCGGCATCCGCCCGCCGACCGCCGTGGCGGAGACCGTCGATATTCACGTGGACGATCCCGCCGTGGCGCAAGCCCTGGGCTACCTCGCGGTGCTCTGGCCCAACGCCGAGGGCGAGGAAGACGAGGTTTTCCGCCTCGCGATCCGCAGCCTGGGCGCGAAGCCGGGCGTGCGCGACGAGGACGGCACCGCCCACCAGGTCGCGGTCGATGCCACGCTGGTGCGCGCCCGGGCGCTCTTACCCTCGTCCACTGGTTTCTTCGTGGTGTTCCTGGTGGAGAAGCCCGGCGGGACGGATCTCGTGGTGTTCGAGGCGAACGCCGAGGGCGCGATGGGTCCGCCGAAGACGACGCGCCTCGGCTACACGCCCGCCGTCCTTCCCAACTTCGTCCCCGACGGCGATGGCTTCTTCATCTACGGCATTGGCCGCGGCTTGCTGTCGGTCCACCGGTGGGCGTCCACGGGCCTGGCCGAGCGCCTGCGCGCCCCCGCCAGCACCATTCGCGGCTTCTGCGATCGGGCGAACCCCGTGGTGCACAGCAAGGGGGGCACCATCATGGTGATCGAGCCCGACGGGATTGGTCGCGCCGTGACCGCGCCGACTGACTTTCCCGGGCGCCGTTTCGCCGCTGGGCCGGTGAGCACCGAGGAGGTGGGCATCGCGTGGGTGAAGCCCGAGGAGAAGGGGTTCCGGCTGATGCGACTCGGTCTCGACAAGGAGCCCATGCGCGTGGAGACGGGTCACCACGTGGGCTGTCTCGACCTGCGCGCCATCGACGGCGGATGGTGGGTCGCCTGGACGCGCGAGGCCGTGGCCGACCGCGACCTCTCCATGGCGATGGCGGCGTTCTTGCCTAGAGATGGCAATCTGGGCAAGCCCTTCCCCCTGTTGACCGGCGACGACGCCGACGACGTGGAGGCCCTGGCCTTCGTCTCGGGCGAGGGCCCGGTGCGCGTGGCCTGCGTGACGATCGACGAGGCGTTGGCCGTGGTGGAGTTCGAGCGCGAGATGGCGCGCGTGGTGGCTCGGGTCGGGGGATGACGGAGAAGCGTGTTGCCGTCTGCTTCCACGGCTTCCTCCGCACCGGGGCGGCCATGTGGTGGGTGTCGCGACGCCTGCGCGCCGCTGGCTACGCCGACGTGTCGCTGCCCACCTTCGGCTACCACCTCCGCGCCATCGAAGACAACGCCGCCCTCGCCGCCACCGCCGTCCGTGCCCTCGCATCGCGACACCCTGGCACGCGGATCGACCTCGTCACCCACTCCTACGGCGGCGTGCTCGCCCGCGTGGCCTGGGCGCAGCACGATCTGCCGGCGCTCACCCGTGCCGTGCTCGTCTCCCCGCCCAATCGCGGCGCCGTGGCCGCCGCCTACGCCCGGCGCGCCCTGCCGGTGCATCACTTTGGCTGGGATCCCTTCGGACAGATCCTCCCGGGTGTGCCCGAGCCCTGGCCTCTGCCACCTGGCGAGGTGGGCATCCTCACCGGGGGTACCGGCACCGCGCGGGGGCTCAACCCGATGCTGGGCGACGACAACGACGGCACCGTGCGGGTTGACGAGTCGCGACACGACGGGGCGAAGGACTTCCTCGTGATGAACGTGCAGCACACCATGACGATCATGGCGCCGAGGGTGCTCGACCGGGTGGTCGGGTTTCTCGACTCGGGGCGGTTCTAGCCTCGGGACGGCCCCGGCCAGCCCCTCGGTCGCGACGCGGGAGTCCCCTGTTTCTCAGGCGATCTGTCCGCCCGGAACCGTGACTTTGCCTCCGGCAGCGGGTCCTGCCGCCCCTGGCGTCCCCATCGGCTGCGCTGCGCTCCGCGATGGGGCGCGCCAGGGACGTCACCCGCCACCCCGACTGGGACTGGGCGGACAATCACGAGGAATATCCCCGCTGCTCTTGGGCCTGGCCGGGGCCTTGAACGCGCGACGGGCGGGGCAGCGCTACGGGGCCTGGCCTCAGGGGGTGTTGAGGTACGCGGTGACTGAGCTGTCGCCCGTCAGACCGCTCGCGAGCAGCACGTCGACGGCACCGTTGCCGTCGAGGTCGGCGCAGAAGACCGAGGTCCCGGGACGCGAGGTGGTGAAGGTCTGCTCGACGTGAAAGGCGCCGGACCCGTCGTTGAGGAGGCTCTGCACGGTGAACTGGTAGAACGTGGGCACGGCCACGTCGATGTCCCCGTCGGCGTCGAGATCGCCCCCGCAGGCGCCGTGCACGTACGTCAGCGGCAAAGACGACGTTGTGAAGCCGCCGGCCCCATCGCCTTCGAGCGTGTAGACGTCGCCGGAAAGCGTGGGCACGGCGGCGTCGGCGTCTCCGTCGCCGTCGAGGTCGTTCATCACGACGGTTTTCGGCTGATTCCTCACCGTGACGCTGGCAACTTCCGCAAAGTCCGCGGCGCCGTCGTTGAGCACCACGCTCACCCGGGCCTCGTACTCGAGGGGCAACAACACGTCGAGGTCGTCGTCATTGTCGATGTCACCCACATCGAAGGGGTACGGGTTCCCAAAAATCGAGCTGTACGGTACCTCGTCGGCAACGGCGAAGCCCCCGAGCCCGTCGTTGAGCATGACCACCAGGGAATCCCCTCCCTCGCTCCCGCTCAGGAGGACATCGAGGTCTCCATCCCCATCCAGTTCTGCGGCCCGCACGCCGGTGAAGAAGATGTGCCCGGCCGCCGCGAAGACGAGCGGATCGGCGAACGAACCCGTGCCGTCGTTGAGGAGGACCTGCAACTCCCACAGCGCCGAGACCACCAGGTCGATGTCGCCATCCCGATCGACGTCCGCGCCCTGGAGGTAGTTCGGGTAGTTCTCGATGGTGATCGACTGCACGAGCGCGAGCGCCTCCGGCGGTCCGTCGAAGATGCTCACGGTGTTGCCCTGCGCGTCGGCCGTGGCCACCTCGAGGTCCCCGTCCCCGTCGAAGTCGTGGGCCGTGATGCCGTAGCTGTAGTCGAGCCCGGTGGCGATCTCGCCGGCGCTCTCCAGCACGCCGCTCCCGCCGTCCACTGCGGCGGTCCAGGTCCAGACCAGGGGCCCGGCTGGGTCGCCGTTCGCGCAGTGGACCGCGTCGGTGAGCACCGCCGTCAGCCGTTCGCCGGGGTGCGCCGAGACGTCGGCGGCGAACGTGGCCGCGCCCGAGGCCACCGTCACCGTGCCTCGTAGAAAGCCGGAAACATCGCCGTACACGAGGAAGGAGTCCTCGTGTACGGTCGCCGCATCGAAGTCCGCCTCCAGCCACACGTCCGCGTCGCGAGCGACATCGAGTGCCCAGCGGTCGGGGCTGCGGGCGGCGATCAGGCAGCGGCAGTGGTGGACGCTCGGGTCGGTGTCGTCGCAATCGGTGGCGTCGGCCACGTGGCCAGCGGGCTCGCTGCAGGTCGAGACCGCCGCTTCGGCGTTGCCGAAACTGTCGCCGTCGGCGTCGGCGTACCACGTCGATGCGCCGTCAACGGGCTCGTCTTCGCCGTCGACCAGCCCGTCGCAGTCGTCGTCCCGCTCGTTGCAGATCTCGCTTGCTGCGGGGTTGATGCTGGCATCGGTGTCGTCGCAGTCGTCGCCCTCGGCGCTCGTCGATTCGAAGCCGTCGCCGTCCACGTCCCTGAGGTCTTGGCCGTCGCAGTCCTGGTCGACGCCGTCGTAGGGCACCTCGACGGTCGGCACGCAGTCGTCCACCCCGCCGGTGTCCGCCTCGCCCGTCTCGCTGCACCGTGCTTCTTGGCAGGGCTCATCGAGCCGCTCATCGGGCGCCACGGCACGGCAGCACCAGGCAAGGAGCGCAATCGGCAGCAGGAAGCGTGAGCGCGGCGGCGCCGAGTCCATCGCCGCAGTCTATGCCTAGGGCCGCTTCCTCGGCCCCTTTTGCTCCCGCTCGGCCGGCGGGGCCTCGGGGTAGCGAGTCCCCTTCAGGATCTTGAAGGCCACGCGGCGGTTCACCTCGCGGGCTTCCTCGGAGGTGCCCGGCTGGAGGGGCTGGGACTCGCCGTAGCCCCGGGCGACTAGCCGGTCGCCCGTGATGCCTGACTTCACCAGGTAGTCGCGGACGGCCTCGGCGCGGCTCTGGGAGAGCTTGAGGTTGTAGTCCTCGGCGCCCTGGTCGTCGGTGTGGCCCTGCACCTCGAGCAGCTCGATCTCCACGTGGTTGTCGAGCGTGGCGGCGAGGTCGTCGAGGATGCGGAAGCTGTCGGCGGTGATCACCGCGCTGTCGAACTCGAAGAAGATCTTGTCGCGGATGTCCACCCGGTCGGCGAGCACCACCACGCGCGAAGGCTCGAGCGTGAGCGAGACCTGCGACTTCTGGCCCTTCTCCACCACCACCGTGGCCCGCGTCGGGCGGTAACCCTCGGCCCACGCCGAGAGCTCCACCGTGCCCGCGGGCACCTTCTCCGTGCCGATGCCGTCGGGACCGGTGGTGAACTTGCGACCCTCGCCGAGGAGAGTGACCAGCGCGGCGACCGGCTGTCCGGCGCCGTTTTGCACCGACACGATGATCGTGCCGCCCTGGGGGGCCACGTCCACCACGTTCTGCTGCGGCGGCGGGGCCGGCGGCGCCACCGGGGCGGCGGTCACCGGCGGGGCGGCCGGCACCCAGCCGAGGCCGGCGATCACGCGCCAGGCGGGCGCGCCCACGCCCTCGGTCATGCCGGTGCCGAAGGCGGCGCTCGCCACGAGATTCCGACCGAAGCCGTAGCGGCCGCCGAGGCGCCACTCCGCGGGGCTGGCGCCGATGGCATCGAGCGTGGCGAGTGAACTCTCGCCGTCGACCTCGGCCACGGCGCTGAGCCGGTCAACGATGGGCACGGAGAGGCCGGCGCCCCAGGTAAGGCGCGTGCCCCACTCGAGGTCGGGGAGCAGCTCCACGGCGGAGGCGCCGCGAACGCCCACGTTGGCGCTGGCCACCCAGTTCTTGCCCACCGCCAGCGCGAGGCCACCTTCGCCCTCGGGCGAGGCCGCGCCCACCCAGGCCGACTCGTTGCCCGTGGGCAGGCGCACGCCGCCGTAGAGGCCGAGTCCGAGGCCGGTTTTGCGTCGCGACAAGAGCTCGCCGCGCGCGCCGATGCGCACGTCGCCCAGCGTGAACTGGCCATCGAAGCTCTCGCCGTCCACCACGTGCAGCGGGATGTCCACCGCGAAGGCGAGGGGCTTCCAGGCGTAGGTCACGCCGAGGTCGAAGCTGGCCGCGTAGTCGACGACGGCGAGCGCAACGTCGCTGTCGTCGTAGCGGTACTCCACCGGGTTGTCGGCGTAGTTGAAGACGATGCCGCCACCGGCGCCGCCGGGGCCGATCTCGCTGTCGTTCACGCCGAGGAAGCTCTGGCTGTCGAAGGCGGGGGTAAAACGTTGGGCGTTGATGGAGGGCTCCTCGGCACGAGCGGCCACGGGCAGGGCGAGGAGGACCAGAGCCGCAGGCGCATGACGACGGCGCCGTAGCCCCAGCGCCGCGAGGCCCACCGCGAGCACCCCGGCCGCGGCGCCGCCCTGGTTGCAGGAGCCGCCGGTGTAGTGGCCACCGCAGAGGATTGCGTCGCCCACGCAGTCGTTGCCGGTGTCGGCGGTGTCGCCCGGGCCCGCGCTGTCGCAGCCATCGGGATCAGTCTCGTCGTCGAGACGGTCGGGGAGCTGGTCGCAGTCCTCGTCGTCGTCGCAAGAATCTTCGTAGTCGGAGAGGCCGTCCCCGTCGGTGTCGGGGTTCTCCGGGTCGGAACCGCAGGCGCGCTCGTCGGCGTTGGTCACGCCGTCGCCATCGGCGTCGGCGCAGTCACCATCCTGGTCGTCGGTGTCCTGGTAGTCGGCGATGCCATCGCAGTCGCTGTCGCCCTGGTCGTCGGGCGAGTCGGGGTTGCCGTCGTTGTCGCTATCGGTGTCTTCGTTGTCGGGGATGCCGTCGTCGTCGCTGTCGTCGGTGCCCTCGTCCACGGTGGGGATGCCGTCGGCGTCGTCGTCCTCCTCGCAGAAGTCGGGGATGCCGTCGCCGTCGCTGTCGTCGAGGCCCTCCTCGGCGTCGGGCACGCCGTCGCCGTCGTGGTCGGTGCTGTCGCCCGTGCCCTCGCACTCGTCCTCGATGGCGTCGGCGATGCCGTCGCCGTCGGCATCGACGTCGTCGGTCGGGTCGTTCGGATCCGTCTCCCAGTCGTCCTGGGCGCCGTCGCCATCGCGATCCTCGGCGCCATCGGCGAGACCGCCGGTGTCGGTGTCGGCCACGGCGGGGTCGGTGGTGCTCTCGGGGTCGCTGTCCACCTCGAAACACCCCGCGGAGAGGTCGGTGTCGTCGCCCGCCTCGGTGCGCCCCGCCTCGAGGCCGTCGCCGAGCCCGTCGTCGTCGGTGTCGCAGTCGAGCGGCTCGGTGCCATACGTGTCGACCTCCTCGCCGTCGGCGAGGCCGTCGTCGTCGCTGTCGGCGTCGGTCGGATCGGTGCCGCGGTTCTCCTCGTCGAGGTCGGTCAGGCCGTCGTCGTCCTGGTCGATGCCGATCTCGTCGCTCCAGGCGCTCTCCAGGTCGCCGAGGGCCACGCTGTCGTCGACGCCGCACAGGTCGATGTTGCCGCCGGCGGCGCCGCCGTAGCCGCTCACGAAGGCCACGCGGAAGGTGTCGCCGATGAACTCGGCCGTGGACAGGGCCTCCACCGGCACGCGCACGTCGACGAACCAGTCATCGAGCGTGTGAATCGCGGAGGTCGCGCGGTTGCTGCGCGCGTACTCCTCGGGGACGGTGTTGAGCCAGCTGTCGAGGTAGTCGGTGGGGGGCGCGTCGGCCCCGGCAAGCCCCGCGCCGTTGTGCCAGAGCTGCACCGTGGTGGTGGGGCCGGTCACGGCCGCCAGGTACTCGTAGGTGGTCGGATCGCCGTCGGTCTCGAAGAGGAAGTTCCAGGAGGCCGGGTGCAGCTCCTCGTCCTTGGTGATCCAGGGCGAGTCGTCTACGCGCACGCGCAGGAAGACATCGTCGCCGTTGGTCCACCAGTAGAGCGCCGGGGCGGCGTACACCGCGATGTCGCCGACGCAGTCGACGCCGTCGGGCACGCCCACGCCGAGCCGATCGTGGTCGTCGTAGACGTCCTCGAATTCGGCGCCGCCAATGGTGAGCGTTGCCCACGTGGCATCGTCGGCAGGCCAGGCGAAGGCCCGGGTGATGGAGAGGAGGAGGAACATGAGCGTACCTCTTGACGTGTCAAAGTATAGCCGTCGGCGACGCCGCTGGCCACGCCGCAGACTCGCGAGGCAAGGCGAGGGTAAGCTAGGCTGCGCCGCCGCATGCCCACCTTCCCCTTTCCCGCTCCGGCCGTCGTGGCGCCCACCCGTCCGGCGGCCACCGTCATCCTCCTCCGCCAGGGCGACCGCGGCCCGGAGGCGTGGCTGATGGAACGCAGCCGCAGCGTGGGTTTCATGGCCTCCGCGTGGGTGTTTCCTGGTGGACGGGTAGACGACGCCGACCGTCAGGCCCGCGTCGAGGGCGATCCCGGCGAGGTCGACGTGGCCTTCTGGACGGCGGCGGCACGCGAGCTTTGCGAGGAAGCCGCCATCGACCTGCGTCGTGACGGTGTCCTCGCGCTCCACGCGATGCGACCGTGGGCGCACTGGATCACCCCCGAGGTGGAGCCGCGGCGCTACGACACCTGGTTCTTCGTGTCGCGACTGCCGGAGGGGCAAGAGCCGGCCGTCGACCAGCAGGAGGCCGTGGACGGTGCATGGTTCTCGCCCGGTGACGCCCTGGCCCGGTCGGCGCGTGGGGACCTGCCGCTGTCGCCTCCCACGGTGCGCACGCTGATGGAGCTCGAGCGGTACGCAAGTGTGGATGACATCATGTGCGCGTCGCGACACACGCCGCCGATCTGCCCGCGTTTCATGCAAGACGACGAGGGCACCCTCTACGTCTTGCTCCCGGGCGACCCGGAGCACCCGTCCTTGGACCGCGTGGAGCCGCCCCACCGCTACCTCTTCGCCGCCGGGCGCTGGTGGGCCAAGACGTGACCCTCGATCCCGCGGAGGAGGCGGCGCTGGTCGCGGGGGTCGACCGCGAGGCAGACCGGCTGCACGTCGTGGCCGACTCGCCCCCTCCCGGGGCGAGACCGCGGTTTCCGGGTGCGACCGGTTCTCTGTCGCGACATTGGGTGCTCGATGGCGACGGCGAACTGGGGCGACGCCTACTGGCCGGGGGACAGGTGGAGTCTGCGGCGCTGGCGCTGCGTCCCGCGCCGCCGCCGGGCGACATCGCCCCCGAGACGCCCCTCTTCGAGCAACTATGGTGGTGGAACTTCCCGGATGGGCTGGGCTTCGACGAGGCCCTGGACTACCCCGGCGCCGACGGGGCCAATGTCACCTTGGTCGACATCGAGTACGACTGGCTCGAAACCCACGAAGACCTCGCGGTGGGCGAAGCCCTGGCGGGGGAGCCCGAGGCCGTCTACGCCTTCCACGGGAGCGGGGTGCTGGGCATCACCTCGGGGCTGGCCAATGACTACGGCGTCACCGGCGGGGCCGCAGGGGCCACTGCGCTCGTGGTGCACCCCGACTTCGAGGTCGACGGCGTGCTCGAGTACGACCTGGCGCGCGCGATCTACGAGGCGTCGTCGGTCTTGTCGGCGGGCGACGTGATCCTGGTGGAGCAACAGGTGTACGGCCCGGGTGAGGAGTTCCTCCCCGTCACTTGGGACGAGGGCGCGCGAGCGGCCATCAGCGAGGCCACCCTTGCGGGCATCGTCGTGGTGGTGCCCGCCGCGAACGGGGGTGTGGACCTCGACGACCCAACCTACGCTGGCGTCTTCGCGATCGACATCGGCGCCATCCTCGTGGGTGGCGGCTTTCCGCCCACCTACGGCGAGCCTCGCGCGTGGGCCGGGAGCGACTATGGCGAGGGCGTGCACGTGCAGGCATGGAACACCGACATCGTGAGCGCTGGGGGTTCGCCCTACACCGACCTCTACTTCCCTGGCGGCGACGAACGGCAGGCATATACCGCCGTTTTTGGTGGCACAAGCGGCGCGAGCGCCCAGGTGGCGGCCGCCTGCGCCGTGGTGCAAAGCGTGGCCATCGCCACTCGGGGCACCCCGCTGTCCCCCGTCGAGCTGCGCGCGGCGATCATGGCCAGTGGCGCCCCGCAGTCGGGCGTCAACCATGTCGGCCCGCAGCCCGATCTTCGCCGCCTGCTACGAAGTTTTGTCGTGCCCTAACGGCCCCGTGTCTAACGACGGCGTCGCGGGTCGGTCGCGCCGTTGGCCACCGAGCCCGGCTTGGCGCAGCGCCGGATCTCCGCGATCTGCCCGGCGTTGAGTTGGAGCCGGTAGGTTGCGCGGTCGGTGGCGTGCTCGAGCACCGCCGCCTCGCACTGCACCACCATCGTGGCGTGACGCAGCACCATGAAGATCGGCGGTCGGCTGGGAAGCGGCTTTTCACGCGTGTAGAGCGTGAGCGCGCAGGCGAGCACCTGGCCGAAGGCGTCGAAGGCGAATGCGTCGTCGCTGTGCCACACCACGTCGAGGTAGCTGTTGCCGCGGAACTCGGAGAGGGTCCAGCGACGATCGTCGAGCTGCGCGTCGGTGGGCGTGGCGGGTTGCAGGCGCGTGGCCACCGGCTTGGCCGTCTGCAGGACGGGCGTGCGGATGGGCGGGAGGGTGGCGTTGGGCACCGCGCGCGCGGGCATCGGCTCCGGAGGCAGGCTGTCGCGACGGGCGGGTCGCATCCCCTCCATCAGCGGTTTTTGCGAGGGTGGGATGGTGACGCGGTGGCTGAAGGTGGTGCCCGTGGGCGTGGTGCGCAGGCCCTCGAACTCGGGGACGGGGGTGTCGTCGAAGGTGCGCTTGATGGCGGCTTTCAACGCCTCCCGCATCGCGGCGCGTCCCGACCCCACCTCGCGGATGTCGCTGTTGGTCCAGCTGTCGGAGCCTGAGCGCGGTGCCGTGCCCCCGCCCGAAGCCACGCTCGGGGTGGGCGGGCTGCCCGAGGGGGTGCTGCGCGGGCCCGAGCCGCCGCTGACTGAACCGGTGCCGCGGCTCAGCCGCTCGACCGCCGCCCGGCGTTCCCGTTCCGCCTGTTGGACATATCCGCCATCGAGGCCCGCTCCTCGCTCCTTGACGTCGCTGAGGTTGCTCAGCGTGCCGCCAGACACCTTGGCGGCGAGCCACGTGCCCCAGCGCTGGCGATCGTCCTTGGCCACCTCGATGAGCTCGAGCAAGTAACGGGCCATTTCTCGCGTGGCGGCCGGGGCGCTCCGCGCCACGCGCGCGGTGAGCAGCGCGGTGCCCGGCACCGGTGAGAGGTCAACCTTCACGTCGATCTGGCTGCCCTCGAACAGCTCGTGGTCCACCTCGACGAGCACGCGCGCGCCCTGGATCCACAGGAGCGAGCCAGCGCCCATGCCGCTCTGAGAGCGCACGGTCACCGTGCTGCGCACCACCAGGCGGTCGGTCGTGTCTGAAACGCTGGCGTTGCTCTTCGCCATGACGGGTCAATACAACGGCCCGCGCATTGCCGCAAGCCTAGGGAGTTCGGAACGCTGGTTCCGTAGCGTCCTCCTCCTCGAAGCAGGGGAGGCAAGACGGGGAGGCGCGTGTCGATGCGTCGCGCATCGTCGTGAGCTGAGAGCGTGCGTCGTCGCGAGTGGACGCGTGGAGCAAGACCGCGAAGCCATCCATGTCGTCGAACAGGGCGGCCGCGTCGGGCGACTGGGCCAGCTCATCGACGAGCCGCAGCTCCACGCGGTTTGGGTCGCGACCGATTCGGGATCGAGCGGCGACGGCAGGCGTGAGGCCCCCGAAGCGGGTGCTTGGGCGCTCGAAGAGGTAGTGGTGCAGGAAGTTGCCGAGTCGGGGTCCTAGGTCCGGGGCCCGCACGAAGTCGCCGCCGAAGTGGGCCACGAAGGCGGACTGCTGGTCGCGCTGGAGCGCGAAGGCGCGGCGGAGCTCGCGCTGGCGTGCGAAGGTGGTGGGCTCCGGGGAGTCACGCCAGGCAGAGAGCAGCTGCATCCGGCCGATCACCCCGTGCTGGCCGAAAAGCCCGGGCTCGCCGAAGAAGACAGTCTCGCCCTGCCAGGGCACCACGCGGGCGCGCAGCACGGTACGCCGCGGGAGGTCGCCCTCGGCGCCTGGCGCCCGTACTGCGATCTCCTCGTCGGTGGCGCAATCGCGGAGGAGGACCAGCTGTCCTTCCCAGCCGTCGACGGTCCACAGGGCGGTCCGCACCCCGTCGATCCAGCCCGGGAGATCGAGTCCCTCGTGCGCGACGCGCCCGTTGGCAGCCACCCACTCGCAGGCCACGAAGTCGAGCAACTCCGGCCAGTCCTCGGCCTCGGGCACCCGTCCGAAGAGCGCTTGTGCGGCCAGCGCCAGCTCGTTCGCATCAGTCTGTACGCGTGTCCAGAGCTCGGCGCGAAGGGCGGAAAGGGTGATTGGGGCTTGCTCCTGCACGCGAGCCTCGTATATACCGCGGCCACCGTGCGCACCCTCGCCCCCCTCCTCCTCCTGCTCGGCTGCAACCCCGACAACGAGCTGAACGTCGCCCAGCCCGAGATCGTCGTGGAACCTTCCACGATCGACATCGGCGAGACCGTGCTCAAGGAGTACACCGAGGTCACCGCCACGGTGCGCAACGACGGGCTCGGCACGCTCAAGATCACGTCGGCCGAGTGGGAAACGGGCTCTTCGCCCGACCTCGAGGTGGTTTCTTTCCCGACCGAACTCTCGTCGGGCGAGACCGGTGATCTCGTGATCCGGCACACCCCGGACATCGAAGAGCAGGACTGGGGCACGCTCACGCTGCTGAACAATCAGCCTGGCAAGGAACGTTTCCCGGTGACAGTGGGCGGCACCGGCACCAAGCCCTGCATCGACATCGATCCTGAGTTGCTCTACTTCGGCGCCGTCACGCCGGGCGAGAGTGTCACGAAGGAGTTCCAGGTGCGCGCGGGTTGCTCAGGCAGTCTACGCATCACCAACGCGGTCTACGCCGGCAACGAGGACGAGGCCTACGACGCCGAGATGCCCGAGGACTGGACGACGCCCTACTCCTTGCGCAATGGCATGGCTTTCACCGTTTCCGTCACCTTCACCCCGCCCGACGCCAACGAGTGGTCCGGCGAGCTCTGGTTCACCTCGAACGATCCGGAAGAGCCCACGGCGGCGGTGTCGCTCAAGGGCAACACGGTGGACGACCCGACGGAGAACGAGTGCCCCGTCGTGGAGATCACCGAGCCCGACGTGGGCGAGTACCTCATGGATGATCGCAACATCACCATGACCGGCGTGGTGTACGACGCCGACGAGGACCCCACCAACCTCGTCTGCGCGTGGTTCGCCGACAACGACAAGGTGTCCGACGCCACCGTCTTCGGCGAGGGCGACGTGGCCACCGCGTCGAAGCTGCCCGTCGGCACCATCGACCTCGAGCTGCGCTGCTTCGACAGCGAAGGCTGTGCCGGGGAAGACCACGTGACCGTGACCGTGTGGGACCACGAGGAACCGGTGCAGTACACGATCTCCGGCGGCAACACCATCTACGACTACTTTGGCGTCGACGACGACCTGCTCATCGAGCTCAACGGCGCCACGTTGTTCAACGACGACAATGACACCCAAGACAACCTGGCGCCCATCACCTTCGAGGCGATGGCGGGCGACGTGCTCCGGCTCGTCGCGGTCGACCAGAACGCCACCGAGGGCAAGATCCAGGCGACGACGCTGCACTGGGGCACGGGCGAGAGCCAAGATCTCAACAAGGAAGTTTGCGTCAGCTCGGACTTCGAGAACGCCTGCTACGACGGCACCTACAGCGGGCCATGGCCCAACGTGATGCTCGACGAGAACTATACGATTTCGATTCCGTAGCTTTCGGGTGGGTGGGGTCACGGGGGAGCGCTCGTTTTCGCCCCGAAGGAGCCGGAGGTTAAGGGTTAAGACTTGGCTCTTGACGAGTCAATTGCGGGTCCGTCTCGACGGCGACGAGCCGTCGGGCAGCGTCCAGCGACGTGCCGCCAGCGCGCCCTTCGACAGGTGCCAGGGCGTCGCTGGCGGTGGAGGCGGGCGGCGGGAATCGGCCGCGCGCCCTCGCCACCGGCGGACGTCGCAAGCCATCACTGGCTGAATCGGAATCGTCGTGAGCGCAAGACGGCTGGGCCGACACTTGCCGCGCCAACGCGATGCGGACTCAGGGATGGAGGTTCTGAAAGTTCAGCTTTGCCCGTGGATCGATGGCCGTCGGGTCCACCTGCGTCGTCGAGCCCGGGTTCCACGTGTCGACTCGATTGACCTGTACTTACGATGCGGGCGATTCGAGTCGTAGTCGCTGACGACGGGACACCAGGGCGTTCCCATTTGGCTCGAAGACCTCGTTGCCCGGCAGTTGCTTCGAGTAATGTATTGACGCGTCAATAGTTATCTCTTAACTCTTAACCTCCGGCACCGTGTACCGGCACCGTGTACGACGCCGCTCGCGACCATCCCCGCGATCTCCTCCACGGAAAACCCAAGCTCACCCAGGATCTCCCCCGTGTGCTCCCCGAGCGACGGCGGTGGCCTGTGCGCGACCATGGGCAACGGCGGCACCGGGAAGGTCCAGCCGCCGAGCTGGAATTGCCGTGCCTCCGGCATGGCGAGGCTCTCGGGAACGGTATTGGCTCTGCCCACTGGCACGCCGGCCGCGCCCAGCCGCGACGCCCAGTGCTCCACGCTGTCGGCCATCAGCTTGTCGGTGATCGCCGCGTCGAGCGCGTCGCGATGGGCCACGCGGGCGTGGATGTCGGCCCACTCCGGTCGCGACTCGAGCTGCAGCGCGTGGCGCAGCTTCTGCCACAGCCCCTCGTTGGCGCAGCAGATGGCCAGCCAGCCGTCGCGACAACGGTACAGGTTGTACGGGGCAATCGAGGGATGGGCGTTGCTCGGCTCCGGGGGGAGCTGTCCCGCGTTCTGCCAGGCCGAGGCGTAGTAGGCGAGCAGCGCGTGCTGCACGTCGAGCATGCGCACGTCCACCCGCTTGCCGCGGCCGGTGGCACCGCGCTCGAGCAAGGCGAACAACACGGCTTGGACCGCGGTCATCGCGCTGGCGAGGTCGGCGATCGAGGGGCCCGCCTTGCGCGGGGGATGACCGGTGAGGGTGGCGATGCCCCCGACGCTCTGCAAGACCAGGTCGTAGCCGGCCAGGTCGTTGCCGGGACCGAGCGCGGAGATGGTCACCCAGACGGTCTTGTCGGTCGCGACCGCGTCGTAGCCGAGGCCCAGCCGCTCCATCACCCCGGGCCGGAAGTTCTCGACTACCACATCTGCCGTCGCGACAAGTTGTGCGGCGAGGGCTCGTCCCTCGGGGTGCTTCAGGTCGAGGGCAATGCTGCGCTTGTTACGATTGGTGCACGCGAAGTACACGCTCTGTCCGTTGACTAGCGGCAGGAAACGCCGCGTCTCGTCGCCGTCGAGCGCCTCAATTTTCACCACGTCGAAGCCCTGATCGCCGAGCACCTGCGTGGCCCATGGCCCCGCCAGCACCCGCGTGAAGTCGACCACCCGGTACATGAGCAGCGCCTAACGCCCGTACCAGCGGCCCACCGCGTGCCTCTCGGCCACGCCAATCAGTGCGTGCAGGATGAGCGCCAGCGCCGCCGCCGCGAAGATGGCCGCGAAGCAGAGCCCGAGGTTCGCCGAGCGCGCGGCGTACACCACGAGGTAGCCGAGCGATACCGGGAAGCCGTTGCTCCCAACGAACTCGCCGACGATGGCGCCGATGACGGCGAGCCCGGCCGCCGTGCGTAGGCCGGAGAGCAGCACGGGCAGCGCGGCCGGCAGGCGCAGGCGCCAGAGCTCCGCTGATCGCGAGGCGCGGTACAGCGCGAAGAGGTCGACGAGGTCTTGCGACGGCGCGCGCAGGCCCGTGGCGCAGGCGGAGTACACTGGGAAGAAAGCGGCGATAGCCCCGGTGACGGTCGCCACGCCGGTGCCGTAGCCGAGCCACACGACGAGCAATGGCGCGATGGCGACGATGGGCACCACCTGCACCAGGACCGTGTAGGGCAAGAGCGCACGACCCGCCGCGGGGCTCCACCAGGAGAGAACCGCCGTCGCGACACCGAGCAGAGTTGCCATGCAAAGCGCCAAGAGTGTCGCGAGCGATGTATACGTGGCAGCCTCGACGAGGCGCCCGGACTGCTGCACGCTGGCGGCGAGCACCTCGGGCGGGGAGGGGAGGAGGAGTGGGCCGACCCAGACCGCGAGTCCCCACCAGGTACCGAGCCCGCCAAGGAGCGCGAGCATTGTGTATCTCACGACGCGACCGCCTCGACGCGCGCCACCACCTCGGCCACCGCCGCCGGCCCCCGGGGGCGCGGGGCGGGCAGCGGCAGATCCAGCACCACGCGCAGCGGTGGACCATCGACCACGACCACACGATCGGCGAGCCGGGCCGCGTCGGCGAGATCGTGGGTGACCATCACCACCGTCACCTCGGGCAAGAGCGACGCGATGATCGCCGCGAGATCCCGCCGGGTGACACCGTCGAGCGCCGCGAAGGGTTCGTCGAGGAAGAGCACATCCGGTCGCGACACTAGTGCGCGCGCGAGCGACGCCCGCATGCGCTGCCCGCCCGAGAGTTCCCCGGGCAGCTTCTCGGCGTGCTCGGCGAGGCCGACCCGGGCGATGACCCCGTGGATGGACTCGGTATCGAGCCCGAGCTGTCCCGGAAGCGCCACGTTCTCTCGGAGGCTCCGCCACGGTAGGAGCGCCGGGTCCTGGAAGACGAACCCCCGTCGCGACGGGACGCCGCTCACCACGCCCTGGTCGGGCACCCTCACGCCGGCCAGCAAGCGCAAGAGTGAAGACTTGCCGCAGCCAGAGCGGCCGACGATGGCGCTGAGCTGGCCACGGGGGAGGTCGAGGTCGAAGGCCGCGATCACCGGGCTCCCACCGGGCGACCAGCCGAGCCCCCGCGCCACCATCAACCGAACAGCCCCTCGCTCGCGTCGCCGCGCAGGGCGAGCGTCTCGATCGTGCCTGCGCTCTCGGCGCCGCGCATCTCCATGCACATCTGCCGGGCGCGCAAGCGCACCGCCACCGGGCCGCCCAGCTCGGCGTGCAGGTAGTCGGCGAGCTGCGCGCCAAGGCGCTCCTGCAGTTGAGGCTGCCGCGACAGGTGTTTGAGCGCGCGGGCCACGCCGCCAAGGCCGGCGATCCGTCCCCAGGCTCCAGGAAGGTAGGCCACGTCGGCGGTGCCGTGGAACGGGAGGAGATGGTGCGCGCAGAGGCTGTGGAACGGCAGATCCCGAAACATGACACGGTCGCGACCGGGCGCCACGAAGGTGTCGAGCTTTGGCGGCGCTCCCTTGGGCGCGTACTCGCGGAGGACCTCCGCGAAGCGCGCGGCGGTGTCGCTGCACTCGGGGTCGTCGAGGAAGCCAAGCTCGCCGAGCAGTGCCTCCAGTCCCTTGCGCTTCACGGTCGCGACTCGACAACAATACTGTCGCCCACCCGCACGTCGCCGCTCTGCACCACGCGAAGGTGTACCCCTCGGAGCTGTCTCGGCTCCCAGTCCGCGCGCATCGTGAGCGCCCACGCGTCGCGACCCACGCGCACCTCGAACTTCGAACAGCCCCGGTGGGGCTTGTTCGTGACCTCGACGCGCGCGCTGCCCACCCGCAGGCGGGTGCCTGCCGGGAGGTTGTCGCGACTGGTATCGAGTTCGATGAAGAGGTTGTCGCCCAGGATCTCGTAGTCCTCGTCCTGCCGCAAGAGCCGCGCCACGTCGGCGCGCATGGCGGTCACCTGGGCGGCGAACTTGGGCAGGCTGCCCAGCGCCCAGCGGTCGCCCAGCGTGCCGCCTTCAACGTCGAGGTGTACCACCTCGGGACAGGCGCGGCGTTCGCCCGGCAACCGCTGGACCACTCTCACCACGCGACCGGTGTCGCGCGGAACGGTGAGCTGGGCCAGCTCCCGCTCTAGGCGGGCGGTATTGAGGTGAGGGGGCATGGGGCCGGGAGGTTAACGCTCGCCGCTTCCTGGAGACGGTGATGCCCACCCCCGACGCTGGCCCTGGCGCGCGCGCGCTGCACGATGCGCTCCGCGCCCTTCAATCCGGCGACATGGACACCGCCCACGCGCGCGGGAGCGTTGCCCTCGACGCGTTCGGCACGGCGGGCGACCGCACCGGCACCGCCGCCGCGCACCAGGTGCTGGCGATCACCTCGCTGGCAGCGGGTCGTCCCGACGACTCGCTCGCCCACGTTGATGCCGCGATCCCGCTGAGGGAGAGCACGGGCGACACCGAGGGGCTCTCCTCGCTCTGGCAGGAGCGCATGGAGCTCTGCTTGCGGATGGGGCGGATCGACGAGGCCCGGCGCTCCGCCGAGGCCCAGGCCCAGGCCGCCGCGCGCGGTACCGACAAGGAGGGGCACGCCCACGCGCTCCACCAGCTAGCGCAGATCCTCCTGCAGAGCGGCGACGACGGCGGCGCCGAGGTGGCGGTGAACGAGGCCCTCTACCTGCTCGACCCCGGGACCATGGCCCGCGCACGCTCGGCGCTGCACCTGATTTACAGCAACATCTGGCTGGTCCGCGGCAACGCCGACCGGGCGCTCGACCAGGCGCGCCAGGGGCTGCAGATGGGTCGCGCCGCCAAGAACCGCGTGGCGGAGATCGACGCGCTGCACCAGTGCGGCGTGGTGCACGCGGCGGCGGGCGAACACCCGGCCGCCCGGCGGGCGCTCGAGGAGGCGCTCGTGGGGCGCGAGCTCTTGAAGGACCACGAGGGCAAGGCCAACGTCCTGCGTGAACTCGCGGGTGTGGAGATGGCGCTCGGCGAGGGACAGGAGGCCCTCAGCCACCTGCGCTACGCGGTGCGGACCTTGCGGGAAACCGGCAATGTCCTCGGTGAGATCGCGATGCTGCAGACATTGGCAGAGACCGCCGACCACTTCCAGCAGCCCGCCGAGGCCACGGCAGCGGCGCGCGAGCTGGTCGACGCGGCAGGGCGCGTGGGCGACCGCGAGGCGGTTGCTGGCGCCTACTTCATGCTCGCCACCCGCCAGGCGGGGCTCGGCGAGCTCGGCGAGGCGGCCGAGTCCTTCCGCACCGCCAACGAGATCCAGGAGGTGCTCGGCCTGCCCCACGAGGCGGCGGTGAGCCAGGGCATGCTCGGCCAGGTGCTGGTCGCCGGTGGCAACGTGCCGGAGGGCGTTGCGCTCATGCGGGCCGCACTATCGAGGTTAGAAGCGCTCAACTCCGAGGCCGCCGACACGCTGCGCGCGGTGCTCGAGGAGGTGGCGCCTTGAGCGGCTTGCGACGTGCGCGCGGGTACTCACCCATGTCGGCCACCCCCGAGTCGTCGGCGGTGCTAGCCGACGTGCTCGCCACCATCCGCGCCTGCGTGGCGCGCGGTGGCACGCCCGTGGTGGGATTCGACCTCGACGGCTGCGTTTTCGACACGCGTCCCCGTCAGGTCCACATCTTCCGGGAGCTCGCGTCGCGACGCGGTTTCGACGCGCTCTACCGAGTGGAGGTGGAGCACTTCAAGGACTGGTCCCTCGCCAACTCGATGCGAAACGCGGGTCTGGCCGAGGCATTCATCGCTGCTCACGAGCCCGAGGTGCGGCAGTGGTGGGCGAGCCACTTCTTCACCACCGAGTACGTGCTCTACGACCACGCGATGCCGGGCGCGGTGAGCTTCTGCCGAGCCTGCGCCGATGCCGGCGCGATTGTCATTTACCTGACCGGTCGCGACATCAAGATGCGGGCGGGCACCGAGGAGGCGCTGCGTCGCTTCGGCTTCCCCTACGACGACGTGTCGGCGGTGCTCATCACCAAGCCCACTTTCGAGATGGACGACACCGCGTTCAAGGAGAGCGCGCTCGAGGCCATCGCCGCACGCGGCGAGGTTGTGTCGTACTTCGACAACGAACCCGCCAACGTGAACCTCTTCCACGAGCGGCACCCCGCCGCGAAGGTGGTTTTCGTCGAGACCGATCACTCGCCCCGGCCGGTGGAGCCGGTCGAGGCGATCCCTTGGATTCGTAGCTTCCTGCTGGTCTAGGGGCCGATCCAGCGGCAGAGCGAGCGAACCATGGTGCCGGTGCCGCCGGGGCAGTAGTGCATGAGCGTGCTGTCGAGGAAGGCCGGGCCCGCGATGTCGAGGTGCGCCCACTTCTTGGTGGTGACGAAATCGCTGAGGAAGAGCGCGGCGGTGATGCTGCCGCCGTTGCGCCCGCCGGTGTTCTTCGTCTCGCCCCACTCCGCCTTGATCTTGTCGCGGTAGAGGTCGGGGAGGGGCATGCGCCAGGCGGCCTCGCCGCTCTCGCCCGCCGCCGCGAGGAGCTCGGCGCTGAGGCTGTCTTCCCGGCTGTAGAGCGCGGTGTACCACTCGCCGAGCGCCACCACTGCGGCGCCGGTCAGGGTGGCGAGATCGACCACCACGTCGGGGTTGAGTTGGCTCGCGTAGGCTAGGCAATCGGCGAGGACGAGGCGTCCCTCGGCGTCGGTGTTGTGGATTTCCACGCGTTTGCCGCTGTACATCTTGAGGATGTCCCCGAGTTTGTAGCTCTTTCCGCTCGGCATGTTCTCCACGGCGCCGAAGATGGCATCGATCTTGACACTCGGGTTGAGCATCGACACCGCCTTCATCGTGCCGATCACCGCCGCCGCGCCGGCCATGTCACAACGCATCGTCATCATGCCGTCGCTCGGCTTGAGGGAGAGGCCGCCCGAGTCGAAGGTGACGCCCTTGCCTACCAGCGCGATGTGTCGCGTGGCCGGGCCGACCGGGGTGTAGCTCATGTGCACGAACCTCGGGGGACGGTCGGAGCCCTGGCCCACGCCCGAGATGCCGCCCATGCCCGCGTCGCGAATCTTGGTCTCGTCCCACACCTTCACGCTGATGCGCTCACCCGCGAGGCCCTCCGCCACCTTGGCGATGCTCTCGGGGTACACCTCGGCGGCCGGCTCGTTCACGAGGTCCCGGGCTAGCGTTTGCCCCGCCACCAGCGCCTCGGCGTGGCTCACCGCTGCGGCGTCCTCCGCGACCCCGACGAGGCTGAGCGTGCGACAAGCGGCCTTGCGCTGGGCCTCGGGTTTGTACTTGTCGAACCGGTAGTTGCCCTCGGAGAAGGCCTCGATGCACAGCGAGATCTCGCGCCCGGCAAGCGGCGAGCAGGGGAAGAAGAGGGCCACCGACTTGGCGCTCTTGTTGCGGGACTGGAAGCCCGCCACGCCCGAGGCCGCGCGGAGATCGTTCGCGGTGCCGGCGCCGCAGCCGACCAGCAGGAGCCGCTTCGCAGCCACGCGGCCGAGGGACGGCACGAGGAAGCTCCCGTTCACACGCCCGTCGAAGTTCTCATCGGCGCAGGCGGCGGCGAGCGTGCCTGCGAATTGACTGGGACCGTCGATGTCGGCGAGGGCGAGCGCGAGCTTGCCCTGCGGGACGACAAGCACCAGGATGTCGGCGGCCACGGCGGCCACCGGGCTGTTCACGAAGACGATGGACATTTCAGCTCCGCAGGGCGAGGTAGGCAACGAGCAGGATGGCGAAGGTGACGCCGATTCCCGACATGATCAGCACGTAGGGATCGCCTTTCACCGAGGCGAGGAGGCGGTCGATGGGGCCCGGTTCGGCGTCGAGGTCGTCGTCGAGGTCGTCGCTCCGGTCGTGGCCCGGCGCGTCGACGCCGGGGGTGGAGGGGCGGTCGTCGCCGGACGGGTTGCCCCTGGGGATGGGCTCCATCGACCAGTTCTTGGGCAGCTTGGCTGGAGGATCGTCAGGGCTCGCCACAGTGGCGGCGTAGGGCGGGGCCACCGGTGCGGGCAGAGGCGAGGTGCCCGGCGAGGCGATCGGCGAGGCTACCGGGCGGCCGGGTTGGGCCGCGAGCGCAGCGGGTGCCTCGCTGCCCTCGGGCAAGATGGGCCGCGCGATGAACGCCGGGGTGGGCTCCGGATCGACCGGGAGCTCACGAGTGTTGCCGCCGCGGAAGGGCTCGGCCATGCGCGGCGGCATCGAGCCGGGGCGCGAGCCGAGCAGGCCAGGGATGGTGTCGAGAGCGGCGGCGCGGCTCGCCAGCGGCGGCGCGCCCACCGGACCGAGCGGCTGGGGACGCGGCGCGGAGGATCGAGGAGGCGGCGCCGGCGCGACGACGGGCTGCGCGCTCGGCGCCGGGGGCGCCACGGAGGCTGACGTCGGCGTCGCGACCGTTGGGGTGATCGGGGTCGGGGTCGCGACGGGGGTTGGCGACGGATCGGAGAATCCGGTCGTTGTGCGTGGTGTCGTGAGGCCCGTCGTTTCGCGCGTGAAGGCCAGCGCCGCCTCGCGCGGCGGCTCCGGGGGCGGGACCCAGCCGGGCGCAGCGCGCACCTCGATCTCGGTTTCAGCGGTTGCCGGGGGCTGGCCGCTGTCGCGGATGGCGAAGGCCACCCGCACCCGGTAGCGACCCGGGACCAAGCTGGCCCCGGCCTGGCCGCCAACCTTGAACGCGAAGCGGTAACGACCGGTGGGGTGTTTGTCGCTGGTGTAGCCCAGTTCCAGGTTCTTCAGGCGCTCGTCGGTGCCCGCGTCGAAGACTGCGATGCCGACGCCGATCTCCTCGTTGCCCTCCACGCCGACGCTGGCGCCCACCGTGCAGGAGAATGCGACCACCTCGTCGGTGTCAAACCAGGGCTTGCTTGCGGGACGGTCGTGCATCACCTTGCCCACCTGCGTGACTTGCGGGCGGATCAAGGCAGCGATCTCGTCGAGTCGCTGCGCGAACTCGTCGAGGCGGGCGAAGCGGTAGGGCGGCGACGGGCTGGTCTCGAGCGATAGCGAGCGAGACAACAACACCCCCACGCGCTCCGAGAGGCGCCCGTGGAAGCGCGGATTGCTGTCTTCCGCCTTCATGCGGTCGATGGCCTTGTCCTTCAGCGCGCCGACGAGGTGTTTGTCGAGCCCGCGGCGCGGGAACTCGGCCTCGCCCGCCATCACGCCACGCCACAGGATTGCGGCCAGCGCCCAGGTGTCGACCACGGGGGCCCAGTTGTTTTCATGGCCGGCCGCGATCTCTGGCGGGAAGTGCGCCGCGGGAGAGTCTGCAACGGGTGCTCCGCCCAGAGGTCCGAGCGCGACGGCGGCCTGCGCCAACGCGGCGATGTTGCGTCGGACAGCCGACGTGGCCACGTCGGAGAGCACGACATCGCCCCGCTCGTTGAACAGGATGTTGCTCGGCCGGAGGTTGCCGTGCACGCCGGAGCCCACCGCAGGATTCTGCGCCAGCTGGCGAACTTGCCGGGCCACGGCGACGAGCACGTCGACCACGGCGCTCACAGGCATCCCCTCGCGCAGGCGGCGCTCGAGGCTGTCGGCCATGCGTGGCAACAACAAGGCCGGTTGCCCATCGGGCGTGGTGAACCGCGCCTCGAGCTTGGGTAGGCACGGCACCTGGCCCTGCTCGTAGAGCCGCGCTTGCTCCATCAGGCACTCGCGGGCCGCGGCGAAGAAGCTCTCGGGCGCGGGGGCGTCGGCGCGGAGGTCGCCCGGGGCCAGGGGCACCTTCAGGACGAAAAGCTGGTCGTTCGACTCGCGGCGGACAAGGAAGCTCTTTCCCCACAGGCCGGAGCCCAGGAGGTTGCCGACCTGGTAGGCATTTCCTTGCCCATCTCGGACGGAGTCGCCCGTCTTCATCCCAAACCCAAAAGGTCGCGAAAACTAACGGCGGGAGGCGGATGGCGCCACGGCGAATCGACGGTCTCGCGATACGGGCGGCCCCGTGATTTTCCCCCCCGGCGGCCATCCCCCCTACGCGGTGATGCGCTGGTTGAACCGCGGGCTCGTCGAGCGTTTCGAGGCGGGGTTCGGGGCGCCCGAGGCGGCGCAGCGGGCTCGCCTCGCCGTCCTCCTCGCCGGAGCCGAGGGCAGCGACTTCGGGCGGGCGCACGGGCTCGCCCCCGGGATGACCCTCGAACAGTACCGGACCGCCGTCCCCCTGCGCCCCCACGCGGCGCTGAAGCCCTGGCTCGACCGGGTGGAAGGCAACGAACCCAGGGTGCTCACTCGCCACCGAGTCACCCAGATGGTGCAGACCTCCGGCACCTCGGGGGCGCCGAAGCGCCTGCCCGTTACCGGCCCCTGGGCCGAGAGCGTCGCGGCGGCCCAGCGGCTGTGGGTGCTCGGGCTCCTCCGCGACGACGAGAAGCTCGCCAGCGGCTCGGCCTTGTCCATCGTGTCACCTGCCGTCACGACGACGACAGCCGGGGGCCTCCCGGTAGGGAGCAACACCGGTCGCATGTTTCTCGCCCAGCCCTGGTGGGTGCGCCGGCGAGCCCCGGTCCCCTACGAGGTGTACGGGATCGAGGATGTTCAAACAAGACAGTACGCCGTTCTCCGTCACGCGCTGGCCGCCGACGTCCGTAGCTGGACGGCGGCCAACCCCTCCTCCATTCTCCTCTACATGCGACGAATGCGCGAAGACTGGGCCGAGTTGCAGCGCGACCTCGCCGATGGTACGATGTCGCGACTCGGACAGCACGGTCTCGCGCGGCGGCGCCTGGCCGACGAGCCCCGTTTGCCCTGGAACCTGCGACGCGTGAACACCTGGAAGGGGGGCCCCGCCGCGTTCTTCGTGGCGCGCGTCCCGGCGGCGCTGGGCATGGACGTCCCGATCCGCGAGGCCGGGGTCACCGCCTCCGAGGGCTTCTTCGCCACCCCCGTCGACGACGGCGACCCGGTGGCCTTCCTGGACGGGCATCTCCTTGAGTTCGTGGGCGACGACGGCCAGCCCCGCTGGGCCTGGGAGCTAGAGGCCGGTCGCGAGTATCGCCTCGTCGCGAGCACGGAGGCGGGCCTGTACCGCTACGATCTGGGCGACATCGTGCGCGTGACCGGCTTCGTGGGACGGGCGCCGCGGCTGGTTTTCGTGCGCCGTGCCGGCAACGAGCTCTCTGCCGTGGGCGAGCGGGTGACGGAGGCGCAGCTCTTGGCCGCGGCCACGGCGCTCGGGCTCTCCGCCCTCTCGGCCTCGCTGCACTGGGCCGAGGTCCCCTGGCTGCGGGTGGCCTATGTCGGGCCCACGGAGGTGACACCGGACGTTCTCGACCGTGCGCTACGGGCGGAGAACCTGGAGTATGACGACCGCCGCGCCACCGGTCGGCTGGCGGCGCCGATGCTGTCGCGCCTCGGCGACGCCGCATTCGCGGGCTGGCGAGCCCGTCGCGTGGCGGAAGGGGCGCCCGAGGCACAGGTGAAAGACCCGGTCATCCTCTCGCCCGAGCGCTGGGACGAGCTGATTAACTTCGGTGCCCCCTGATGGCCCTCCAGCTCGCTGTACTCGGCATCGCCCTCTTCTGGCTCGGCGTGTTTGCGCGCGTGCGAAAAGGACGCGCGGACACGCGCTACCGCCTCGGGACGGACGCCCCCGTGGAGCTGAGCCTTCCGCGCCTCGCGGTCGTCGTTCCCGCTCGTGATGAAGCAAGGAACATCGCTGAATGTATCGCGTGTATCAATGCCTCTACGCACCCGACGCTCGACGTGCTCGTCTTCGACGACGGTAGTCGCGACGGAACGGGCGAATTGGCGCGCGTCGCCGGCGCGCGGGTCGTCGAGGGGGGCGATGCGCCGCTACCGCCGGGCTGGAAGGGCAAGCCCTGGGCCTTGCGCCGCGCAGTGGACCACGTCGATGCCGACTGGATCGTGTTCATCGACGCGGACGTGCGGCTGCACCCGGGGGCGCTGGCGCGTGTCCACAGCTACGCCCTGCGCGAGCAGTGCGACCTGGTCTCAGGATTTGGCAAATTACTCATGGGCAGCTTCTGGGAGAAGGTGATCCAGCCCTCGGTGGGCGGGCTCATCATCGCGGGGAACGACCTCGCCGTCGTGAACGACCCCGAGCGCCCCGACAAGGCCATCGCCAACGGGCAGCTCATCCTCGTGCGTCGCGAGGCCTATGCGAGCGTAGGCGGCCACGAGGCAGTGAAAGACGACATCCTCGACGACATCGGCCTCGCCCTCGCCTTCACCGGCAGCGGGCTGCGCGCCCGATGCCTGTTCATGCGGGAGCTCTTCAGCTGTCGCATGTACACGGGGCTCGGTGAGCTCTGGCACGGCTGGACCAAGAACCTTTTCCCGGGCATGCGCTACCGGCTCGACGTCGTGGCCATCGTGGTGGGGATGGTGTGTTTCGAGTTCCTCTCCCCCTACGCCATTGCCGCCTACGCGCTCGCGACGTTGAACCTGGGGCTGGTCGTGACTTCGCTCACGCTCCTGGCGCTCATCCATGCGGTGCGTGCCTACATGGACCGCCTCTTCGAGCAAGACCTACGCTACGGCCTCTTGCAGCCGGTCGGGGCGTTCATGCTCCTTGGCCTCTTGCTCGACAGCGTGCGTCGGACGCGGGCGGGGACGAGGACGTGGAAGGGCCGCGTATACTAGCGGCCGAGCAACAACCTCACCGCCTCGTCAGCCTGCGTCTCGTCGCGATTGAGCACCGTGTGGAGCGCCTCGCCGTAGTCGTAGACGCTCATGAAGTCGGCGTGGCTCTCGTACTGGTAGAGCAGGTCGACGTTGGTGTCCTGGGGCACCAGCGGGTCGGCCGAGGAGTACCACACGCCCAGCGGGTAGCTCAGCCCCTCGTTGTTCAGCGCATTGTTGAGGCTGTAGAAGTAGATGGTCCCCTCGATGTCGTCGCGCTGGTTGGGGTTGACGTCGTCGCTGCGGATGTCGCCATACACGAGGCCGTCGCCGTCGTCGTCGTCGTGATCTGGGTAGATCCGTGCCAGCCCGTCGTTGATCTCCTTGAAAAGCTCGTCGTGCGTCGTGATGCGCCAGAGGTTGTCCATGTGGCTGTCTACCACCATGCCCTTGATCACCGCCGCGTCCTGGTTGGGCACGTCGTTGAGCAAGTCGCGGGCGCGCAGCTCGGCGGCGGCTCGGCCGCCCTCGCCCAGGCCCACGATGTACACGCCGGAGGCATCGAGCGAAATCGGAAGTGCGTCGAGGCCGAGCTCCGTGCGTTTATCGGTCGCGATGTCGGGATCGGGGTTGGCGATCGCCGTCATGACCCAGGCGAGGTAACGACCGTCGCGGTGCACGCCGCCGTCGGCCTCCCAGTTGTTGTTGCGGGCGCCGGTCTCGTTGTGCCAGAGGTCGGCCCAGCAGTTGGCCGGGTACATGGTGAACGCGCCGGCATCGGCCAGCTTGGCGGGGAGGATGCCGAGGTTGGTCTCGGTCGGGTCGATGCTCTCGTCGAGGAGGCCCAGCGTCTCGAACACCCTGTCGGCGGCCCAGTCGGAAGAAAAACGGTTCTCGCCCGAGTAGAAGATAGCCTCGGCCGAGTCGAAGGCGGGAACGGACCCGTCGGCGCGGCTCTCCACGTAGTCGAAGACGCCGGCGTGGAAGAAGATCACGATGGGCGCGGCCACGGAGGCGTCGAGATCCTCGGCGTAGACAGCGTAGAAGGTTGCGGGTTCGCCGTCCGGGCAGGTGAGGCCCTCGTAGTGAAAGGGCTGCAGCACGAGATCGTCGCGCTCGGTGTACTCGTTCTGGAAGCTGATCTTCTCGATGGTGAGAGGATCGACACCAGGCGTGAAACAGGCGACGAGGGCAAGGAGGATCGGCAAGGGCGCTCCGCGTCGCTACTATAGCTCCTGTGCGCACCGCAGGCCGCAGGGGGCGGCGACGGGGCCGCCGGCGACGAGGCCAGGCTCGCCCCCGAGGAGCTGCCCGTCGTCGGTCCATTGCCAGATCGCACAGCCGAGGTCGAAGAAACCGTGCTTGTTCGGCGGGAGCAACGCCACCTCCGGCACCTCCCCGTAGCGGAGGGGCGCGGCGACACCCAGCGCGGGGTCGGCTTGCTCCCCCCAGGGGTATCGACCGGTGCCCCAGGCGGCCCGGAGCTCGGCCACGGTGGGGAGGCGTTTTCCGGCGGCGCGAGCCCAGGCGGCCGCCTCGGCGTGCTCGATCCCGGTGCGGGCCACCCACGGGTCGAGATCCTGGGGGAGGGTGCCGGGTTTGACGCGTAGCCAGCGGTCGAAGCTCACGGGGAGCACGTCGAGCAGGACGTCGGCGCGGCCCGGCACCAGCGCCATGAGCGGGTGTTGTCCGGTCGGGTTGACGAGGCCGCGCGCACGGCTGTCGGCCAGGTCTACGACGGGATCCTCCACCCGAACCGTCACGTCGGCCCGGGTGACACGTCCACGGGCATCCACCGCGGAGCGTGCCGACAGCACTCGCCAGGTGGCGTCGGCCGGTGAACGGTTGTGCGTGGCGAGCGCGCGGGCGATCGCGTGGCGGACGGAGATGGCGCTCGAATGGACGACGGACACGGTCTTGACCTGTCCCTAGCCTACCTGAGGTTAGATAGCTCCGCCCTCATGCGCTGGCGCCTCGTGGATGCCATCGACGAACTCGATCGCGATCGCTTCGCGGCGGGCCGGGTTTCTTTCTCCCCGGACGCCGAGTTCTTCATCGACCACTTCCCGGGTTTTCCGGTGGTTCCTGGCGTTTTATTGCAGGAGGCGATGGCCCAGCTCGCGGGCAAGCTCATCGGCTACTCGGTGCGTCTCAACCGCGGCGACTGGCCCTTCCCCATCCTCTCGATGATGCAGGGGGTGAAGTTTCGCAAGTTCGTCAGGCCCGGCGAGGAAGTGCGACTCGAGGCACGCCTGGTGGCGCTCCGCGACGAGAGCGCTATCGTCGATGTCTGCGCGTGGGTCGGCGGCCGCCGGGTGGCCCAGGCCGAGCAGACCTTCGTGTTCAACGCCGTGCCGCTCGCCTCGACCGACGAGGCCGACACCCTGGAGCGCCTCGAGCGCGCCGAGCTGCGGCGGCTGTGGGCGGGATACCCAGGTGACTGAGCGAATCGTCGTCACCGGTATCGGCATGGTGACGCCTCTCGGTGTGGACACCACGCGCTCCTGGGCGGGCGTACTCGAGGCGCGAAACGGCATCGGCCCCATCCGTCGGTTCGACCCGTCAGGTTTTCCGGTACGTTTCGCCGCCGAGGCGCCCGTCGGCGGTGATGGCCCCGAGCTCAAGGCCCGGCTGGTTGAGCTGGCGCTCGAGGAGGCGCTCGCCCAGTCCCAGCTCGACGGCGCCTACGAGCCCACCCGCCTGGGCACCTGCCTGGGCAGCGAGGCCTGCCGCCCACCCTGGGACTGGCTATGGCGTAAAGACCCTCCTTCCGAGGCAGAGATCCTCGCACTCGCACCCGATGCGCCCACCCGTCAGGCCGAGGCACGCACGGGCGCCCGGGGACCGCGAAGCACCGTCTCGACCGCCTGCACCTCGTCGTCACAGGCGATCGGCGAGGCGATGCTGCGCATTCGGCGAGGCGAGGCCGACGCGATGGTCTGCGGCGGCGTCGATGCCCTCTCCGACCCCCTCATGGTGGTCGGTTTCGCCAAGCTCGGTGCCCTGTCCACCCGAAACGACGCGCCGGAGCGAGCCTCGCGGCCCTTCGACCGGCATCGCGACGGGTTCGTGCTCGGCGAGGGCGCGGGCTTCCTCGTGCTCGAGCGTGAGAGCACGGCCTCGCGGCGCGGCGCCCCCGTGCTCGCCGTGGCCGAGGGCTGGGGTTGTTCCTGCAATGCCTGGCGGATCACCGACAGCCCACCGGATGGCCGGGGCGCGGCCGACGCGATGGCCATGGCGCTGGCCGACGCGGGACTCCGGGCCGAGGACATCGGCTACGTCAACGCGCACGGCACGTCCACCCAGCAAAACGACGCGTCGGAGTCGACGGCCATCCGCCGTGTGCTGGGCAACGTGCCCGTGTCGAGCACCAAGGGGATGATGGGGCACCTCGTGGCCGCCTGTGGGGCGGTGGAGGCGATCCTGTGCGTGCTGGCGCTGCGCGATGGGGTGATGCCCGGCTCGAGGAACCTGGACGATCCCGACCCGGCCTGCGATGTCAATTTAGTTCGTGTCGCGACACATGTATCACTGAGACATGCGCTGACCAACGCCTTCGGTTTCGGGGGCAGCAATGGGTCACTCGTCTTCGGAAAGGCCTAGTGCTCCTCTCGCTCGGACACGTGCTTCCGAGTGCACTTCGGCACAGTGATACACTGCGATACATGAGTGATACATGGGCGGGGACTGTAGATGGGCCCGACCTTGGTCCCTGGCTGAAGCGCAAGAAAGACGCCCGCCTCTTGCCGCGGGCGGCCCAGCTGGCGTTGCCGGCCGCTGGCCTCGCCATGATGGCGTTCTCGGGCGACCCCGAGTCGCTCGGTATCGTCGTGGCCGTGGGTCGGGAGCCGCCCGACGAGGGCGACGCCGAGGCCTCGCTCTCGGCGATGTGTCGCGACGGTGAGCTCGACCGCGAGGCCCTCGGCGGCGAGGGGCGGGCACTTTACCCGCCGCTCCTGCCCCTGCGCACCCTCCCCAACATGGTGCTCGCCCACGTGGCCATCGCCCACGGTATTCGCGGGGAGAACGCTGTTTTTGCGGGGGGTGAGGAGGCCGGGCGATACGCCTTCGAGGAGGCCTGCAACATGCTGCGCGAAGGGCGGGCCGATGCGGTGCTGGTGGGCGCCGCCTACTCGGCGGTCGACCTCGCGAGCGCGCGCGACAGGCTGCGACTGGGCCTGTCCGGACCTCCGGGCGAGGGCGCGGTCTTTGCCCTCCTCGCGGCGCCGATGAAGCTGCCGGCCGCGCGCACCCTTGGGCTCGGCGACCTCGGCCCCGTGACTGCGTTTACGGGCCTCTTGCCGGGCGACTAGTGGCCCAGCCGTGATAGTCGCCGCGGCGATGGCCAGCCGCGAGAGCGCCCGTCGATTCCAGTTCCTCCGCGAGATCGCCTCGGGCGGCTTCGGAAGCGTTTTCCTGGCCAAGGTGATGCACGCCGACGGTTTCTCGCGACTGGTGGCGATCAAGCTACTTCATCGTCGCTGGTCGGAGAACAAGGAGATCGCCCAGCGCATGCGCGACGAGGCGCGACTGCTCGGGTGGCTGCGTCATCGCAACATCGTCGACGTCATCGACCTCACCAGCATCGACGGCCGTGCCGCTGTCATCATGGAGTACCTGGAGGCGGTCGACCTCAAGTCGGTCGTGCAAGATCTCTCTGACCGGGGCGATCGCATCCCGCCCTACGCGGCGCTGGAGATCGTGTCCTTCGTGTCCAGCGCCCTCGATGCCGCCTACAACCGCCCGCCCTACGAGGGTGAGAAGCCGCTGCGGGTCATTCACCGCGACATCAAACCATCGAACATCATGGTCGACGAGTCCGGCACCGTCAAAGTGCTCGACTTCGGCGTGGCTCGAGGTGAATTTGAGAATCGCGAGAGCCACACCCAGGAATTGAACTTCGGTTCCGTCGAGTACATGCCCCCAGAGCGGCTCTTCTTCGAGCCGGAAACGGATCGAGCGGACGTGTACTCGCTCGGGGCCACCCTGTTCGAGTTCCTCGCGGGTGAGCGCCTGGGCAAGGCGAAGGGGCGTGGCGAGAAGCACGCCGCGTTCCTGGAGGACCGGCTGTCCTACCTGGCAGCACGTTGCCCCCTGCCGAACCCCCAGAGTGGCGACCTCGCGAAGTTCATTCGCGATATGTGTGCCTATAACGCTGATAATAGGCCTTCGGCGGAATCGTTGGTGCTCCGCGCCCGCCAGCTCGCTCGCCAGATGCCCGGGCCCGCTCTCGCGGAGTTCGCGGAGCAGGTGGTGAAGCCGCTCGTCGCGGCGCAGTCCCGTGCTCCCCGGGAGCCGAATCCGCTCACCGAGAAGGTCCTGCCCGAAGACAGCACGCTCTTCGGCTCGGGCGAGATGGTCGACCGCTCGGGCGGGGCCGTCGGCGGTGGCGACGCACCGCCGGCCCCGTCATCGGGCGCGAGCGTCCTTCAGACCTCCGGTTCATCGGCGTCGAGCTCGGCGCCGGCGCTCTCCCTCGCCACCGGAAGCGCGCCAGCGGAGGGCATGGTGGCCGAGGTGCCCCGAGACGACGCCCGCTGGGATGCGTTGCGGAAGGCGGCTCTGGCCGAGATGGCGGTGTCCGAGGCGCCGCCGGTCCTGGCGCCCTCGTTCGGCCCGTCTCTCGCGACGGCCCAGGCGCTCGACCCCGCGCTGGTCGACGGCTACGACGACGAGCCGACGCGAATCGGGGCCTTGCCTTCGAACATCGCGGTGGTGGCCAAGGCCCCGGTCGCGGAACCGATCCCGGTGCGCACCTCCACCTCGCCCGAGAGCACCCGGGGCAAGTCACCGGGCATCTCGCCCATGATCGCCGCGGCGCCGCCCCCGGTCGACGACCTCTCCTCCGAGGAGATGCCCTTCCTAGCGCCACCGCCGGGAACCGGTGGTATCTCGGCACCCATGCCCCGCGCGCTCGCCGTGTCGGCGTCGCGGGAGCGGACGGTCCCGGGCGGCGCTGCAGCGTCGCCCGTCGAGGCGGCGGCGGTGCCGAGTTTGCCGGAGCCGCTTCCCATCATCTCGGCTCCGGGCGGCTACTCGGGACTCGATCCCATCTCGGCCGAGGTGGCGGTGGGGCCGGCCGAGGCGCTGGATCTCGACGCATCGCCCTCGGCCGAGGTGCCCGCGCCGCCACCGGTCGACCCGCCACCACCGGCCGCGTTCACCTTCGTTCCCGAGGCCCCGCCGAGCGGCCTGGCGAGCGCGAGCATGACGATGGTGCCGCTCGATGATGGCGACCCGGAGGGCGCGCCCACGACGGTGCTGCCCGTCTCGGCGCCCCCGCCTGTGGAAACCATGGCCCCGGTCGGCACGATGCCGCCCTCGTCGGCCACCATGGTTCCCGACGCCGACTTCGAGCCCGCGCCCGCCCCGGCGAAGCCGGCTGCCGCGTCGGCGCCCGCCCCGGCCGCTAAGGCGTCGGTCCCCGCAGTGAAGCCGGCCCCGGTGAAGTCGGCGTCGGCCCGCCCTTCCAGCCCCCGGCCGGCCGCACCCGCACCCGTACCCGCGTCTGCCAACGCCGCTCCTGCACGCCCGGCACGGCCCCCCGAGCCTCGATCCGTGACCGAGGACCCGCCGCCCGAGGACCCGAAGAGCTCCTCGATGATGTTGATCCTGGGCGGCGCCGCCGTCGTCGGGGTGCTCGGAGGCTTGCTGATCGCGGCGATGGTCCTCGGGTACACCTGGTACACCGCCCGCGAGGCCCCCTCGGCCCCCCCGGTGGCATCGGCCCCGGCCGCTGCGCCCGCCACGGCACCCGCGGTGGCCCCCGCGCCCGCCGCAGGTCCCGACGACGTCACCTTCGTGTCCGCCGCGGCCGACACGCTGAAGGTCACCGCTTCCTGTGGTGGGAAAGACACCACCGGCGCGGGGTCGGTGGTGGTGGCTGGCCCCGTGTCGGGGCCCTGTGTCGTGAAACTGGTCAAGAAGGACCGGAGCCGGGTGATCGCGGAGGTGGCGTCGCCCTCGGCGGGCACGTACACCTGCTTCGCGGGCGACGCGAAAGCCTGCGTACACTGAGTCGTGACGCCCGTCGCCATCACAGCCACCGCGGTCGTTTCTGCCGGGCGGCCTGACCGGTACCACGGCCAACCCGACGCCGACGGCTTGGTTCTCGGAGTTCCGGCAGTGGCGCGAGTGCAGGGCATCGAGGACGACCCGGACTTTCCCGACGACCGCAAGGGCAGCCTGGCTAGCGCGGCCCTCGCGCAGCTGTCGCGACCCGAGGGCGCGCGCGTTGGACTGTTCCTCGGCACCGGCCTCTCCTCGCTCACGCCGGCCGAGCTGGCCATCGACCTTTACCCCTACCTGCGTGACGGTCGTTTCGATCGCGCTGCCCTCGCGGCCGATCTCGATCCCACGCGCGCGGCGCCCCGACGCCACGAGCCCGACCGTGTCACCCGGGTGCTCGCCGCCCGGCTGGGCGCGATCCGTGCCGAGACCAACTTCTCGGCCTGCGCCGCCGCCGCGCAGTCCATCGGCGCCGCCGCGCGCGCGGTGGCGCGGGGCGACGTCGACGTGGCCTATGCTGGTGGCCACGATTCGATGTTGCACCCCATCGGCTACCTGTCCTTCGTGGTCCTGGGGGCGCTGTCATCCACGCGGGGTCGGCCCTTCGACCGCGCTCGCGACGGCTTCCTCATTGGCGAGGGCGCCGCCATCGTGCAAATCGAGCGCGAAGCCGACGCCCGCGCTCGCCGGGCGCCGATCCTCGCACGCCTGCTCGGCGCTGGGACCTCGGTCGACGCGCACAACGTCACCGCGCCCCACCCCGAGGGACGTGGCGCAGCGCTCGCGATGCGACGGGCCCTGCGCGACGCGGGGATCACCGCCGCCGACGTGGAGTATGTCAACGCGCACGGAACGGGCACGCCGGTGGGCGACATCGCCGAGTCGCTCGCGATCCACGAGGTGCTCGGCGAGGTGCCGGTGTCCTCCTTCAAGGGCGCGCTCGGCCACACCATCGCCGCCGCTGGCGCCGTGGAGCTGGCCTGGTGCGTGCGGATGATGGGGGAGGGGAAGACGTTCGGCACGGTCGGGCTCGAGACCGTAGACCCCGCCTTGCGTTGTCCAGTCTTGGCCCAGGACCTCGACCACGCGCCGCGGATCTTGGTGTCGAACAGCTTCGGCTTCGGCGGCCAGAACTGTGCCCTGGTGCTCGGGTGTTCCTAGGGGCGGTGGCCCTTGCATTCGCCCACTCGGGCGAGTTCGGCGCCACGCTGGTGCGAGGCCGATTGGAATCTCCGTCTGAGCTGTGGATGCTCAGCGAGGGCTGGGGGGTGCTCCACTCGGGCGACGCCGGCGAGTCGTGGTCGTGGATCTGCGAGGAGGCCATCGGCACCGAGGCCGTGTACGATGTCCAGGCCTGGGATGATGGCACCGCGATCCTCGGCACCCGCGAGGGCATGGTGATGATCGACGGGAACTGCGTCGCGACCCCCTACACGGGGCTCGACGGTGGCTTCGTGCTGCGCGCCGAGCGCTGGCAAGACAAGGCGGTTGCGCTCTGGGTGGGTGACGGTGTCGGTGGGGTATTCACGTGTGACGCCTTCGATTGTGTCGCGACCCCGCTCTACGGCCAGGGATACTTCCCGAAGACCGCGTTCGTCGATAGTGACACGCTTTATGTCACCCTGGTGCACACCGAGGGCCTCGCCGCCGAACTCTACGCCACGACGGATGGACTCAACTGGGAAACTCGCTACAGTTGGCCGCTGGGCGACACCGACCCGCGCCTGGTCTGGGCGAGCGGCAACACCATCTACCTCTGGACCAAGCCGAGGACCGACGCCGCCATCCCCGCCTTCCTCCGCAGCACCGACGGTGGACGGAGCTTCGAGGCCACCTTCGAGACGGGCTACTACACCGACGCCGCGCCCGGCGTGCTGGTGCGCGACCAGGGACAGACGGTGCTGCTCGGCAGTTACTACGGTGCGAGGACTTGGAAGTCGACAGACGGCGGCCGGAGCTTCGAGGAGCGGAGTACCGACTTCCCGGCTGTACGCTGCGGACTCGACCTCGGCGGCACGTCCTACACGTGCGGCGACCACCTCGCCGACGGGTTCGACGTGGCGGTCACGCTGGACGCTGAGAACTTCACGCCTCGATCCTGCATCGAGGAGGCGCTCCCCGCCGAGTGTGCCGAGGCCGCCTGCGATGCCTACGTCGACGCCTGGGTGAGCGCGGGCGCCTACGGTGGCGGGCAGTGCGACGTCGAGGCCGACAGCGGCCAGCCGGCCGAGCCGCCGAGTGATGACTGCGGCTGCGAGGACGGCAGCGCCGCGTTCTTGCTTGTGCTTGCTTACTGGCCGAGGACCAGGAAAGCCTGGCCGGAGAAGGCGAGGTCGTCCACGTCGGCGTAGGGGGCGCCCACCAGCAGGTCGGCCCGGCCGTCGCCGTCGTAATCGCCGCCGCCCTCGACCGCCCGCCCGGCGCCGTCGCCCTCGACCAGCCCGGTCCAGACGGCGGTTGCGCTGCTGGACGACACCGTGCCGGTGCCGAGCGGGGCGTAAAAGACGTAGGCCACCCCTGCGTCGAGGCCGCTGCGGTCGGAGCCGTAGGCCCCCACCACCACGTCGGGCGTGCCGTCGCCGTCGTGGTCGCCCGCGCCGGCGAGCGAGGCGCCGAACTGGTCGTCGTTGCTCTCCCCCGCGAGGATGGTGGTCGCGGTGCTCACCGCGCCGCTGGTCCCCGGCCCGTGGAACAGCCAGGCCTTGCCGGCGAGCGCCATGTCGCCCGACACGAGGAGCTCGTCGTAGCCGTCGCCGTCGAGGTCGCCGAGGCCGTCGGCAAAGTCGCCCGCGTACTCGCCGTCGGCCTCGCCCACGTAGAGCAGGTCGGCGTCGCGAATCGACACGTCACCGGTGGGCGCGGGACCGAAGAACACCGCCGCCAGGCCCGCGTCGGCCCCGCCCTCGTCGGCCCCGTTGACCCCGAGCACGAGGTCGCCCAGTCCGTCGCCATTGATATCGCCGGCGCTGTTGAGCACCGAGCCCACGCCGTCGCCCGCCTCCGGCGCCCCGTGACGCACCCCGCTCTCGTTGCTCTGCCCGTAGAAGCGTGTGTCAGCATCATTCGCCCGCAGCTCCGCCGCGCCGAAGCCGCCGGTAAACAGGTACGCGCGGCCGGCGCCGGGGCCGTAGTCGTCGTTGGCGGGGGCGCCGAGGAGCAAGTCGTCGTGGCCGTCGCCGCCGGGGTCGCCCACGTAGGCGGCGGCGTTGCCGAGGTAGTCGCCAGCCACCTCGGCGTAGATCACGGCGATGGCCTCGCTCGCGGTCACGTCGCCGCTCTGGCCGGTCACGTCGAACACGTAGGCTTTCCCGGCGTAGGCGCCCGCCTCGCGGCCGCCCACCGCGCCGAGCGCCACCTGCTGGCCGCTCACCGCGATGCTGGCGCCCATGTACTCGCCGCTGCCGGTGTTGGTGACACACAGGGGCGCGTCGAGCACCGACAGGGTGCCGGTCTGCCCGGAGAAGCGACAGGCGCGGCTGGTGAAGTAGGCGGTCACCCAGGCCTCGTCGGTGCCCGAGGCGCCGGGTGCAAAGGCGAGACCGAAGCCGGTGGCGGAGCTGGCCTCGCCGTTGATCACGAGGTCGGCCCCGGAGAGCGGGCCGCCCGCGCTCGCGCCGGTGTCGCCGCTGTCGGCCGTGTCGCCGGTGTCGGCGGTGTCGAGGTAGTCGGGTTCGGTCCCGGTGTCGCCGCCGTCGCAGGCGAGGAGGAGGAGGAGCATGGCGGAGGGAGTCTA
Source organism: Pseudomonadota bacterium (assembly GCA_005778355.1). GTDB lineage: Bacteria > Myxococcota_A > UBA796 > UBA796 > SXON01 > SXON01. The sequence continues at coordinate 7,679 of SXON01000119.1, read as the reverse complement.
GCCCCGGGGGACGGTCGCCGCCGCGCTGGTCTGGAATTGTCAAGAAACTGTCAAAATACCCCCCCCCCCCCCTATGGCTTCCCGTCGCGACAGCGTGTACGGTCTTGGTGTCGTGGCCGCCACCGGTACTGGGACGGCAAGCGCTCCTCTGGGCGCGAGGCGACGTGTCACACCTCTCGATCTCCGGGGAGAAAAACTCATGGCCAAAGTCAAACGCACGTCGCTACCGTGGACCACCGTGTGGTCGGCGGCCACCACCGTCACCGCGCTGCCCGCCTCGCCGTGGATGACGGCGAGCGAGGCCGCTCGCGCCCGCGGCACCTTCGAGGTGGGGACCAAGTTCGGGGATATCGAGATCGCCGTGGGCTTCTTTGTGGCCAACGTCGAGGACAATGTCACCACGCCAGCCTCGCCCGCCATCACCGCCTACCGCACGACCACGGGCATGCAGTTCCCGGCCGACTTCACCGACATCAGTCCTGAAACCAAGGGTAAGCAACTGGTGCGCTGGGTGTGGCTGGTGAAGAACACCAGCAGCAGCAACCTGAACTTCGCCCGCGTCGGCGGCCTGGTCGACGTGGAGGAGTGCTAGCTTGGAGGCGCCGCGACCCTGCTCGGGTGCGCCTCCCGGCACCCCAGGTCGCGGTGCCGCCCCGCGCCTTGGTGCGGGGGAGGGTCCGCGAGCGGCGTGGGTCCCCCGGTCACCGGTAGGCGGCGTCCCGCGCCGGGAACGCCCGCGCGCCGGCCCCGGCGAGTGGCACGAGCGACTGGGCTTCGACGAGGCCTCTTGGAGCAAGGCGGCGGCCAGTGCCGCGGGGCTCGGGCCTGCGCACGAGGCGGCCGACTGCGGCTGCGGTTGCTCGAACACGGGCATCGCCTCGTGGCTTGGACGCGAGGACATCGGGGCGTCCCCGGTGGAGGCGCCGAGTCGCCGGGTCCTGGGCGCACCGCTCCGGGCCGCTGGCGCGGGCTGGTGGACGGGCTCCGTGCGTGGCGAGTGGGTGGCGCCCGGCGCGACTGGACCCGACCATGCCGCATTCGGCCGGTCCAACTTTGCGGCGGCGCTGCTCGCGGAGTTGGGCGCGGTGTCAGGACCTCTCGCCGCGGGACCGCCGGCGATGTTGCTCGGTGCGTTCCAGACGACCCCGTCAGGCTTCGGCAACGGGTCCACGACCACCATCGCGAGCGAGGCCACCGGGTGCTGGTGGTTGGTGGCAGAGAAACACTGGTGTCACGATGCGACCGATGAGGACACGGGCGACATCTCCCTCGAGGCAGCCGACGTCGAGCTGATCAACGACGCGTATGACAAGCTGAACAAATACCTGGGCTACGTCTACGACTACTTCCGGTACCACGCGTCCGCCTGGGATCAACAGCTCTCCGGCTGCATGTTCAGCCGAATGATGGGGCAGGGTACGGCGGGTCCGATGTGGATCGCCGAGGCGACGCTGCGTGACGCCGAAGCCGCGAGCACGGTCCCGTGGACGGGCTTCCTGACCATAGACTGGGAGTACCTGCGGCAGACCATCGCGTACCGCGAAGACGAATCGAACGATGCCAGTGTCGGCGACTGGCATTGCCCCACGGCGGAGGTGGCCGGCTTGCTCATTCACGAGATGTTGCACAGTTGTGGGGCCCTTTGGGATCCGATAATCCATTTGGTATCAGCATATTTCAGATATAGGTACGCGCGCTACTGGGGATTTTCTGATCGCATGTGCTGCCAGCAGGAGCGGCTGTCATCGTGGGACCAGAGCGAGAATTCGTGCGCTGACGCGAGGAGCGAGGTGTGGCGAGCGCTCGCCGACGGAGTCGGCGTGTACTGTGAGCAGCCGGACAATTGTGCATGAGGCTGCACCGGCAGGCACGATTGGGGCCGCGCTGGGCGCTCTGGACGCTGCTAGCGACCGCTTGCACGCCGTACCCCGATGAGTGGGGGCGCCGATGCGGAGAGGACGCCGACTCGGGTGCTCCCTATCGATGCGATGAGCCATTTGTGTGTGCTTACAGAGATGACTACCGGTGGCCCACCGAGGAGATCTCGTACCACGAGTGCAGCATTCCCTGCGAGACCGAGTTCGATTGCCCCGCTTGGTTGGGCGGCGACCGTCCGGTGGCGTGCAAGCTGTCGGGCTACTGCGCCAATCGATAGAACCCTGACCCAACCCAGGATGCGCCGGGCCCTCGTCGCACCGGCCACATCCCGCCGGTGATAAACACGCGCCCGTGCGACCCGTCCACCTTAACGCCTATGCCGCCCTGCTCCCCGTCGTCGCCGGGGGCGAGGTACCGGGCTTCGACCCGGTGGCGGCCGGCATCCCCCGGAAGTCGCTCAAGACCATGACCCGGGCCGTGCAACTCGGCGTGGCCTGCGTGCAGAAGGCGCTCGAGGGCTACCCGGCCTGGTCGTCGGTCCCGCCCGAGCGACGCGGCTTGTTCGTGGGGGCCTCGCCGCAGCAGGGCGAGGCCAGCGACCTCACGCCGGCGCTCGAAGCGGCCGGTCCGGTGCCTGACTTGCTCGCCTTCGCCGAGCGTGGCGTGCCCCTGGTGCCGCCCCTCTGGCTGGTGAAGGGCCTCTCCAACAACGTGCTCGGCTACGCCAGCGCCAACCACGATCTGCGCGGCGACAACGGCAACTGGTGCGACGGGCGCCTCGGCGGCGCGGTGGCGGTGGCGGCGGCGATCCACGCGGTGGCCGAGGGTCGGTGCGACCTCGCCATCGGCGGGGGTGCCGACGCGCTCCGCGGCGCCGAGAGCATCTTCGATCGCCCCTGCGGCGAGGGGGCCGTCTTCTTCGTGTTTTCCACCGAGCCCGGCCCCTGGCTGGCCACCGCGGGCGTTCCCCGCGAGGCGGGCGCGGTCACCCACGTCGGGGAGCTGGGCGCGGTCTCGGTCCCCGCGGCGCTGGCGCTCGGCCTGCCGGGGCCGGTCGAGGCGGGCGGCGTGCGCTTTCGCCCCGTGGACGGCTGACCAACCCTTTGCGTGACAGCGCCGCCGACCATCAGGTAGAAGGGGCGGCCGCCGAGGACCGCATGTTCAAGCCCGTTGGAAGCGTGGACGACGCCGACCCCACCATCTTCGCGAAGGTGCAGGCCTGCTTCGCCGACGCCCTCGGGCTCGACGCCGACGAGGTGGAGTTCGACAAGAAGGTCCTCGCCGACCTCGGCGCCGAGAGCCTCGACCTGCTCGACATCGCCTTCCGCCTCGAGCGCGCCTTCGACATCCGCATCCCGCGTGGCGGCATGGAGGCCAACAGCCGCCAGGGCCTCGCCGAGGGCGAGCAGTACGAGGTCAACGGCGTGCTCACCGCCATCGCGCTCGGCAAGCTCGCCGAGATGATGCCCGAGGTGCCGCCGGTGGAGTTCCGCGAGGGCCTGAAGGTGTCGGAAGTGGCCATGCTCTGGCGCGTGGGCACCTTCTACAACATCTCCGCCGGGCTCATGGCGCAGAAAGCCGCCGGGTAGCGTCACGACGCGGCGCTTCGCATTCGTCGTCCACCCGCTGGTGCCGCTGGCGCGCCAGGTGTACGCGTTGCGGACGGGGCGGCCGGGCCTATTGCTGGGGCGTCGCGACGGGACGGATCCCGACGACGTCTCGGTGATCGCCCGCGTCGGCTACCGTGACGTGGAGGGGGTGATCGTCGGCGTGCCGATGTTGCCGTCGCAACTGCTCGCCGACCAGGAGCAGGCGCTTCGCTCGATGACCCGCGCGGTCCAGGTGATCCAGCCGGTCGACGTGGTGGGGCTCGGCAGCGTGCTCTCCGTGGTGGCCGGTCGGGGCACGGCGCTCCAGGAAAACACCGGCGTCCCGGTGACGACGGGCAACGCGGCCACGGCGTGGGCGGCGTGGAAGACGGTGGAGCGCGTGCGCGATGGACGCGACGTGGCGGTGGTCGGCGCCAAGGGGAGCGTGGGCCGCGCGCTCATCGAGCTCCTCGGCGCCACGGCCGATCCGCCCGACTTGCGACGTTTCCCGGTGGTGGTGGGCGCCAACACCACCGGGGGCACCGTCGACCCCTCAGCCATCGCGCCCGGCACCACGCTCGTCGACGTGGCGCTCCCGGCCACGCTCTCGGGCAGCGCCCCGGGAGTCAGCGTGGTTCCCGGCGAGAAGTTGCCCCTGCCACCGGGCTACCGTCGCGACCTCTGGGGGCACCTCTTCCACGTGGTGGCCGGCTACGGCCATGGGCACGTGTACGCCTGCTTGCTCGAGCCGCTGGTCGCGGTGTTGTCGGGTCGGCAGACACCCTGGGCCCAGGGACGCACCCTGACCGCCGCCACGGTGCGCGCCTTCGGAGAAACGGCGGAGAACCATGGGATAACGTTGTAGCGCCGCGCGCGGCCCAGGGAGTGTTAGCCCCCGTGCAGGATGCCACACTTCACCGGTCCCGACGGCCGCATCGACATCAAGAGCCTCGAGCTGCCCGAGATCGAGGCGGCGTTGCAGGGCATGGGCTCCGAGCGTTTCCGCGCGCTCCAGGTGTACAAGTGGCTGTGGCAACGCGGTGTCACGTCGTTCGACGAGATGACCAACGTCGCCAAGCCGGTCCGTGCCTTGCTCGGCGAGCGATTCTACATCCCATGGCTCACGACGCTGGCCGTGCAGAAGTCGATCGACGGCACCCACAAGTTCCTCTGGCAAACGGAAGACGGCCATCGCATCGAGTCGGTGCTCATCCCCGACGACGAGCGCATGACCCTCTGCGTGAGCACGCAGGTGGGCTGCGCCATGGCCTGCTCCTTCTGCCTCACGGGCGACCTCGGCCTCCGTCGCAACCTGAGGCCCTCGGAGATCGCGAACCAGCCCCTCCAGGTGCGGCAAGCGCTCGAGGCCCAGTTCCGCATCAGCAACGTGGTGATGATGGGGATGGGCGAGCCCCTCCACAACGTCGATAATCTCATCCCAGCACTCCGCATCTACCTCGACGAGCAGGCGCTCAACTTCTCGCATCGCAAGATCACGGTGTCGACAGTCGGTCTCATCCCGCAGATGCAGAAGCTGGCCGACGCCTTGCCGGTCAACCTCGCGGTCTCGCTCAACGCCACCACCGAGGAACAACGCCGACAGGTGATGCCGATCACCCGCAAATACTCGATGATGGCCTTGCTGGATGCCTGTCGCGACCTGCCCTTGCCCAACATGAAGCGCATCACCTTCGAGTACGTGATGATGGCCGGCTTCAACGACTCGATGGACGACGCGGCGCGCCTCGCCAAGCTGATGCGCGGCATCAAGTCGAAGGTCAACCTCATCCCCTACAACGAGAACCCCGACCGCGAGATCCGTCGCCCGGGCGACGCGCGGGTGAGGCAGTTCCAGCATTACCTCGTGCACCACGGCATCCAGGCCAGCGTGCGCGTGACTCGGGGTCGCGACATCTCCGCCGCTTGCGGGCAACTCGGCAAGGCGCCCGAGCGGAGCGATGTCACGCCGGGCGAGAAGGTAGCCGTGGTGCGGATCCGCCGCGAGGGCGAGGGCTACGACGCGAGCTTCCTCCCCGACCCATAGATCTTGCTTCGAGGGGGCGGGGCGAGCCCGCCCCCTACCGGGCCATCCCCTTCGGCCTCCAAGCCCGGCTTTCCGGCCTCCGGCGGCGGCCGTGCAAGTAGCACGTCCGCCGTGGCCCTCTCCCCCACCCCTGCGCCTGCGGCCCGCGCTATGCTTGGCGCCATGTGGCTCATCCTCCTCGCGTGTACCGGTAACGACGGCAAGGACACGTCGATCACCGTCGACACCTCGGTCGACGACAGCGGCGACACCGGCTCGGTGAAGCCCCCCGACATCGTGCTCGGCGACCCCTACGTGGTGATGGTGGCCGCCACCACCCCCGGCAGCCTCGACAGCACGTGTGAGCTCGACCTCACGCTCACCAACAAGACCGACGGCACGGTGGCCGCCACGCTCGCCTTGCAGGCCAAGGGTCGCGACTGGGCGGGCGTGGGCCTCACCGGCGGCACGCTCTACACCGCGTACTTCGCCGAGACCGGCTGCAACGCGGGCGACGACAAGACCTATGAGTCCGGCTCCTTCTCGGGAGAGGAAGGCACGCTTTTCGTGCTCTGGTACACCGGCGTCAACGTGGGCTACGACGCGTTGGCCCAGGGCACCGAGGGCGGCGACTTCAAGGGCGGCGAGGCCACCGTCACCGTGGCCAACAGCACGCCCGACGCCAACGTGCAGGCCCTCGCGACGGAGCTCGGGCTCGCCGCCACGCTCCAGTCTACCGACGCCTCGGGGAACATCTACTTCCTCGCGTGGGAAACCGAGCTGAACGTCGGCGAGGTGCTCTCCACCTTCACCCAGCGCCTCGACGACGAGTACGTGTCGGGCACCCCTACTTGGCTCGCCGAACCCGACTGGTGGTAGTCCAATGCTGATCGTTCTCTTCCTCGCGTGTCCACCGGCCGAGGAGGCCAAGGACTCGGGCGACACCGGTCCCGTGGAGATCCCGCTCGCCCCGGCCTACGCCGCGGTGGCCGGCGCCACCTACGCCGACGCTTTCAAGAGCACTTGTTCGATGCAGCTCGACCTCGTCGATGCGTCGAGCGGTAATGCACTCGCGACAACCGGTGTGCTCAGTGGCTTCGACGGCGGCCTCTGGGCGGCGCTGCCGCTCACCGAGGGGCAGCAGTATGCGGCCACCATCACCTGGGACGATTGCGAGAACACCCCGGATGGAAGCGGCACGTTCACCTCGTCCACCTTCTCGGGCGAGCCCGGCGATCTCTTCGTGAGCCACTACGACGGGGTCGACGCCGGCTTCGAGTGGATGGAGCAGGGCGACGACCATCTCGGCGGTAGCGTGCACGTTCAGCTCGCGACCGACGGCGCGGCGGCCTCGGTCGCGGCCCAGCTCGGCGGGAGCACCCACGCCGACCCGGACGACGAGACCTTGGCCTTCATCGACTGGACCGGGGACGAGAACGTGGCCGATGTGCTTGGTTCTTTGCGGGAGAGCGGCGAGCTCTCGTGGGGCGAGCCGACGTGGGCGGAAAAGCCGGCCTGGTGGTAGTCCGCGCCCTCTCACGGGGATAGCTCGCACGGCGACTTTCAGCGTCAAGAGGAGCGTCCATGCGGATCGGTGTCATCGGCGGCAGTGGGGTTTACGCGATGGAGGGGTTGGAGAACGTGCGCGAGGAGCGCATCTCCACCCCCTTCGGCGATCCGTCCGACGCGGTGATCCTCGGCAGCCTGGGCGGCATCGACATGGCCTTCCTCCCGCGCCACGGGCGGGGTCATCGCTTCAACCCGAGCGAGGTCAACTACCGCGCGAACATCTTTGCGCTCAAGACGCTCGGCGTGGAGTGGTGCATCTCGGTGAGCGCGGTGGGCTCGCTCAAGGCCGAGATCGTCCCCGGACACGTGGTGGTGATCGACCAGTTCATCGACAAGACCAACCAGCGCAAGGCCACCTTCTTCGAAGAGGGCGTCGTGGCCCACGTCGCCTTTGGCGACCCGGTCTGCGGCGAGCTGAGGAGGATCCTGCTCAGCGCCGCGCGCGAGGCCGGCGCCACGGTTCACGACGGTGGCACCTACGTGTGCATGGAGGGGCCGGCCTTCTCCACCAAGGCGGTTTGAAAATATCCGTCAGTTGGTAAGCTTTTGCGGCTACGATGTGGTTGAGAACCACGGGGGCGCCCGTGCGCTCGGGGAATCGAGTAGGAAAAACAAGAATT
>SXON01000118.1 GCA_005778355.1 Pseudomonadota bacterium | reverse complement strand
GAGACCGGCGTGGGACCGGCCATCGCGTCGGGCAGCCACACGTAGAGGGGGATCTGCGCGCTCTTGCCGGTGGCGCCGCCGAAGAAGAGCAAGCACACGGCGGTAACCACGCCGCCGCCGACGCCGCCCACCAGCTCGGGGTGATGGTGGATCACCTGCTCGAGCTCGGTGAAGTTGAGCGTGGCCTTGTCGCCGAGCGACCAGAAGAGCAGGAACAAGCCCAGCACGAAGCTGAAGTCGCCCACGCGGTTCACCACGAAGGCCTTCTTGCCGGCCTTGGCGTAGTCCGCGTTCTCGAACCAGAAGCCGATGAGCAGGGAGGAGCAGACGCCCACGCCTTCCCAGCCCACGAACATCACGAGGAAGTTGTCGCCCATCACGAGCAAAAGCATCGCAAAGACGAAGAGGTTGAGGTAGGCAAAGAAGCGCCAGACGCTGTTGGCGTCGGCCTTGTCGTCCATGTACCCAATGCTGTAGGCGTGGATCAGGAAGCCAATGCCGGTGATGACACACATCATCGTGGCGGCGAGCGGATCCACGCGGAAGGCCATCTCGGCGAGCACGGGGCCGGCCTCGAACCAGGTCCACAGCTTCTGCGCCACGTGCGGCACGGCCCCCTCGGCGGCGTGCTCGCCGAGGAACTGGAAGAAGGTGGCGAAGGACACGAGGGCCGAGAGGCCGACCATGAGCGACGCGATGCTGCCTGCCACCACGCGCGATGCGCGGCGGTTGAGGAGGCCGAGGATGACCGCCCCGAGGAGCGGGAATGCGGGTACGAGCGCGATCATCAGCCCCTCAGCCGGTCGAGGTCGTCGAGTTGTACCGTCACCCGGTTGCGGAACAGCAGGATGACGAGGGCGAGGCCCACCGCCGCCTCAGCGGCCGCCACCGCCATCACGAACACGGCGAAGACGTGCCCGTCGAGGTTGCCGTGCTGGCGCGCGAAGGCGACGAAGGAGAGATTCACCGCGTTGAGCATCAGCTCGATGCACATGAAGACGATGAGCGCGTTCTTGCGCGTGAGCACCCCGAGCACGCCGAGCGTGAACAGCCCAGCGCTAAGCGCGAGCACGGGGTTGAGACCGACAGCGTCCATCAGATCTCCCGCTTCGCGAGAACCACCGCGCCCACCATGCCCACCGTGAGCAGGAGCGAGACGGCCTCGAAGGGCAACAAGTAGGGGCCGCTGAACAAGGCACGACCGAGCGCCTCGATGGTGCCGAAGCCCTCGGGCAGGTGCGCCGCCGGGCTGTGCACCAGGCCGTCGAGCGCGGCGATGGCGCCCACGCCAAGCAAGCCTGCCGCGAGCAAGCCGAGCCCAGTTCGCGCAGTCAGCGCCGGGATGGCGGAGGGCCCCTCCTCGCGAATGTTCAACAACATGATCACGAAGATGAAGAGCACCATGATCGCGCCGGCGTAGACCAGCACCTGGACCACCGCCACGAAGTGCGCGTCGAGCAGCACGTACTCGGCCGCCAGCGCGAAGAAACACACCACCAGCGACAAGGCGCTCGCGATGGGATTACGTTGGATCACGACACTCGCCGCCGACACCAGCGCGGCGAGACCAAACAGGTAGAAGAGCACTGACTCAGTCATGCCACCGGCTCCTCGTCGCTCGTGTACCCGGCAGGCGCCGACGCCGGGTCCTGGCGGTAGACGTCTTCCGCCTCGGGCTTGAGCCCGTCCATGAGGTTGATCATGTAGGACTTGTTGTAGACCATGTCCTGCCGGGTGTAGGCGTTGATCTCGTAGATCTTGGTGTCCATCCGGATGGCATCCTTGGGACAGGCCTCGACGCAGAAGCCGCAGTAGATGCACCGCAGCATGTCGATGTCGAATTCGACCGGGAACTTCTCGGCGGGGTCGTTGGGATCTTCGCCCGCGATGATGGTGATGCACTTGGCCGGGCACACCGTTGGGCAACACATGCAGGCCACGCACTTGACCTTGCCGTCGGCGCGCAGCATCAGCCGGTGCGCGCCGCGGTAGCGGGCGGTCATCGGCTTGCGCACGTCGGGGTACTCGACGGTGCGGAAACGATCCTGATCGAAGATGTTCTTGATCAGGTGTCCCATGGTCAGCGCCATGCCCTTCACCACCTCGACGAGGTAGCTCGACTCGGCGAAGCTCAGGGTCTTCTGCGGCTTGGGAAGCGGCATCGGTGCTCCTAGGCGAACAGGGCGTGCTTCACGATGATCCACGCAGCGGCGCCAAAGACGTTGGCGAGGCTGATGGGCAGCATGTAGCGCCAGCCGAGGTTCATGAGTTGGTCGTAGCGGAAACGAGGGAGCGTCCACCGCACCCAGATGAAGATCCAGCAACCGATGAGCACTTTCACCGAGAGCGCCGTCAGCTGGGCGACGAAGGCCACGACCTCCGGTCCAAGGTGGGTGCCGTTCAGCTCGATGCCGAGCGGCCCGGAGATGACACCGAGCGCGCCGAGGGCACCAAGGCCGAGGTGCGCGACCGCCGCACCGCCCCATACGCTCGCGAAGAACATGGGTTCGCGCTGACGAGGATCATCCTTGGGAATCGCCTGGTAAAAGGGGCGACCCTGCCGCTTCCACGCGATCACCGCCAGGGTGATGAAGGCCGGCACGCCCCCGAAGCCGGCGAGCATCACCAGCACGTCGGCGTGCTCCCGCAACATCTGCCCGGTGAGGAAGGGCACGTTGTAGCCGCCGAAGAACAGCGTGGCGGTGACCGACGCCGCCACGATCATGTTGGCGTACTCCGCCATGAAGAAGAGCGCGAAGCGGAAGCTCGAATACTCGGTGTGGTAGCCGGCCACCAGCTCCGCCTCGCCTTCCGGCAGGTCGAAGGGCGTACGGTTGGTCTCGGCAAAGGCGCTTACCCAGAAGAGGATGAAAGCCAACAGTCCGAAGGGCGAGAACACGTTCCAGTTCCAGATCGGACCCGCCTGCTGCTGCGAGATCTCCGCGAGCGACACCGAGCCGGCCGAGAGGAAAACCACCACCGCCGAGAGGCCCATCGCCAGCTCGTAGCTGACCATCTGCGCGCTCGAGCGCAGGCCGCCGAGCAGTGAGAAGCGGTTGTTCGACGACCAGCCGGCGAGCATGATGCCGTACACGCCGAGCGAGGTCATGGCCAGGACGAAGAGCAGGCCGCCGTCCATCGACGACACCTGGAGGTTGTAGCCGAGGAAGCTGTCGCCGAAGGGCACCACGGCGAAGGTGCAGAGCGCGATGGTCATCGCGATCACCGGGGCGATGAACCAGTAGAACTTCTCGACGTGGCCCGGCGCGATGTCTTCCTTGAAGGCGAGCTTCACCACGTCGTTCAGCGTGTGGACGAGGCCAGCCGCGCGCACCATCACGTAGGGCTTGAAACGCGGCGACTGCCCGAAGAGCAGCTGGAACAGCACCTTCGGCGCTTCCAGCGGGTGCGGCAGAGGCAGCGGAGCGCGGTTCGGGCCGGGACGGTCCTGGATGTAGGCGGCGCCCTTACGCTCGGCCCAGATCAAGAGCGGCACGATGTTCATCACGAAGGCCACCGCGAACACGCAGCGACCCACGGCGACGGCGAAGTCGATCCAGAAGGTGTCTTCCATCACTTCGCCTCGGCCGAGGGGGGGGCGATCGACTTGCCGGCCGGCCCGAGCGACTTGTAGTCAAGCCCGTTCATGCGCGGGACCGCCCGCGACAGCGCGAGGAAGGTCGCGACCGGCATCTGGGTGCCGAGCGTCTTGCCCAGCGCGGCGGCCAAGCGATCGACGACCACGTAGGCCGGCGCCGCGTCGCCTTGCGGGTTGGTGGCGCGACGGTTGCGCTGCACGCGGCCCTGTTTGTTGGTGTAGGTGCAGTCCATCTCCACGGGGTGCGCCACCGGGATGACGACGGCGGCCGCCTTTGTCGTGGGCGACTCCTTCGCGGCGAGGGCCACGAGCCCAGGGATCGCCTGCCCGACGCGAGTGACGAGGTCGTCTTCCAGAGCGACAACCACGGAGAGCTCCGGCAAGGCGGCCTTGAGCGCCTCGGCGTCGCCCGCCATCGCCTGCTCGGCCACCAGTCGGCAGCCCAGGGTGTTGGGGTTCTTGTCCGCGTCCATCAGGAAGTCGTCGGACTTGTCGATGGCGTCGGCGTCGTTGCCGGCCACCCAGTAGAGCTTCGCGCCGAGCGCCCTGGCGAGCTGGGCCAGCGCCCAGTTGGCCTCGTTGCTGGCGCGGGTGCCGAGCACCAGGGCCACCTTGCCGGCCCCGGCGGCCTTGATCTGGGCGGCAGCGGCGGCGAGACCGTCGCCGGACTTGCCACCCACCCGAGCCTTGAGCACGCGCCCCAGCCCGCCCACCTCGTGGTGGCGCGAGCGGCCCGGGTCGCACATCCAGGACTTGTTGACCTCGTCGTTACGACGCGGAATGTAGCGAAAGACCTCGCCCTCCTGGTGACACACGCTGATGTTGCAGCCGGTGGCGCAGCCGGTGCACACCCCGTCGGTTTCCTTGAGATACCACACCCGGCGTTCGAAGCGGAACTCCTTGCCGGTGAGTGCGCCGACCGGGCAGATGTCCGCCAGGTTGCCCTGGTAGTCATGGTGCAGGCGCTCGCCGGGGAAGATGCCGATCTCGGTGTGATTGCCACGGTTCATCAAGCGCAACTCGCCGGTGTGCGTCACCTCGTCGCCAAAGCGCACGCAGCGACTGCACTGCACGCAACGCTCGGCGTCCAACAGGATTTGATCCCCGATGTCCTGCCGCTTCTGCTTGCTGACCTTGGGCTCCACGCTACGGCTGTCGTGCCGGGCGTGGTCCATGTAGTAGTCCTGCAGGCGGCACTCGCCCGACTGGTCGCAAATCGGACAGTCGAGGGGGTGATTCACCAGCAAGAACTCCATCACCGACTTGCGAACCTGCTTCACCCGCTCGCTGTCGGTGCGGATCGCCAGGCCGTCCCTCGCCTGCATGTTGCACGCGATCTCCAGCACGGGCCCGCGTGGGGTCTCCGACTCGACCGTGCACATCCGGCAGTTGCCCGCGATGCTCAGGTGGGGGTGGTAGCAGTAATGGGGGATTTCAACCCCGGCCTTGGCGGCCGCGTCGATCATGTTGGTGCCGGGGGCAACCTCGATCTCGACGTCGTTGATCTTGACCTTCGGCATCAGGCCGCTCCAGCGCCGCGCGCGTTGTGCTGGACTCGCTCCAGGAACTCGCCGCGGAAGTGAGTGAGGTGGCTCTGGACGGGCATCGCCGCGCTCGCCCCGAAGAAACAGATGGTCTTGCTGTGGATGTTGTCGGCGAGGTCGCGCAGCACCAGGAGGTCGCCCGGCGAGGCCTCGCGGTCGCGCACTCGGCAGAGGATCTGGTACATCCAGCCGCAACCCTCGCGGCAGGGCGTGCACTGGCCGCAAGACTCGTGGGCGTAGAAGCGGAGCAAGTTCGTGAGGCCCTCCACCATGTCGGTGGTGTCGTCCATCACGATGAAGCCGCCTGAGCCAAGGTAGCTCCCGCCGGCGTCGATGATCTTGTTGCTGTCGCCACCGGGGAGGTTGCGCTGCATCGACTCGTAGTCGAGGTTCGACTTGAGAAGGTTCTCAGCCGTCATCACCGGCACCGAGGAACCACCGGGGATCACCGCTTTGAGTTTGCGACCAGGGAAGAGCCCACCGCACTCCTTCTCGAGGAACTCAGCCGCCGGGTAGCCGAGGGGAACCTCGTAGACGCCCGGCTTGCGGATGTGGCCGGAGGCCGAGAAGAGTTTGGTGCCGGGGCTCGTTGGGGTGCCGAGGGCCTTGTAGGCGGCGGCACCGTTTTCGATGAGCCAGGGGACGACCGCGAGCGTTTCCACGTTGTTGACAATCGTGGGCGAGCGCCACGCGCCTTCCACCGCCGGGAAGGGCGGCTTGAGCTTGGGCTGCCCCTTCTCGCCTTCGAGCGAGGAGATGAGCGCCGTTTCGTCGCCGCAGATGTAGGCGCCGGCGCCCACGTGCACGTGGAGGTCGAGGTCGAAGCCGCTACCGAGGATGTTCTTGCCGAGAAAACCGGCGTCGTAGGCCTCGTTGACCGCCTGCTCCAGGCGCCGGGCGATGAAGCGGAACTCGCCCCGGATGTAGATGTAGGCCCGGTGCACGTCGAGCGCGCGGCTCGAGATGATCATGCCCTCGATCAACAAGTGCGGATCAAGCCACATCAGGTACCGGTCTTTGAACGTGCCCGGCTCGGACTCGTCGGCGTTGCACAGCAAATACACCGACTTGCCGTTTCGCTTCTCGGGGGGCGGGACGAAGCCCCACTTCACGCCCGTCGGGAAGCCGGCGCCGCCACGACCACGCAGGCCGGAGTCCTTGACCACCTGGGTGATCTCGCTCGGCGCCATGCCAAAGGCGCGGGGCAAACGACCATATACACCCCGCTGCCGCGCAACGGGCAGGCGGTGGAGCTCCGGGAGGCCCCAGTTGGCGGTCAGGATACGGGGAAAGTCCATTGATCCGCCTCCTTCCGGGGTTCAGCGAGAGCGCGACCCGACCGGATAGCGTCGACGACCTGGTCGACGATCTCGGGGGTGAGCTTCTCGTAGTAATGCTCGTTGATCTGGGCCATGGGTGCCGAGCCGCACGAGGCGAGGCACTCCACGCGCATCACCGTGAAGAGGCCGTCCTTGCTGTTACCGTGCTCGTCGACTTCGAGCTTCTTCTCGAGGTGCGCCACGATCTTGTCCGCGCCCACCAGCGCGCAAGAGAGCGTGTGACACACCTGGACAAGGTACTTGTTGGTCGGCGCCTTCTTGAACATCGTGTAGAACGAGGCCACCGCGTGCACCTGGCTCGGCGGGATGTCGAGCGTGCGGCCGATGAGGCGCATCACGTCGAGGTCGAGCCAGTCCCACGCGTCCTGGGCCATCCACAAGAGCGGCATCACCGCCGCCTGTTTCGTGGGGTAGCGCGTGAGGATCTTGTCGATCTCCGCGCGTTGCTCGGGCGTCCACTCGCGAGGGCCGCGAGACGCCGCGGTCGGTGCCGCGTGACTCATCGGTCGAGCTCTCCGGCGATGATGTTGATGGAACCGAGAGCAGCCACCGCGTCGGCCACCATCTGTCCCTGGATGATCTTGGGAAAAACACTGTAGTTCGCGAAGCACGGGGGGCGAATGCGCACCCGCCAGGCCTTGGGGCCGCCGTCGCTCACGATGTAGAAGCCGATCTCACCGTTGCCGCCCTCGGTGGCGCTGTAAATCTCGCCGGGGGGCGGCTGGATGCCGTGCATGATCAACTTGAAGTGGTTGATCAGCCCTTCCATCGTGTTGTAGACCTTGTCCTTCGCGGGGAGCGCCACGAGGTGGTCGCTCACCATCACCGGGCCGCCCGGGATGCTGGCGATGGCCTGGTGGATGATCTTGCAGGACTCGTACATCTCCTGGAAGCGCACGATCGTGCGATCATAGGTGTCGCCGTGCTCGGCGCTCGGGATCTCGAAGTTGTACTTCTCGTAGCCCCAGTAGGGCTGGGCCTTGCGCAGGTCGTGAGCCACGCCCGCGGCGCGCAAGCACGGGCCCGTCACCCCGTGCGAGAGCGCCAGCTCCTTGCTGATCGCGCCCACGCCGATGGTGCGGTCCATGAAGATGCGGTTGCGCTCGACGAGCTTCTGCACGTCGCCCACCGCCTCGGCCATCTCGTCGACCGTGCGAAGGCACTTCTCCAGCCACCCGTCGGGCGCGTCGAGCGACACCCCCCCGATACGGGGGTAGTTCACCATCATGCGCGCGCCGCACAACTCCTCGTAAAGATCGTAGATCTTCTCTCGGTAGTTGTACATGTACCAGAAGTTGGTCAGCGCCCCGATGTCGACCAGGTTGGTGCCGATGCACACGCAGTGGTCGATGATGCGGCCGAGCTCGCTGGTGATGACGCGCAAGGCCTGAGCGCGAGCCGGGATCTCGATGCCGAGCAAGGTCTCGCAGGCATGGCACCAGGCGTTGCTGTTGTGGACCGGCCCCATGTAGTTGAGCCGCTCGGCGTAGGGGATCACGATCTGGTAAAAGACCGTTTCACACTGCTTCTCGTAGCCGCGGTGCAGGTAGCCGATCTCGCAGCCGCTGTTGACGATGGTCTCGCCGTCGAGCTGCACCTGGATGCGGAGCGTGCCGTGCGTGGCGGGATGCGACGGGCCGATGTTCAGGGTGAGCAGATCCGTCGGGATCGCGTTCACGTGCGTTTGATCGCTCATGCCCACTCCACCTTCTCGCAGAGCAAGTTCTCGGCGGGCACCGTGAGCTTCTGCCGCTTGTTGATCGGGTAATCCTTGCGCAGCGCATGGCCCTGAAAGTCGTCGTGACACATGATGCGACGCATGTTGGGGTGTCCGGGAAACTTGATGCCGAACAAATCCCACACTTCGCGTTCCATCCAGTTGGCCATGCCCCACATGTCCCAGATGCTCGGGACCTCGCACTCGGTCTCGTTGACCGCCACTTTCACGCGGAAACGATGGTTCTTCGACATCGAGTAGAGTTGATAGACAACTTCGAAGCGCCATTCCCGGTCGTCGTCGTCGTTGCCGCCGGGGCTGTAGCCGAGGTAGTCGACGCCCCCCACGTCCATGAGCCACTTCATGTCGAGCTCGGGGTCGTCGCGCAGCCAGGCGAGCAGGTCGCGCAGGTCGGCGGGGCGGATGGTGACCACGCACTGGCCGCGAAACTCGTAGGTGGCGAGCACCTTCGAGCCCAGGCGGGCGGTGACCTTGTCCATGATCTCGCGTTCGATCATCGTGGTGCTCCTACCGCCAACTCGAGACTTTCTCGCGTGAGATCTTCTCCTGGATCTTCACGACCGCACCGATGACGTTCTCCGGGCGCGGCGGGCAACCGGCCACGTACACGTCGACCGGGATCAGCTCGTCAACACCCTGGACGACGGCGTAGTTGTCGTAGAAGCCGCCGCTCGACGCGCAGGCGCCCATGGAGATCACCCACTTGGGATCAGGCATCTGGTCGTAGATCTGCCTGAGCACCGGCGCCATCTTCTGCGTGATCGTGCCCATCACGAGGATGAGGTCGGCCTGCCGCGGCGAGAAGCGCACCAGCTCGGCGCCGAATCGCGACACGTCGAAGCGGCCAGACACCACGCCCATGAACTCGATGGCGCAGCAGGCGGTACCGAAGGGCATCGGCCACAAGGAGTAGGCGCGTCCCCAGTTCACCACCTCGTCGAGGCGCGTCGCGATGAAGGGAGACTCGATCTCGGCTTCTAGTCCCATTGGAAGGCTCCGCGCTTCAGGCAGTACACCCAGCCCAGAAAAAGTACGCCGAGAAACACCATCATCTCGGCAAAAAGGAAGGCACCGGCACCCTCGGCCACCAGGTCGCGGAAAACCACCGACCAGGGAAAGAGGAAGACCGCTTCAAGGTCGAAGAGGATGAAGAGCACCGCGACGAGGTAGAACTTCACCGAGAAGCGCTGGTTCGTGGCGAAGCGCGCGGGCATGCCGCACTCGTAGAGCGCCGTCTTTTGCGGGGTGGGACGATGCGGGCCGAGGAAGCGGCTTCCAGCCACGAACGCCAGCGAGAAGATGATGGCGATGGCGAGGGAGACGAGGACCGGCACGTAGGGGTTGACCACGCGCACCTCTGGTGGGGGAGGGGCCGCGCGGTATCCCGGCCCGTGGGCCGACACAAGTACGCGCGGTGACCGCCGAGATAGGCCGGCCCGATGCGAATCCTCGGGCTCGACGAAGCCGGCCGCGGCTGCGTGATCGGTCCACTGGTGGTGGGTGCCTTCTGCTTCGAGGGCGAGCAGGCGGCGCTCCGGGAAGCGGGCGCCGACGACAGCAAGGCCTTGTCTCCGGCGAAGCGGGCCACCGTCCACGCGCGCCTCGTGACGCTCGGCACGGCCCGGGTCACCGAGATCCCACCCTCGCGGATCGACGAGGGCAACGTCAACGAGCTGGAGATCGAGGCCTTCCTCGAGCAGGTGGCCCACTTCCGCCCTGATCGCGTCTACCTCGACGCGCCGGTGCACCCTCGCGGCATCAAGTCGCTCCGACAGCGCCTGGTGCGCCTCTCGGGCGTGGTGGACTGGATCGTGGAGCCGAAGGCCGACTCGACCTACCCGGTGGTGGGCGCCGCCAGTATCGCAGCAAAACTGTGTCGCGACAGTCGCATTGAGGCCCTCGACGGCGTCGGCAGCGGCTACCCCTCCGACCCGGTCACCCGTGCTCACCTGCTCGGGTTCATCCAGCGTGGCGAGGCCTTGCCGCCGTACGTGCGCACCCGCTGGGCCACCCTCGACAACCTGCGGCAGGGCCAGTTGTTCGGCTGATATGCGGATGTCGGCCGGTTGGGATAGCCTCGGGGCCTCGCGGAGCTACCGGTGATCTTCCTGCTTCTCGCTTGCACCGGTTCCACGGGCGAAACGGGCGACACCGGCGCCGAGGGCGGCACCACGGCCACGCTGGCCACGCTGCAGCTCAGCTTCCAGATGGACGACGACCTCATCGAGGGCATGGCGGAGCCGCCGATCGGCCTGTTCCACGGCTCGATCTACCGCGAAGACGACGCGACCGCGATCGGCATGAACGAGGGCGCCGAGTCGCTGGTCGACTTCGCATCCACGAGCCTCGACCTCTCCGACGGCGGCGGTCCCAGCGAGTTGGCGTGGACGAGCGAGCCCCTCGATCCGCAGACCCTGTGGATCCTCGGCTGCCTCGACAGCGACGCCAACGACTGCGAGTGCGGCGACCCGATCACCGTCCCCAACGACAACAAGGTCGCCGTCGTCCCCGGCGACAACCCCATCACCGTCCGAATGGAGCTGCTCCACCCATGCTGATCCTCCTCGCCTGCGCCGCCAACACCTCCGACAGCGCCGACACCGCCGCCGTCGCCGACGCCCTCGACCTCCGCGTGCAGGAGGCCGACCTCGGCGACCTGGCCGAGAACCAGATCGTCTTCGAGGGCCCCGACACGGTGATCGAGCCCGGCGACGACGTGATGATCTGCCTCTTCGACACCTACGAGGGCGACGACGTGGGCCTCCACGACGTGCACACCTTCCAGGGCAGCGGCGGACACCACCTGCAGATGATGGGCACCACCACCCCGGCCATCGACGTGCCCGACGGCACGGTGATGGATTGCACCGGCGAAGGCGGCGAGTTCCAGATGTCTGATCTCGAGCCGGTGGGCATCACCAACGGCGGCAGCGTCGGCGGCGAAGAGATCGAGATCGCGATGCCCTTGCCCGAGGGTATGGCCTTCGAGCTGGAGGGCGGCCAGCGCTTTGTGATGCAGTCGCACTACATCAACACGGGTACCGAGGCCATTCGTGTGCGCGACCTCGCGGTGCTCACGCTCACCCCGGAAGACGAGGTCGTCACCTGGGCGGCGCCGCTCATCTTCAACCGCGACGACTTCGAGATCCCGCCCGGCGGCTCGCTCAGCACCGACTTCGAGTGCACCACCGACACCGATTGGAACTTCCTCTACGTGCTCGGGCACATGCACGAGTGGGGCACGTCGTTCGCCATCGAGCGCAAGGTCGACGCGAACCTGGAGCCCTTCTACAACATCCCCGAGTGGGACCCGGTGTACCGCGACGCGCCCATCATCGACTACTACCCCGACGCCTCGATGCCCGTCCCGGCCGGCACCACCTTCAAGACGAGCTGTTCCTGGTTCAACGACAAGGATGAACCCCTGTTGTTCCCGCACGAGATGTGCGTGGGCGTGAACATCGTCTACCCGCAGAAGTCCACCGTCATCTGCGACGGCAACGAATGATCGCCTTCTTGTTCGCCTGCAGCCCCGACGAGCCGGTCGACAGCGGCCTCGCGCCCACCCTCGTCAATGTCCAGGCCGAGGTTTTCACGCAGTCCTGCGCGTTCTCCACCTGCCACGGCGACGGCGGCGGCAACGCGGGACTCACCCTGCTCGACGGCCTCTCGTACAGCGAACTGGTGGCGATCGACGCCGAGGGCGACGAGAAGTACGGCGCGCCGCCCGAGGGCGCGATCCGCGTGGTCCCCGGCGACCCCGACGCGAGCTACCTCGTGACGAAGCTCACCGGCGAAGGCGACTACGTGGGCACGCTGATGCCGGGCGCCTCGGGCCTCGATGCCGAGCGACTCGAGCTGGTGCGCCAGTGGATCAGCGAGGGGGCAGAGGACAATTGAGCGGCGCCGCCACCGAGGCGATCGCGGCGGGGGCGGGTTTCCTCGTCCTGGCGATCCTGTTCTTCTTCGCGCGGCGGGCGCTGTTGCGGTGGTTGTCGTCGTAGCGGGCTAGCGGGCCGCGCAAGCGACGGAGGGTGTCACACGAAGACCATCCAGTAGGCCATCATCCAGCCCTCGCCGTTGGTGTCGTCGTAACCGAGCAAGAGGATGTGGCGGCCGTACCGCGCGACGTGGGGGCGGTTCCCACGGCCGGCCACGAAGGTCTTGGGGTTGCTGCTGGTGTACCAGCCCGCGAAGTCGAGGTTCTCGTCGAGTAGCCAGCCGACGAGGCTGCCGTAGTCCGAGGGCAGCGAGCTCGAGCTGGTGGAGCTGAACACCGTCGAGGGGTCCGGAATGTCGCGACAGACGATGAAGCGCATCCCGTTGTTGAACAGCACCTGCATCGGCATCGACAGGAAATGGTAGTGGTCATCAACGCCGTCGTTGGTGATACGCTCGATCGAGGTCATCTCGGATGGCGTCTCGAGGTCCGAGGTGGACAACAACTCGATGGTAGTGGCGTAGTTGCTGTCCATCCGCGAGGGGGCCAGGACTTGCCACTCGTAGCCACTGCCCGTGCCGCCCGAGGACGAGTACGCGGCCGCCTGCGCCAGGTAGTTCGCGGTGGCCATGTACTGGAAGGTCAGGGTACCGGTGGAGGAGTCGCGGAACTCGGCGACGCCGCCGCTGCCGAAGCTGGTGTCGAGGGCGGGGTCGGTGGTGAGGGGGGCGGAGCTGATGTTGACCATGATGATCAGGTGGCCAACCTGGAGGAGGCCGCTCGAGTCGTACAGGCCGATGCCGATGGCGACGAGGTTGCTGGTGGTCGAAGCCTGTACAACGTACAGATCGTTGGTCTTGGTCTTGGCGTAGTCGTCGAGGTCGACGAGGTTGCCCATCGAACTTCCGTACGCACTCTGGCTCAGCGCTATCTCACTTTCGGTGGAGTAGGAAAAGCTCGAGTCCGCCACGATCATGCGCACGCGGTTCGCGTCGCCGGTGGAGAACACGATGATGTGGTAGCCGAAGGCCACGACATGAAAGTGATCGCTAACGTTGCCCAACCCCGTGAGCTGAGTCGATGACGTCACGGCCCAGCCGGTGCTGGTGGGAGGGGCCTCGGGATCGACGCGGCCGATGTAGAGGTCCTGGCCCGATTCCCAGGACACGGCGACGGATCCCGAGACATCGTCGGGCGCGGGGAATACCCACTTGCTGGCCCCCGGCACCCGCGCGTGGAACATCGGCACCAGGTGCCTGAAGGTGGCGGTGGTCTCCGTCTCGGAGCGGATCGGCATGCGGACCTGCTGCCTAGAAGCCGCGCCCGGCGATCAACCAGAGGCGGCCATCGTAGACGTCCGCGGTCCGGTCAGGGGCGAACAAGTAGTCGCTGACGAGGAGGTCGGGCGTGTCGTCGCCATCGAAGTCCCCGGCGGCGAGCAAGCCCCGCCCGGGATCGGTGTAGCCGGAACCCGAGGTGTCTGCCCTGAACTCCGCGTCCACCACGGCGGTGGTGCCGCTCGGGATCGGACCGTGAGCCAGCAGGACGCTGGATGCTGCGGCGTCCACCCGGGATCCGCGGGCCGAGAAAGCCAGGTCGGCGAAACCGTCGCGGTCCATGTCGCCGGGCGACGCGACCTGCACGCCCACGCCGTCGACATAGGTGGCGCCCTCGATCCGCTTCGGCGCGAGGTCGAGCGACATCGCGCCAGACGCCGGCCCATTCACGACATACACCACCCCGTACCACTGGCCGTTTGCGTGTGCCGCGTCCCAGTAGTACGCGCCGAGAGCGATGTCGGCGTAGCCATCCCCGTTCTCGTCGTCGAGAGCACACAGGGCGGGCTCCGTCTCGTCCGAGTACGTCACGGCGTCGCCGTGGCCCTCGCCGATCAACGTCAGTGCGGCGTCGCTGTAGGCCACCATGCCGAGCAGCGGCCCCGAGAACACGTAGGCGGCGCCATTCGGAGCGCTGGACTGGGTACAACCGGCAGACTCCCGGCAGTCCCGCGGGGAAGCCACCAGCAGGTCGGCAACGCCGTCGCCATTAAGGTCGCGCGCGATATCGACCGCGCTGCCGTCGACGGTCTCGCCGTAGCCAACGAGCGTGCCGCACTCGGTCGGGTCGCGCTCGCCGCTCCCCGCTCCATCGCAGATCGCGATCAGGTCGTCTGATTCGCGACCCACGCTTACGGCCACATCCACCGCACCGTCCCCGGTGAGGTCCCCCCCACCCGGGCCGTCCCCGGTGCGGTCATCTGGGTTGCTCGACACGAACACCGCCGTCGCGGCGTCGGTCGACACGACGGCGTCGTCGATCGCGGTGATGAGGTAGCTCGCGGTGCTGCCGTCGGCGGCACGGTCGGTGGTGTACGCGAGCAAGTCGACCCGTCCATCGCCGTCCACGTCGCCCGCAGCGGAGATGTACAGCCCCAGATTCGCCTCGGCGTTGTCCCCCTCGATCCGCGTCCAGGCGTCCGCGAGGTTCACAGGCACCCCCGACGCGCTCCCGCGCACGATGTAGATCGCGCCCCGGGCGTCGATGTCAGCGGCGTCCGGGTCGTACCTCGGGGCCCCCACCGCGAAGTCGTCGAACCCGTCGCCGTCGAGGTCGCCGAGCGCCGCGAGCGAGGCGCCGATCTTGTCGCCCGCGTTCTCGGGCCCGATGATGCCCGCGACATCGTCGATGACGTAGTCCCCCGACCAGGCGCAGCCGTTGCTGGTGCCGTCGCCGTCGTCGTCGATGCCGTTGTTGCAGATCTCCTCGACCACGACGGCGCTGTCGCCGGTGTCCGCCGAGTCGGCGGTGTCAACCGTTCCGCCCGTCTCCCCGCTGTCGCCGGGCGCGCTGTCGCCGGTCTCCGCGGAATCTCCGCCGGATTCTCCGGTCTCGACCGGGGCGGTGTCGGGCGGTGGGCTCGTGTCGCCGGGCACGCCGTCCTTGGTCGCCTCGCCGGGGCAGCCCAGCAACGCGAGGAGCCAGAGCGGCGCGGACCCTTGCACTACCGCGGCTTCCGCTCGACGCGGATCGCGACCAGCGCCGACTCGCTCGCCGAGGATCCCGCGTTGTTGATCGCCCACACGCCCCAGCGGATGTACTTCTTGTTCACGTTGCCCGCAGTGGCGCCCATGTTCTCGAAGGCGTCGCCGGAGGCGATCGAGTAGTAAACACCCTCCACGTTCTGCACGTCGATGGTGCTGGTCTGGAAGAACTTCGGCGTGGTGGTAGAGCTAGGCCAGACCTCGGGATCTTCCGACACCTGGAAGGCGATCACCCACTTCGAGGCGGTGCCGCTGACGCAGGCGATCTCGACCGCCGGACGCACGAAGAGGTTGTCGGCCGTCTCCTCGACGGCGCCGATAGCATGGAAGAACCCGCCCCCGGTGCTCTTGGGCGTTGGGCAGAGGATCGGCTCGCTGAAGCCACGACGTTTGGACCGTGCCATGAGATACACCTCGACTAGGTGCAGGCACGATTAGTGCAGAGACAGAGAGAACCGTCAAGTCGCGACCGGTTTCGTTGCCGCGGCGCGGGGCCTCGTCCGTGCGATCGTTGCCAAGCGGGAAGGAGCGCTCAGGGACTCGAAAGCAACACCGGCGCGGCGCTGAACTCGAAGGCCATCGACAGCGCGTCGTTCTCCCCGTTGCCGTCGAGGTCGAGGTCGGCGTGGTTGAGCGCCGCCTCGATGACCTCCCCGTCCGCCTCGGTCGCGTCGAGGGCGGCCTCGAAGGCCTCGGTCGAGATGGCACCGCCGATCAACCCCGACTGCCCGTCCGGCGTGGCGACGGCAGACACGAAAACCCCCGTGGCCAGCTCGAACTCGAACGTGCCGATCAGTAGCTCGTTCGTGCCAAGTTCCACCTCGTAGGCGCCCCCCACCAGCCCCGTGGGAACACCCACGAGCGCGAGGCCGTCGCCATCCACGGCGGCCCCGGCTTCCACCACCTCGTCGCCGCTCGCGTTGTCGGCGCCATCGCCATCGGCGTCGACGGCGTTGAACAGGCCAACGCGAACGGCGTCGTCGGTCCAGCCGTCGATCCCCGAGAGCTGGAGGACCGCGACATTGGAGGCGTAGAGCAAGCGCTCCTCGATCAGCGGGTCTACGAGGTTCTTGGTGTACCAGAGTGCGTTGTCGACACGGCCATCGCCGTCGAGGTCGAACCCCTCGCTGCGGTCGGCTACTGCCACCTCTACCAGGACGTCGTTGGCGACATCCCCGTCGTCAGTGGCGGTGTCGCCGCTATCCGCGGTGTCGCCCGGCGATGAGGTGTCGGATGAGTCGACATCCTCTGGCACCACTGGACACGCGAGCAAGAAGTACAACGACATGGCTGAGTCCTCGGCATGCCACAGAGCAACGAGCATGCCAATCCTGCGAGGCGCGACGCGGGGCCGCCCGCCTACCGCGGCCGAGCCACGACCATCGAGAACGGCGACGCCGTGGGCAGCACCGCCTCCAGCACCAGACCCGCCGCGGCGAAGAGCGCCTCGAACTCGGCGCGCGTGCGCTCGCGACCGCCCGGGGCCACCAGGAGCATCTGGAGGTCGAGGAAACCAAGGTACGGGCTGCCGTCGTCGGGCACCACGATCTCGATGGCCACCAGCCGCGAATCGGCGCGCATCACCTCGCGCCAACGCTTCAAGAGCGGCACGAGCACCTCGTCACTCACGCCGTGGAAGATGTTCTTCACCAGGTACACGCCCTTCTCGGCCGGGGGCGTGTCGCGGAAGATGTCGCCGCCCATCGTCTGCACGCGGTCGCGCACGCCGTAGGAGTCGAGCACCGGGGGCGACTGGGCGAGCACCGTGGGGTTGTCCATCAAGACACCGGACAACCCGGGATGCACGGCGAGGATCTGGGCGAGCAACAGGCCGGTCCCACCGCCGATGTCGACGACGCTGCCGTGACGACCGAAGTCGAAGGCCCGCGCGTAGCCAGGCGCGCCCTCCCGCGTGAGCTCCAGCATCGCGCCGTGAAACACCGCGTGCTCCTCGGGGTGGGCGTCGAGCCAGTCCCACATGCCCACGGGAAACTCGCCGTCCCACGTCGGTTTGCCGGTGCGGATCGCGTCGGGTAGGCGCGACCAGCAGCGCGCGTTGCGCGGCGCCGAGAGCTCCATGACGACGTTGGCCATCGTGTTCGGGTGGTCGCGACGGAGCGGCGCGGTAACGGCAGTGAGCGAGAAACGACCCTCCTTGTCCACGCCCAGAAGGCCGTCATGCGCCAACGCGCGGAGGAGGCGGTAGAGCGCGGCGCGGTCGACACCGAGCGAGGGGGCGAGCTCATCCGCGGAGAGCGCGCCCTGGCCGATGGCGTCGGCGACGCCGAGGCGAACGAGGGTGCCGAGCGCGTCGGCACGCCAGCGGTCGGCCACGAGGTTCATCAGGGTGAACTGCGGCGGCGCCATGCGGTGCACGAGGCGCTGCAGGGCGCGCTGGACACGCTGTCCCATGGCGACGGCCCCGGCAGGCGGGGCGGCGGGAACGGCGCGAGGCGGCTTGGCGGCGGAAGGCAACTGAGCGGTCATGAAAAACTCCAGGGTTGGCCACCCGAAAGTACGTCACCCGGGGCTTCTCGGCGTTTCACGACCGTTCACAGCGCTGTGAACCCCTGTGAACAAGGCGACGCCGTCCACCGCCATAGGAGTGCCCATGGTCATCGCCCTCCCCCACGGTACGCTCGACCTCGACGCGGGCTGCTTCACGCCCAAGAGCGGCGCCTGCGAGACCCTGACCGACACCGAGCGAAAGCTCCTGCGCCACATGGCCGCCCGCCCCGGCCAGCCGGTGAGCCGCGAGGAGCTGCAGCGCGAGGTGTGGGGCTACCGCGACGGCATCCTGTCGCGCACGGTGTTCACCACCGTGGGACGAGTGCGCGCCAAGATCGAGGTAAATCCTGCAGATCCTCGGCACCTCCTGACCGTCCCCGGCGTGGGCTACGCGCTCGTCGTGGGTCGAGTCACGCCGGCGGGTCCCGAAAGGTCGCGACTCCCCTCCCCGGTGGGGCTCGTCGGCCGCGCCGCCGATCTCGTGGGGATCGAGCAGCTCTTCGCCGGTGGCGCGCGCCTCGTCACCGTGCTTGGACCCGGCGGCATCGGCAAGACTGCGCTCGCGACGGAGTTCGCGCGACGGCGCGCGGGGATCGTAGGCTTTTGCTCGCTCGAACCCGTCGAGGCAGACACGGCCGTGCCCGCAGCGATGGCCACCAGCCTCGGGCTCACCCTCTCGGGTGGGCGCGACCCCTGGGGCGAGCTGGCGGGACGCCTCGGGGGAGAGGCCGCTCTGTGCGTGCTCGACAACACCGAACACCTCCCGGGCCTCGCGCCGGCGCTCCCCGGTCTGCTCAGCGCCTGTCCCGGCCTCGCCTGCCTCGTCACCACGCGCGTGCGCCTCGGCCTTCGCGACGAGCACGCCTGGACCCTCGCGCCGCTCGACGCGGCCGCAGCCCTCGACCTGGCGCTCTCGCGGGCGCGACGTGCCCGGACCGGCTGGGAACCCTCTACGGCCGATCTTGGGGCCCTCGCGGAGCTGTGCGGGCGCCTCGGCGGCAGCCCCCTCGCCATCGAGCTTGCCTGCGCCTGGTTGCGCCTGCTCGACCCGGCCGAGATCCTCGCCGAGCTCGACCGCTCCACGGCGGTCTTGCACGCGCTCGATCGCGACGTGCCCGCCCGGCACCGCAGCGTCGATGCCACGCTCGACACCTCCTGGGGACTGCTCGATCCAGCCGCCGCGCGGGTGATCGAGAAACTATCCACCTTCTGCGCGGGCTTCGACCGGGCAGCCGCCGTGGAGGTTGCCGACGCCGACCTCTTGACGCTGGGCCAGCTCGTGGATGCCTCGATGGTCGTCCGCTCCCCGCAGGGCTTCGACTTACATCCGCTGGTGCGCCAGCACGCCCGCCACCGCCTCGCACGCGACCCGTCGCGACAGGCCGAGGCTGGGCAGCGACACTCGGCGCACGTGCTCCTCCGGCTGGTGCGGACAATCGACGGCCTCGAAACTGGCGAGCTGTCGGCCTCCGTCTGCCTCGCCACGCTCACGCCGCTCCACGCTGACATCGTGGCCGCCTGGTCGAATCGTGCCCGAGTCCAGGACCGTGACGCGCTCGCCCGCGCCGCACCGGCCTTGTACCGCTACCTCGACCTCGCCAACCGCCACCTGGAGCTCTTCGAGGTGCTGGCGGCCGCGGTGGCCGCCGTGGGCGACCCGCAGCGCGACGGGCTCGCGCTCGGTCTGTTGCTGCTCGGGGCCGGCGCCGGCTCCCCGGCGATCCGCGGCGTTCACCTCGACGCTGCCTTGCTCGCCGAGGTGCCCGAGCCCCTTCGCACCACCGCCTACGTGCACGGCGCCATCGCGACCTTGTACTCCTCCGGGCCCCCGGCTGCAGTGCCCTGGGCCGACCGCGCCGTCGAGCTCGCCGAGGCCAGTGGACGTCCCTTCCTCGTGGGCTTCTCGCGCGCGGTGCGCGGCTCCACCCGCCTGCGAGTTGGAGAGCTCGACGGCGCCCGGGACGACCTCGTCGTCGCAATGTCGGTGTCGCGAGAAGACCGGGCGCGCGGGCGCGTGGCCGTTCACCAGGGGGAGCTCGAGCTCGCCGCCGGGCGGTGGAGGGAAGGTCGAGCGGCGCTGGAAACGGCGATCGCCGCGTGTCGTCTTACCGAGGACCGGTCCTTCACGCTCCTGGCCCTCGGTCGACTGGCCCAGGCGATGGCCACGCTCGGCGAATCGCCCGTCGACGTGTGCATCGAGGCCATCGACGAGGGGGTGTGCTCGCGGGTGCCGCGCGTCTGGTGGTCCACCGCGCTGGTGGAGCTCGCCGCGCATCAGCTCGCCGAGGGCAAGCACGGCGATGCGCTCTTCCTCGCTGCCGCGGCGGGCGCTGCCCCCAACATGCAGCGCCCCGGCGTGATCGAGGCCCTCGTCGAGCGCGCGATGGCGCTCGCGCCGGCCGGGGAGGGCACGAGGGGTCGCGAGGCCAGCGACTCGCACGTGCTCGCCCGCGCCCGCATCGCCGCCACGACCGGCGTATGATGCGGGGATGATCTGGCTCCTCGCCTGCACTGAGAACGAACTGGTCGCCAAGGAAAACCCCGCCGACGAGGAGCTGCCCGAGGACGACGCGCCCGACATCGAGGTGTCACCGGCGCGCGTGGGCTTCGGCGAGGTGGCCCTCGGCAGCGAGAACACAGCGGTGATCACTGTCGCCAACGTGGGCAGCGGAACCCTGCTCGTCGACTCCCCTCGCCTCGCCAGCGACAGCGTGGAGCTCAGCCTCTCGGCGCTCGGATCGTCGATGCTCGCCGCGGGCGCGAAGACCGACTTCGTCGTCACCTGGGTGCCCACCGACGGCGTGGACCTCGACAACGCCGTGCTGGTAGACAGTAACGACGCCGACGAGCCGTCGGTCCAGGTGCCCCTCGGCGGCACGCTCCCCGTCGGCGAGATCGAGGTGACGCCGTCGAGCTACGACTTCGGCACGCTCGAGGTCGGTGCGAGCAGCAGCACCCCGGTGACGGTGCAGAACGTGGGCGAGGGCCCGCTCACCATCGGCAGCCTGACCTTCAACGCCACCGACGCCGACCTCTCGATGCTCGACTACGGCGGCCTCGCCCTGCTGCCAGCAGTGCTGGCGCCCGGCGAGTCGACCGTCGTGACCGTCGGCTACGCGCCCGCCGACGGCAGCGGCGACGAGGGCACGCTCGCGATCTTCTCCGACGACCCCGACACCTACGAGGCGGGCACCATCTTCACCGGGCAGGGCGAAGACGCCGACCCTTGCGACGGATTCACCCAGCACGTGAAGCTCACCATCACCGCCGACGACGCCTGGGAGGGCTGGATCGACGGCACGGCCTTCACCGCCCCCGGCCAGTACGCCTGGTCGTCGATCGACACGCTGGAGTGGGACCTCGCCTGCGGCGACCACGCGCTGGCGCTCTACGCCACCGACACCGCGCAGGTGATCGCCGGCGTGCTCGCCGCCATCGAGGTGGAGGGCACCGTGACCTTCGTGAGCGGGGGCAGCGGCTGGACGATGTATGACACCACCCCGCCGGCCGACTGGACCGCCGTGGCCTTCGACGACTCGGCCTGGCACGTGCCCGAGGTCTGCGGCGACACTTCGCCGTGGGGCTCAACGCCCCAGCCCCTCTACGACCTCGGCGCCCGCTGGATCTGGTGGACCAGCGACTGCGGGAACCTCGGGGAGGCCTGGGTGCGGTTGAACTTCACCGTTCCCTGATCATGGCGTCAAGGCTGCGAATGCCCATCGAGCCGCAGCTGGAACAGGAAGTACGTGGGCGTGCAGAAGCCGATGCCCTGCTCGACCAGCGTGGCGGCGGCCGCCGGCATCCCGGGGAGCGAGGCCGGCAGCGCCTGGCAGATGTAGTCCTCGCGGCAGGCCCGCGTGGCGCTGCAGGGGTTCACCATGCCGCGGGCCACGATGTCGTCGAGGCAGTCGTGGAAACTCCCCGCCACGCAGGTGTCGAACTTCGACCCGCCGACGACCGCGCAGATCTCGTCGCCGACGTCGCCGAGCTTGCGCTCGTCGGCGGTGCACGCTCGGTAGGCCCTGCCCAGGGGCACGCCGATCACCGTCGGCCGGCAATTGTACGACTCGCGGCTAAATTGTTTGTCCTCGGGGAAGTCGTAGATCTGCTGCTGGACGAAGCTGTCCCGCCAGGAGTCGCGATTGTAGGGCTCGGGCGCGGTCGATGCCGCCACCAGGGTGCCCTCGCGGCAGCTCATGCCGGCGGTGACGGCCTCGGCGCTGGGCACGCACTGCCCGAACTGGACCGCAGCTTCGGACTTCACCAGGACGCGGCATCGTTGCCCGTCGGGGCAGGCGTCGTTCCAATCAAGATCCTCGCCGACGAGGCAGGGGGCGTTGTCGCCGCCGTGGTCGTCGAGCGAGTGGGGGCGAAAAGTGTCGGGTGCAACGCCCCCGACCAGCGCGCGCACATACGCGGCACGCCGAGGCTGGTCGGCCGCAAAGTGCGGCGAGAAGGGCACCGCCAGCACGTTGGTGACGCCGGTGAGTTGGAGGTCGTCGCGCCCCAGGAAGTGAAACCCCGCCGTGGAGCCCGCCTGGTGACAACCCATGCACGTCCCGTTGTCGAGACGCTCTGACAGTCCGGCGCGCGTTCGGACGTAGCTGGAGGGATTGGCGCCGGGGTCGGGCAGGCCCTCGCCGCCGGGAAACAGCACGTCGAAGGGCTTGTTGGCCACGCGATTGGTGCCGAGGGTGCTGTAGGAGAGGGCAACGGTGGCGAGGAATCGCTCGGGAATTCGATAGCTGCCCCGGTCGATCTCAGGGAGATGCTCCGCGATCCACGCCGCCAGCTCGGCCTTGTCGTCGACCGACATGCCCACGGCCGGGGTGTTTTCGAGGCCCACGTCGCGAATCGTGTCAGCTTCGACCGCGTAGACCCGCAAAAGGTAGATTGCCTGGCCGGCCGTTTCCGTGGCCACGCCCGAGGGAAACCGAACAACCTGGGCGTTGAGCTCTACCTGCTTGAGTGGCAAGCCAGCGACACGCCACGTTGTATCGCCATCGTTCGTCCACGCCAAGGCCCGGTGTTCACACTCGGCCTCCGGCACGCTCAGCACCACGTTGATCACGACGGGTAGCCGCGAACCGACGACGCGTCCGGTCGACATCGTGTCGCGATACGATAGGCGGTAGATCAATCGCACTTCGCCACAGCCCCCGACGATCGCCTGGCGGTCGAATCGGGGAACGATGCCCGCGAGTTCGAAGGTGGCCTTTGGCGAGCCGAACCACCGGACGTCGAGCGCGCGACCCACGTTGCCAGCGGGCCACTTTTCCGCCTGCCGGTGGTCGGTCACCAGCGGGGCCTTCACGCCGGCGATCGCCTCGGCGACGTCGTCCGACCACGTGCGGAGCAACCCCTCGTAGGCCCGCGCGCCCACCACCCCATCGAGCGCGAGCTCCCCGCGCAGCGGGTCCAGCTGGTCGCGCTCGACGATGGCGGGAACGACGTCGGGAGGGACGGCGGCATCGACGAGGCAGCCAGCCAGCAACAGGAGAAGCACGGGGGTAGTGTCCGGCGGCGATGCCGGGCCCGTCAAGCTGCGAGCAACTGAAGTCCACGGTCCCCCGTTCCCTGATAGCTCCGCCAGATGACCGACATGACCGGCAAGCGCATCCTCGTCACCGGGGCCACCAACGGGATCGGCCTCGAGGCCAGCGTCAAGCTCGCGCGCATGGGCGCCGACGTCGTCATCGTGGGACGCGACCGGGCGCGCACGGAGGCCGTCGCGAAGCAGATCGGCGAGCGCGCGGGACGGCCGGTCGACTTCATGCTGGCCGACTTCGTCGTGCTCGACACGGTGCGCCAGCTCGCGGCCGACTATCGCGCTCGCTACGACCGGCTCGACGTGCTCATCAACAACGCGGGCACGGTGTACCCGGAGCGCACGCTCACCGCCGAGGGACACGAGGCCACCTTCGCGGTGAACCACCTCGCGCCCTTCCTGCTCACCCGCGAGCTGCGTGATCTCCTCGTGACGAGCGCCCCCTCACGGGTGATCAACACGTCGTCCCGAGCCAGTTTCCGCGGATCGATCGACTTCGACGACCTCGGCATGTCGCGCGGCTACTTCATCATGAAGGCCTACGCGCGCTCGAAGCTGGCCAACGTGCTCTTCACCCGTCGCCTCGCGCGGGAGCTCGCCGGCTCGGGCGTCACCACCCACGCCGTGCATCCCGGCGTGATCGCCACCAACATCTGGTCGCACGCGCCGGCGTGGATTCGTCCCTTGATGCAGCTCATCGCCCGCTGGTTCTTCCGCAGCGCCGAGCAAGGCGGCGACACGCTCGTCAACCTCGCCAGCAACCCGGCGCTCGAAGGCCGGACCGGGCTCTACTTCAACGAGCTGAAGGAGAAGCCGGCGGCGCCGCTCGCGATGGACGACGCGCTGGCGGATCGGCTGTGGGTCACCAGCGAGACGCTCGTCGCGGGCTAGAGCAAGCCGGGGCTGCCGTTGCTCGCTGTCGTGGCGTCGCGCGTGCCCTTGCCGTTCTTGTACACGATCACCGGTGGCGGCGCGACGACCCCGTCACCGTCGAGGTCCTTGACCGTCTCGACCGCGATGGCCTCGCCACCCAGCAGGAGTCCGCCGCCCTCGCCGCTCGACG
This sequence comes from Pseudomonadota bacterium, assembly GCA_005778355.1. Lineage (GTDB taxonomy): Bacteria > Myxococcota_A > UBA796 > UBA796 > SXON01 > SXON01. The sequence goes on along the minus strand of SXON01000118.1, from coordinate 14,501 downwards.
ACACCTTGCCCGAGGCGGTCCAGGCCACGTTCCCCGTCGGGCCCACGTCCACCCTAGCGTGCCACTTCGCGCGCGAACCATGGTGCTTGTACCGGCCCTTGTGGTCACTCACCAGCGCCGTGGCGCCGCCGGAGAAGGTGGCACCCGCGGGACTCCCGTCGAAGCCGAGGTCCTGGGCGAAAACCACGGTCACGTCGTCGTCGAAAGCCACCGCGTAGGCAGACTGGGTGGGCTTCGCGCAGCCGTACTGGCTCTCGAGCGACACGGTCACCTTGCCCGGCAGATCCTTGGCCGTGGCCGCGTAGGCGGTGACGCCCAGCGTCCAGCTTCCATCGTCCGCTTCCTCCAGGAATGCGCAGTGACCGTACTGGCACACGCCACGATCGCCGAAGGCAAGCGCCGACTTCGCGGGGGTGCCGTCGAACGACACGAGGTAGGCGTCGTCACCGGCATCGCACTTGCCGCCTCCGCCGAAGAGGATCCCGAAGCTGGTCGCCACCTGGTAGCTGTTGGCCGGGATCTCCCAGGTCTCCCCGCCGTCCACCTCGACCTCGAGCGCCTCGGGCGCGTCGCCGACGGTCCAACCGTGCGAGGCCCATACGTTGCCGTCGCGGTCGATGACGCCGCCGTAGTGACCGCGGCGCAGGCGGACCAGTGCCGTCGTGAGCGAGGCATCGTCTTCCATGGCCACGGCGGGCACGCCTTCGGCTCCATCGTCCAGGGCGGCGGCGGTGGTGCCGTCGACCTTCTCCTCCTTCTTGCCCTCGGCGTCGTAGGTGACCGCCGACCACGTGACGTCGCCCGCGTGCGACGTGGAGTACCGGGTTTCCCACTCGTCCATCATCTCGATCCCGCCGTCGCTGTACGTCCAGTCGATCTTCCGGGGGGGCTTGAGCGAGAGGGCGGCGCTGGCCACGCCCGCGTCGACCTCGTCCAGCGCCAGCACGAGGTGGTGCTCGCCTTCGAGCGTGTCGAAGGCCACGCCCGCGCCTCCGTCCACCGTGATCGTGCCGGCGTCGTCCACGCGCACCGCGTGGCTCGCCACCACCTTGCCCTTGCCGTCGTAGAGGGTGATGCCGCCGCTCGAGCCCGCCATCTCAGTGATGGAGCCCTTTCCGTGGTAGTTGAAGTAGGTGGTGGTCGCGACAAGCTCGGCCTCCACGCTCTCGCCGCCAACATCACTCTCGACCTCCACGGTGACGCTGTCGGCGCCTGTCTCGCCGGCCTGCCGATAGCAGGTGAGCGTGCCCTTCTCGATGTGTTTGCCCGACCAGAGGGCGCAGTCAGCGAGGGCGGGCGTGGCGAGCAAGAGGAGCGACGAGATCATGGCGGTTCCGGGAACGGGGCAGGTGTACCCGCAACCGCGCGCACCCGGACCCTGCGCCAACCCTTCATGCCTACCGGCGCTTGCTGGCCTCGACGCCCTGCGCCGCGAGCCGGTCGGCCCGCTCGTTCTCGGGCAGGCCCACGTGCCCGGCCACCCACTCCATGCGCACGCCCGGTCGCGACCGGAGCTTGGCGCGGATGCCAGCGATCAACTCCACGTTGGCCTTGGCCTTCCAGCCGAGGGTGAGCACGCCGCGGGCGTACTGGCTGTCGGAGAAGACCACCACCTCGGCGGCCGGGTCGATCTCGCCGGCGGCGAGCACGTCGAGGGCCATGTCGATGGCGGTGAGCTCGGCGATGTTGTTGGTGCCGATGCCGAGGGCCCGGGACTGCTCCACCACGCGACCGTCGGGGAACTTCACGAGGAGGCCGCTCCCGGCGGGGCCGGGGTTGCCCTGGCAGCCGCCGTCGGTGAAGCAGCGAATCGCCGACGACGACGACGCCACCTTGGCGCTCGCGGCCACCTTCGCGGCGGCGGCTTGCGACGCGGTGCGCGTGCCGGCCGATCCAAAACCCGATGACCGTCCCGAGGCGGCCGGTGCGGGGCGCGCCCCCGTGGCGGGCACAGCCGCGCCGGGCGCGAGGGGCCGCTCCCCGGGGGGCCGCGCCGGGGCGCCTCGCTCCGCCATCGGCGGCGGCGCCGTGCCCTCGTCCAACTCTCGGGGTTCACCGCCCGCGTCTTCGATGCCGCGAGCAAAGGCCGGATACACCGTCGCCCCCGGGCGGTCGGAGTAGCGCACGAGCCGCCGCCCCTCGCGTTCCAGCGGCGCGCCCCACGCGTCGCATTCAACCCAGACCTGCTTCCCCTTGAACGTCGCGCGGCGCCACCACATGCCGCGCCGCTAACCCACCCGGTGACTCTCCCCGGTGGAGGCCACCAGCTCGTAGAGCGAGTGGTTGTAGCAGCCCACCGTGCAACCCTTGCCCCACAACTTCTCTCGGTGCTCCTGCACTTCTCGCGAGGCCCAGATCTCCCGCAGCGGGCGCTCGAACACGTTGCCGACCACGAGCCCGTCGCCCCCCCACACGCAGCAGGGGAGCAGTTCGCCCTTGTAGGTGACGCCGTACTGGTCGACCAGGCCGAGGCAGCGAACTGCGCCCCTTTCTCCCGCGTGGTAGCCCAGTGCCTCCGCGTAGTAGTGCGCCTTGGCGGCCACGTCGGGGTCACGACGCGACAAGGTGTCGATCGCCGCCAGCCAGGCCGCCCGGGCCTCCGGCGTGCTCATGTACTGCTCCTTCGCGTCGTTGACCGGCCAGAAGTCGAAGCGGGCCCCCGCGGCGCGCACCTGCTCGTACACCGTCGTGAGCTCGCCGACGTTCTCGCGCGTGACGACGAAGTACACGGCGGTGTCGATGCGACCATCGTGGATCGTGCGCAAGAGTGCCTTCCACGTGCGGCCGTGGGCGCCCTTCTGTCCCCGGATGCGGTCGTGCGTCTCGGGCGTCCCGTCGATGGAGAACGACACGGACGACACGCCGCTCTCGATGAGCGCCTCGAAGTGCCGCTCCACCAGCGTGCCGTTGGTGGTGATGTTGACCGAGAGCCCACGTGCGCGTGCGCCGCGCGCGATGTCGAAGATGCCGTCGTGCAAGAGCGGCTCGCCACCGGTGATGACCAGCGTCTTGGTGCCGATGGCGGCCGCCTCGTCGAGGAGGCGCAGGGCGCGGTCGGTGGGCATCTCCTCGGGACGATCCCAGAGATCGCAGAAGGAACAACGTAGGTTGCAGCCGCGATTCACGAGGAGCAGCATCGTCAGCGGCTTCGACGGCAGTCGCGGCGGCAGGTGGGCCTCGATGCTCGGGCGCGCCACGAAGTCGCGCCCCTCGCCGCGATGGATCGCCCGGTAGGCGCTGGCCACGGCGCTCCAGTCGCGACCGCTCGCCCATCGGCGCGCGTTGGACCCGAGCCGCTTGCGCAGCTTCGAATCCCCAAGAGCGCGATGAAAGGTCGGTACCAGCGCCTCGCGGTCGGCCAAGAGGAGGTGCTCCTCGTGCCGTACCTCCAAACCCTCGGCGCCCAGCGGCGTGGAGACCACGGCTTTTCCCGCGGCGAAGTACTCCATCAGCTTCATACGCGTGCCGCCGCCCGCGAACAGGGGACAGGCACACAGGTCGGCCGACTCGATGTGCGCGGCGAGGTCTTCCACCGGGCCGCAGAAACGTAGGCGTTCGCTGGCGAGTTCCGTGGGCGGGGACAGGCCGGCACAGAGGATCGAGCCCTCGGTCAAGCTAGGCGCCAGCTGGCTCGCAAGCCACCGCACCGCCTCGGCGTTGGGCGCGTAGTGGAGCGTCCCGTGGAAGAAGATCACCGGCCCGGGGGGCAGGTCGTAGCGTTTGCGCAGGTTCAGCCGTCGCCCGGTGAAGGCCCCGAGATCCACCCCGTGCGGCACGTAGCGGATGTGGTCGCGACCGCCCATGCGCTGCCGGTCGTCCTCGGAGACCGCGATCACCTCGTCGACCGCGCGCACGATCGCCTCCTCGACGAGGCGAATCCGTCGCAAGGCGCCGGGGGACAGGCCCGCCATCTGCCGGAGGCGGTCGTGCTCCACGTTGTGTTGCACCAGCACGCTTCGCCCACCAAGGAGTCGCGACGCGATCCGCGCGGGGACGCCGTAGCCGGGGAACTCGGCCTGGTAAACGTCGAGCCGCTCGCGGAGGCCCACGTAGAGGGCGCGCGCCCACCAGGCGGGGTCGACCACCGGGCGGTAGAGGAAATGCTCGTCGGCGGGGTAGCCGATGCGGGCGAGCCAGCGCTCGAAGCGGGCCTGGTCGCGGAGGAACGGGGCTTCCTGCAGCGCGCGAAAACGTGGCTCGTAGGCCACTCGTTGCCAGCCCTGGTCCCACCTGAGGTAGGCGTCGCGATCGTCGGACACCAACACCACGTGGTCGCCCGCGCGCACGAGCGCCTCGGCGGTGCGCACGATCTTCACCGCCGCGCCGTGGTTGGCCGGGAAGAGGTCGCCGCGGGTGAAGATGCCGATGCGCAGCGGATTGCCGAGGCTTCGGGGAGCTAACACCCCCGATCCCGCTATACTCGACGGATGCAGGCCAGCGCGCGGCGCCGCTACACCTACGCCGAGTACCTCGCCCTCGAGGCAAGCACCGAGGAGCGGCACGAGTTCTTCGAGGGGCACATCCTCGCGATGGCGGGAGGCACCTTCGCGCATGCGAAGTTGAAGACCAATCTGACGATTGTCGTGGGCGTGGCGTTGAAGGGCAAACGCTGCCAGCCCTACGACTGCGACCAGCGCATCCGCGTGCCGGCCACGACCCTCGCCACCTACCCCGACCTCAGCGTGGTGTGCGGCCCCCGCGTGCCGGACGAGGAGGATCGCCACGCGGCGGTCAACCCCACTGCGCTGTTCGAGGTGATGTCGCCTTCCACCTCGGCCTACGACCGGGGACAGAAGTTCGAGAACTACCGTCGACTGCCGACGCTCCGGCACTTCGTGGCCGTCGAGAGCGACCGTGTGCACATTGATGTTTTCACCCTCAACGCGCAGGGTCGCTGGGAGCTCCAAGACCACGGCCCGGGCGAGATCGTGGAGCTGCCGCACATCGAGGTGCGATTCGCGGTGGACGAGCTCTACGAGGGCTGGGAGCCCGATCCCGTGCTCGCGCCCGGCGCCTAGGCCAACGTCCAGAGGTATCGACGCGCGAGCGCCGGCGTGAGCGGCACGCCGTGATCGCTCGGTTCCAGGCTCTCGGGATCAACCGGTCTGCCGTAGAAGAACCGGTCGTAGCCCCCCAGTCGGCGCCCGCCCTGGAGGTGGGGACCGAAGGCGAGGAAGCTCGTGTAGGGCCAGTGTTCCTTGCCCCCGCGCGCGTTGTGTCGCGGGGTGCGACCGAGGTGGCTCCGCACCAGGGTGACGCCCTCGCCGAGCCGCAGGGTCGCGAAAAGCCCCTCCCAGAGCGCCGACTGGCGGGCGTCGTTGTCGTCGTGAGTGTCCCAGTCGTCTCCGTCGCGATGGCGGATCGAGGGCAGGGCCACGCCGTCGAAGATGAGACAATGATCGGCATGCTCGGCGAAGAAGGCGGACACGCTCGGGCGGTCGGGATGGACCACGATGTTGAGCGCCCCGTGCCACGCGCGCTCGGCGCCGCGTTCGCGCGCCACGGCGGGGACGTCGAAGGGGTCGGCGAGCACGCGGGTGGCATCCCAGCCGCCGGGGGCGTCGATCACCGAGATGCCCGGCCCGTTCGCGACACCGGTCCATGCGGGGCGCGAGACCAGCGCGAGGGGGGCAGCGGCGAGCAGCGAGCGGCGGGCGATCATGGCAGCGACAACAACTACCTAGGCCGCCGATTCCGAATAGTCACGCGACATGAACCTCTTGGTGATCGGTGGCACCCTGTTCCTCGGCCGTCACGTGGTGGAGCACGCGCTCGCCGCCGGGCATCGTGTCACCCTGTTCAACCGGGGGCGCACCCAGGCCCATCTCTTCGACGACGTCGAGAAGATCCACGGCGACCGTGACGGCGGCCTCGCGCCGCTCTTGTCGCGACACTGGGACGGTATCATCGACACCTGCGGCTTCGTCCCCCGCGTGGTTCGGCAGTCGGCGGCGCTCGCCTGCGACCGCTACGTGTACGTGTCGACCGTGATGGCCTATGCCGACCTCACCCGGGTGCCCGTCGCGAGCGACCCCACGCTGCCTGACGTCGACCACGAGGAGCACCAGCGCGCCTACGGTCCCCTGAAAGCGGCTTGCGAGCGAGAGGTTCTCGCCCTCGGGGAGCGGGGGATCGTCGTCCGCCCCGGTCTCATCGGTGGCCCGTACGACCCGACGGGACGGTTCACGTACTGGCCGGTGCGCTTCGCCGAGGGCGGCCGGGTGCTGGCGCCCCTGCCTCGGGAGGCCACCGCGCAAGTGATCGACGTCCGCGACCTCGCCGCCTTCCTGGTGCGCCTCGCCGCGCAGGGGCCCTGTGGGATTTTCAATGGGGTCGGTCGCGTGTACTCCATGGCGGGCTTCTTGGAGTCCGTGCGCGACGCGATCAACCCTGCGGCGGAACTGTGCTGGCTGCCGCCGGAGGCACTGGAGGGCATCGCGCCCTGGCGGGAGCTACCGCTGTGGCTGCCCGACCCGGCCTATGCTGGGATGACCGGCATCGATCCTACGCCTTCCGAAGCAACTGGCCTACACCTCAGGCCCCTCGCAAGCACCGCCCGGGACACGCTCGAGTGGGCCCGATCGCTCGACGGAGAGCCGGCCCGGCAGGCGGATGGTCGTTACATCGCAGGCACCTTGTCGCGACAGGAAGAGGCGCGGAGGCTCGCGGCATGGGACTTGCGACGCAACCGATGATGTTGTTCCTTCTGGCCTGCACACCCGATCCCATCGACACCGCCGATAGCGCCGACACCAGCGACTCGGCCGACACCGCCGAGCCCGGCGCCTGCGACTGCGACGCCGAGGGCAACGTGATCCTCGACGTGACCGCGAGCGGCGGCTTCGACGACTGGTCGGGGGCGGCGATGGCCTGGGCGGTTGACGAGGCGCGTGGCCGGCTGATGGTGGCCGCGATGGAGTACGAGCTGGGGGTGAGCACCATCGACATCGTTCCGGCCTGTGACGACCCCGATCTGCTGGCGGGCAGCTGGATCGTCGATGTGCCCGAGTCGCAAACAGACGCCGTCGAGCGGTACCCCCTCCTGGGCGCCGCGCTCACCACCGCCGCTGGCGTGCGGAGCCTCACCGAGGACGTCGGCGTCGTCGTGCTCGAGGGCGACCTGCAATCGAGCACGCCCGATCGAGCCTTCATCGCCACTGGCGGCGAGGCCACCCTCCTGCGACAGGAGGGCTACGACGAGCTGCAAGGCGCCTTTGCCTTCACCGCCGCGATTACCGCTCCGGGCGGCGACGCGACCGACGCGTGCGACGAGGGCTTCCGCCTGGCAGCGATCGACCTCGACTTCGCGAGCGGCGGCAGCGAGTAGGGATCGATAGGCCGGCGAATGAGCCTCCACGTTGCCATTCGCCCCGGCGTCGAGGCGGACCTCCCCACCTTCTTCGAGCATCAAAGCGACCCCGAGGCGGTGCGCATGGTGATCGCGCGGCCGCGCACCGGCCCCGCGTTCTTCGAGCACTGGGCCAAGGTGCTCATCGATCCGGCGGTGACGCACCGCGCCATCCTCGCCGACGGCGCCCTGGCCGGCATGATCAACGCCTTCGACGCCGAGGGACATCGCTGGGTGGGGTACTGGCTGGGTCGGCAGTGGTGGGGCCGCGGCGTCGCGACGCGCGCACTGGGGCTCCTACTCGCCGAGGAGTCGGCACGGCCGCTCCACGCCAGGGCCGCTCGGAGCAACGTCGCGTCCATCCGGGTGCTGGAGCGCAACGGCTTCGTGCTCCGAGGCTACGGCATGTCGGAGGAGACAGAGCGCTTCCCGGCGTGTGAAGAGGCGAGGTTCTTGTTGGAACGTTAGCCAGGGGCTACCAGGCGAGGCTCGCGCCCGAGCCTCGGACTTACCGCCGCCAAGGGTCGTGATTCCGGTGCAGGCGGTACCCCCCAAGTCGCAACCGCACAACTCCCCACCCGAGCCGAGTACCACACCGAGGCCCCGCCCGGCCCGTTCGCAGCGGGGTCGAACCGACGTGATCGAGGTGCCCGGCCCCTCAGCTCGAGACCACCGGGTGACGCCCCTGGCGCGCCCCATCGCGGAGCGCAGCGAAGCCGATGGGGACGCCAGTGGTGACAGGAACCGGCGGCCGAAGGCCGTGCACGGAAGGCCGGGCACCGGGATTGCCTGGAGATCGGGGGGCTCCCCGTGTCGCGACATAGGGCCGGGCGGGGCCGTCCCGAGGCGATCACCCCAGTCGGTCAAAACGTCGCAACGCCGGCACCGCGACCGCCACGATCCCCGCCGCCACGAGCGCCAAGGCGCCGCCGCTCACGGCGGCGGGCACGAGTCCGAGCCAGGCCGCCGCGAGCCCCGACTCGAACTGGCCAAGCTCGTTGCTCACGCTGACAAAAAGCCAGTTCACCGCCGACACGCGACCGCGCATCTCGTTGGGCGTGTTGAGCTGCACGATGCAATGGCGGATGACCACGCTCACCTCGTCGGCCGCCCCGAGGACCAAGAGCGCGAAGAACGAAAGGCCCACGTGGGTCGACGCGCCGAACGCCATCGTGGCCACCCCGAAGATCACCACGCTCCACAACATCTTGGGGCCGGCGCGTCCCTCGATGGGGAAACGACCGAGCCACAAAGCCGATAGCGTCGCGCCGACCGCCGGTCCGGCCCGCAGCCAGCCGAGGAGGTCCGGGCCACCGCCCAACACGTCGCGCGCGTAGATCGGAAGCAGCGCCACCACCCCGCCGAACAAGACCGCGACGAGGTCGAGCGAGATCGCGGCGAGCATGACCGGTCGCGACAGCACGAAACGGAGGCCATCGAAGGCCGAGCCTGGCGGGCCGTTCGACACCCGCCCGGGCGAGGGCACCGTGCACACAGCCAGAGCGCCCAGGAGCGCCATTGCTGCGGCTACCGCGTGTACCTTCCAGGCCGCCCCGAGGGCCGCAAACAACAAGCCACCAAGGGCTGGCCCCGCGATGGAGCCCACCTGGAAAACCGAGGACGACCAGGTGACCGCGTTGGGGAAGGTGGCGGCCGGGACCAGCTGCGGCAACATCGCCTGCGCCGTGGGCGAGGAGAATGCGCGCGCCAAACCACCCATGAAAAGGACACCATAGAGCAACCATATGTCGCGACTTCCCGCGTAGTCGAAGGCCGCGAGACCGACCGCGCCTAGGCCGATCGCCGCCCAGCACGCGGCCAGGATGTTGCGACGGTCGAAGCGGTCGACCACCGAGCCCACCAGCGGCCAGAGCACCATGGTGGGCAAGAATTGCGCGAGCCCGACCCAGCCTAGGTCGATGGCCCGGCCGGTGAGCGAGTACACCTGCCAACCGACGGCGACCCCCTGCACCTGGAGCGCGAGCACCACCAGCGAGCGCGACGCCTGGTACCGGCGGAACACGGGCAGGGCCCAGGCGTTGACCGGGTCGGGAGGCACGGCGCGGACCTACCCCGGTGCACGGGCCACCGCCGCGTGACATAGTGGCCGACGTGCGCGACATGATCACCCGGTACATGGTCCTTGGCGGCCCCGTCCCCGCCGCCCTCCAGGCCGCCCTCGCCGGGGTGGTTGATCTTGTGCCCGACGGCGCGGTGCCCGACGACGACATCGATGGGCTCATCGTCCACGCCCGGCCGGAGTCACTCGCCGTCTTCCGACGTTTCCGCAGGAAGGGTGGCTCCCTCCCCATCTTCGCGCTTGCGGAGGGGCCCGTCGAGATCGGCGCACGCGTGCAGTGGATCCGCCACGGAGCCGACGACCTGCTCGACCCGGCCACCGCAGCCGAGACCCTTCGTCGTAAGCTAAAGACCCCGCTCGCCGCCGAGAGCGCCAAGGGCGACGCCGAGAAGGGCATGTACCTCGACCGGTACCTGCGCTGCATGCACCGCTACGTCACCGCGCGCGAGTCACTGCTGGTGCGGCTCGGCGAGAACGGGCTCTCTCGCTACCTCGACTGCGTCTTCCTGCGCGACCAGGCCTTGCGCGCCTCGGAAGACGCCCCCGCCGACGCCTTCGGTCAACGTCGCGGGGGCCAGCGAGAGGCCCTGCGCTGGCCGGTGACCGTCACCGAGCCGCTCGACGGCGCCGGCGAGATCCTCAACGTCGGCGCCGACGGTTGCGCCTGCGCGATCAACGTGCCGCCGGGCGACCGGCTCACTCTCTCGCTGCAAACGGGTGCCATGAGCGCCGACCTCCACCTCGAAGTTCGCTGGCAGCGCCGCGTGGCCCGCGATCGCTGGGAGTTTGGCGGACTGATCGTGAAGGTCCACATCGCCTGATAGATGGGCGGCCCCACGAGGAGCCCCCATGGCGAACTTGCTCAAGGATCGCGTCGTCATCGTCACCGGCGCGGGGAACGGCATCGGCCGCGCCCATGCGCTCGCCTGCGCGCGCGAGGGTGCGCGCGTGGTGGTCAACGACCTCGGCGGATCGCGCGACGGGACCGGCGCTGACTCGTCCGCAGCGGCCATCGTCGTTGCCGAGATCCAGGCCCTCGGTGGCGACGCGCTGGCCAGCACCGACTCGGTGACCGACGCGGCCGGCTGCCAGCGCATGGTCGACGCCGCGATGGGTCGCTGGGGGCGCCTCGACGTCGTGGTCAACAACGCCGGTATCCTGCGCGACAAGACCTTCATGAAGTTGACCGATGCCGAGTGGGACATCGTCAACGAGGTGCACGTGAAGGGCACCTACAACATGTGTCGCGCCGCCATCCCGGCGCTCTCGAAGCAGGGCGGCGCCATCATCAACACCACCTCCTACTCGGGCATGATCGGCAACTTCGGGCAATCGAACTACGCCGCAGCCAAGGCCGCCATCTACGGGCTCACCCGGGTGCTCTCGATGGAGCTGCGGAAGGCCAACATCACCGTCAACGCCATCGCCCCCATCGCCAAGACCCGCATGACCACCGACATCGCGATGGTGGAAGAGGAGTGGACCCCCGACCAGATCAGTCCCCCGGTGATTTTCCTCGCCTCGGAGCTGGGACGTTCCATTACCGGTGCCGTGCTCGGCATCCAGGGCCAGCGCATCCACCTCTACGAGGTGAGGGTCAACGAGGGCGTGGAGAAGAAGTCGGAGGAGCTCTGGACCGCCGAGGAGATCGCCGCCGCGTGGCCGCAAATCAGCGCCTGGGAGAGCAAGGCCGCCACCGCCCTCGAGGCCAAGTCGGGACCCGACCCGGTAAAGGAGGCCTTCTCCTACGTGCCGCTCGCCTTCGTGGCTGAGAAAGCGGGCGACTGGAAAGCGCGCATCCATTTCGCCATCAAGGACGGTAGCGCGCAGACTCTCTGCGTGGGCGACGGCAAGGCCTGGATCGAGGACGGCCTCGCGGGCGCGCCTGACTGCACGATCAAGACCGACACCGAGACCATCATCGGCATTTTCAACAAGACGGTCGACGCGCAGAAGGCCTTCATGAAGGGCAAGATCACCGCCGACAACATGGGCGTCTTGATGAAGTTCGCCATGTACTTCGACTTTTCGCGTCGCGTGCCCGCGAAGGGGGAAGCGCCCGCCGCGGCGTCGCCCGTCGAGCCTGCGAAGGCCAAGACCTGGCCCATCGGCAAGACCTGGGAAGACGGCGCGAAGTTCGCCGACCCCAAGTTCGCCGCGATGTACGCGGACTGCACCGGCGACGACTCCTCGACCTACGCCGGCAACGACGCGATCGTGCCGCCGATGTTCCACGTCCGGCTCTTCCACGGGATGATGTTCAAGATCGCCACCGATCCCGAGCTGGAGCTGGATCTCTTGCGCCTAGTGCACGGCGAGCACGACGCCACCTTCCACCGCCCGATCCGCCCCTGGGACCTCGTCCAGGTGCGGGGCAAGCTCGAGAGCGTGGAGGAGAAGTCGAGCGGCATCCTCGTGGCCTCGAGACTATACGCCTTCGTCGACGGTTACCTCGCGCTCGAGGCCCGCACGGCCTACTTCATCCGCGGCGCCAAGAAGGCGGACGGCCCGAAGGCGCCCCCCGCGCCCGAGGCGGAGCGGGGAACGCCCGACTACGAACGTTCCATCGCCGTGGCCCCCGATCTGAGCATCCGCTACGCGGTTCCCTCGCTCGACGACAACCCCATTCACATCGACCGGTCGACGGCGCTCTCGGCTGGACACAAGGACATTATTCTCCAGGGCCTCTGCACGATGGCGATGACCGGCGTCGCCGCCGTCAAGGCCGTCGGCGAAAACGACGCGCGGCGGTTGCGTCGCCTGGCGGTGCGCTTCGCTCGCCCCGTCCTCAACGGCGTGACGCTCACCACGCGCGGGTGGCGCCAGGACGACGGGAGCTACAACGTGGAAACGCGCGACGCCGAGGGCAACCTCGTGATCTCGAACGGGCGCGTCGAGCTCCGCTGAGCCTTGGTGAGCAGCGAGATCGTCGAGGGCGTTCGTCGCCGTCGCTGGCTGTGCGACGACACCTGGGAGGGGGTCGAGGTCGACACCGGCCGCCGCGTCGTGAGCGGGGCCACGCGCGTCCTCTCCCCGGACTGGCTACTCGACGAGCTGCCGCTCGGTGACGACGACGACGTCGAGCTGGCCGCCGCCTTCGCCCTCTGCGCAGCGCTCGCCCCCGTGGGCCCCGAGAGCGTCCCCCTCGCCGCGCGCGTGGCCTCCGTCGGGGGGCGACTGGTGATCCTCGGCAGGCTCGACGCCAACGAGGCCCGGGCCCTGTACCTGTCTATTTCGCCTCGCGATCTGCTCGGTCTCGCCGACGTCGTGGGACGACCAGGGAGCGCGCGTCTCGTGCTTCCTGCCCTCGCCTCCCGGCTCGCCGCCGAGCGCCACGCCGTCGTCCGCCGCGCCGCGACCATGGTCCTCGACGCGCGCCTCCTGCGGCTACGCGTGGCCGCCGGGCGGCTCGCCCGGTTCCCGCCCCCCCGGGAAGTCGGCACCCTGGCGTGCGACGGGGCAAACGTGACGAATGGCACGTCGGTGGTGTTCGCCGAAGGTCGGCTGGACCCGAGGGCCTGTCGTCTCGCTCTCCGGGCGTCGGCGGGCGAGGACTCGCCGCTGCGACGCTGGCTGGTATCCATGTCGCGACTGCGCGTAGACCGCGAGATCCTCGCGCGACGCTAGATCGGCCCTTCCATGTGCCAGGTCTCCATGCGAATCACGGCGCCGGCGGCCAGGGACGCCGCCCGCAACGCCTCGTCGCCCTCCACCACGAACTGCAGGTCGTCCTCCCGCACGTGCGGGCGAGTGCCCTCCGCCAGTGCGCGGGCATGCGCGGGCGTGCGCGCCCGGAAGGGAAAGGCGCCGGGAAAGCCGGGATCGAAGAGGGCGAGGCCGACCACTTCCGCACCGTCAATGACCCCGACGACCACGCGACGCGACGCTCGCGCATGAGCCACCTGTCCCTCGGGCAAGCCCAGGGCCCGCTCGGCGGCGGCGTCGAGCTCGGGATCCAGAAGGCCCGACACCACCCCCCGGGCCGGCTCGGGGAAGGTGCTCCACTGCTCGAAGCTGAGTCGGAGCGCGAGGCTCCAGTGTGCGACCTCCATACCCACCGAGCGGTAGAGCGCCACGGCGGGGACGTTCCCGGGCTTCACGTTCAAGCGCCATCGCCGGGCGCGTCCCTTGTGAGCCCGCAACCAGCCCAGCAGCGCCCGCCCCGCGCCCGCGCGGCGCGCCCCAGGCGCCACGACCAGGTGTCGCACGTAGATGTCGTCGTGGAGGCGCTGGTAGAAGAGGTACCCGAGCACCTCCTGACCAACGACGGCAAGGACGGTCTGCGGCGCGATCTCGTCGCTCCACTTCTGGAGCTTCGGCGTGGGATCGCCACTCTCGAGCTCGGGGAACAGCGCCGCGAAGGCGGGGTAGTCGTCGGCCTCGGCCGCTCGGATGTCCACGGTCTGAAGGTAGCGCGCCGGCCCGCGCACGGGCGAGTTTCCGACGCACGGCCGGGCCCGATCCGGGGTAGCATCCCTCGATGCCGAAGCAGCTCTCGCCGAGCGTCGTGCCCACGCCCGCGCCCACCACCACGCCGGTCCCCGCCGCGCCCGGCGTGCAACCGGCCGGCAACGCCGCCGCGCAGGCCTCGGTGATGTCGAAGCTCGGGAAGGCCGGCGGGGCCGCGAGCGGCGCATACAGCATGGTGAAGGGCGCGCAGCAAGTGGGCGTGGGCGCCGCCGAGTGGAACACCGGCGAACGCGTGAAGGGCGGCCTCGACATGGCGGCTGGATCCGGTTCGATGGTGAGTGGCGCGGCGGGGCTGCACGGTCTCGCGACGGGCACGGGTGCGGCGCTGGGCACGGCCGTCGGCGCGGCGGGCGCCGTCCCCGTGTTGGGCGCGGCGGCGGGCGGACTCGCCACGGGCATCGGCATCGGCAACCGGGGCAATCGCTACGCGGCCGAGAGCGGACTGCTCGGCGAGGGTCGCGACTGGTCGACCGCCGCCGCCGACGTGGGCCTCGCCGCCCGCGATGGGTCATGTTCAACCGCTCGACCGAGGACGCCTACGACGACAACTCGGCCGAGCTGTGGGTCGCGCGCATCGACGGCACCGACGCTCGTAAGCTCGAT
>SXON01000117.1 GCA_005778355.1 Pseudomonadota bacterium | reverse complement strand
GTGCGACCAAACAGCGGGTCGCCCGTGCCGTCGTTGGCGAGCAAGCCCATGCCCCACTGCGAGGGCATGAGGCCCAGGTCGAACTTGCCCACCTTGGTGTCGATGCCCGCGCTCAGGCGACGAGGCTGGAGTCCTGCGAGGGAGAAGCTGTCGTCCGCCCAGCGACGGCGGTCGTCCTCAGCCCCCGGGATGTTCCACGTGGAATGAAACACCTGCCCGGAGAGCGCGTCGAGCTCGGCACCGAAGCGCCAGTCCTTGGCCTTGGCATCGACCCCCAGACGCAAGCGCTGGTCGAGGTCGAAGCCCCCCTCGAGCGAGGCGCCGTCGCTGTTGAGGAGGAGCGGCGAGCCGAGCGTGCCGATGGCGCGGTACTCCGCGTTGTCGGTCCACTCCGCCGCCATGCTGATACACGTGAAAAGTATCACTCGACCTCCCATTGTACCGGCGGAATATCAGCGCAGGAGTCCGAACCGAAACACACCTCGTCGCGCAGCTCGGTGCCGCCAGACTCGAAGTAGAACGTGGTTTGATTCACGACGAAGAGCGCCACGTCGAAGGCCCGCGAGGGGTCGGGCTCGGAGAAGCCATGCTTGCCCGTGGTCTGCGGGTAGGGCAAGCGCAAGGCCGTGATACCACTGGATGTTTCACGGGTGGCGCGCAGCGGCGCCTCGCTCGGCGCGCCGGTACCATCCGTGCCCTCGTCGAGGTCGTCGGGATCGAAGAGGCAGGGGGCCCCATTGGTGTCGGTGTAGGGGCCGTAATCCTCCACGGCGCGGGCCACTTCCCGGTCGATGAGCCACTGGTCGGGGGTCATGCCGTACCGGTCGTCGACCTGCTGCCAGTCCACGAGCCCGGCGGCGCGGGCGATGGCCAGCCCGGAGCTGATGGTCACGCCCTGGTCGCCGATGGTGGGCACCAGCAGCACGTTGGACGGCTGGCCGCCGAGCGCCTCGAAGGGCTCGTCCGCCCAGTGGCGCGCGTAGACAACCGGGTCGGCGGGCTCGAGCGCCATCGCCATCACCATGGCCAGGCGCCGGAGCTCCTTCGTCCCCCGGATCTTGCCGCTGCCGTGGGCGGCGGCCACGACCGGTGAACCGGCGGGCATCGTCACGCCCTCGTACATCACCGATGTATCAAATGTATCAATCTTCTCCACCAGCGCGCCCTCGGCGTCGAACAGGCGAATCACGAGGTAGTCCCCCAGATCCACGTTGTTGTCGCTAGAGTACACGCCGCCCGCCACCGGCCCCGTCTCCGGCATGTCCACGATGGCACGCTTCTCGAAGGCGTCGGGCGCGTCGGCCGCGAAGGGGAGGCGGAAGCTGCCGTCGGCCGGGATGTAGCCCTCGTAGCTGTCGGTGCGGTCAGGGCGAAGCACCTCGATCTGCACGCGCCCACCCGCGGGGAAGCTCGACAACGAGGCCACGTGCACGCTATTCATGTCGCCGTAGGCGTTGACCAGCTGCACGATCTCGATGCCGCCCGCGCCGTCGGGCACGCCGAGCAACATCGGCGAGATCATGCGTCCCACCACGGCCGAGATGACCCCGCCGAGGTCGGAGCGCACCGCCACGTCGAGCAGGCCACCCCCCGGGACGATCGGCGAGAAGGCGTCGACCTCGGGCATCACCGCCGCCGCCACCGCCGTGTTGATGCCGCCCAGCGAGCCACCGAGGATGGTGAAGCTGGCGTCCTTCCCTCCGAGATCGGCCTCGCCGTCGCCGTTCCAGTCACACGTGGTGCCGGAGCCCGCGGAGTCGCCGCCCACCTCGCGCAGCTCCATGTCGCCTTGCCCGCAGTTCTGCAGTGCCTTCACGAACTGCACCCAGTCCACCACGCCCTGCCGCACCATGTCGCGGGTGTGGAAGGGGTCGGTGATCCACTGGTCGGCGCCACTGTCGCCCCGGCCGTCGTTGTTCAGGTCGCGGTAGCGGCTGTCTTGCAAATGATCGAGGAAGGGCTCCAGTCCCGCGCCCGCCAGGTAAGCGCGGATGAGGGCCTCCTCGTCGGCGGCGAGGTCGGCCCCGTGCCCCGGCCAGTCAATCGCGCAGGCCGCGATGCCGAGCCGGTTGAAGGACCAGCCGAAAAGCAGCATGTCGAAGCGAGACGAGCCGTGGCCATGGCCGAAGATGGCCACGTCGTAGGGCGCCTCGCCTTCCTTGGGCAAGACACACGTGAAGGGGATGCGCGCGGGCTTGGCATTGTAGGTGCCCGTCATGGCGTCGATCTGCCACCACTCGTCGGCGTCGCCGCCGAGCACGTCGCCATCGTCGCGGTCGGCCAGGAAGTAGGGGGTCTCGAAGCTCCCGCCCACGACGCCACCGCTGTACTCGCGGTAGGCGGCGCTGATGAACGCGCCACTGGCGCCATCGAAGAGACCCACGTCGACCAGGGTGTCGAGCAACGCATCGGGCGGCAAGACCCGTGGGTCGATGCCCTCCATCGAATGCAAGGCCAGGGCCTCGTTCACGGTCGCGGGGTACTCCGACGCCAGCTTTGCGAAGGGGCCCTCGCCGTCGAGACCGCGACGAATGTCAACGAGATCGCCCGTGACCCGGCCGGTGCTGAACACCCAGGCGTAGGCGATGTCGTCGAGGCCCACGCCGTAGTCGGACAACGCGTCGACCACCGGCTCCAGGGCCTCCGTCTGTCGCGTGTGGTTGACATACTTCCACGGCGACTTCACTGGGCTTCCATTGTCGCCCACGAGCCGGCTCGTCAGCACCACCGCATAGCGGCTCTCCTCGCGCAAAGGCACCACCGGACGGAGGATCAAGGTGTTGGATTGCAGCTCGTAGAAGGTGAGCAGGTCGGCGCGGGGATCGCCGCCTTCCGGCCACACGTTGGGCACATCCAGCCAGCCGTCGTTGTCGGTGTCTTCGCCCCAGTCGAGCATGCCGTCGCCATCGAGATCCTCGCTCATCGTCTCGAACACCAGCGAGGGCGAGGCGGCGCGAGTGTCGTTGGCGTAGTACTGCCCGGTCTTCTCCGTCTCGTACACGAAGCGGCCCTGGCCGAGGTCGAGCGCCACGGGCTTGCCGTAGTCGGGGCTCTCGGGATCCACGTTCACCACGAAGATCGCGTCGTCTTCGAAGGCGGCCGCGCCCCGCTCGAAGTCGTCGGGATGGCGCGAGAGGATGTTGTCGAGGTCGAGCTTCTCGTCAAACGCCACCGTGATCGGCGCGTACACGCCGAAACCGGTCATCTCGTTGAGCTTCTGCCGCGCTTCTTCCTCGGTGACGGTGGGCGCCACCTCGCTGATGTTCACCCGCAGCCCGGTGGGGCTCGTGGGATCCACCCGCGTGGCGAGGTCGTTCGGGAAGGGAATCTCGGGCAGGGGCTTTGCGTCCCAGTCCACGACGACGACGGGACCGTCGCCCTCGGGGGTGAGCCGCAGGCCCTCGGGCGCCGTGGCGCAAGCGAGCATGAGGAGCATGGCGGCGGTCTAGCGCGGGGGCGCGTAAGACGCTATCTTACCCACCATGCGCACCGCGATTTCCACCAAGGGCCAGATCGTCATGCCGGCGGAGATGCGCCGCCTCGACGGGATTCAGCCGGGAGAACAATTTGAATTCGAGCGTCTTGCGCCCGGAGAGTATCGCCTGGTGCGCGCGCAACCCCCGGCGAACCAGGGTCTGGTGGACTGGCTCCTTGCCTGCCCGGCGCCGGGGTACTTCGTGGCCATCGACTCGGAATCCACGGACTCCCTTTGAACTGGCTCGTCGACGCCAACGTGCTGTCGGAGGCAACGCGACCGTCGCCTGATCCGCGCGTCCTCGCCTGGCTCCTGGCCCACGAGCGACACCTCGTCGTCGACCCGATCGTGCTCGGTGAGCTTCGCTTCGGCGTGCTGCTCCTTCCGTCGGGTCGCCGTCGTGACCGACTCGAAGCCTGGTTCGAGGGCACGGTGGCCCGCGTGCGATGCCTGCCGTGGGACCGGGAGGTGGGCCTGCGCTGGGCGGAGCTCGTCGCGCAGCTGCGTCGCGCGGGACTCGCCATGCCGGTGAAGGACAGCATGATCGCCGCCACCGCGCTGGCGAACGGATTGGGCGTGGCCACGCGAAACCTCCGCGACTTCGAGAAGGCGGGGGTACCCGTGCTCGACCCCTTCGCGAGCTGAACCTCATGACCCTCCTCCTGCTCGGCAACAGCTACACCTTCTTCAACGACCTCGACCTCGTCCTGCAGGCCCTCCTGGTCGAGGCCGGGGAAACCGACGCGGCCACCACGCGCCTGGCCGAGGGTGGGCTCGCTTTCCCCGACCACGTGGAACACGCGTCGAGCGATCCCGCGTGGGAAGAGGCGCTGGTGTCGGGCACGTCGCCCTGGTCGTGGGGAATCCTCCAGGACCAGAGCCAGATCCCGGGCTTTTACGGCGAAGATGCGATCTGGGAAGAGAGCGCAGCGGCTGGGGCACAGCTCGACGATTGGATCGAGGTCCGCGGCGGGGAATCGTTGTTGTTTCTCACGTGGGGACGCCGCGACGGCGATGCAACCAACCCAACTTTGTACCCAGACTTCCCCACGATGCAGGACGAGCTGACCGAGGGTTACCTCGCCTACCGAGACCGTTTCTCCACGCCCGAGCGACCGGTGTGGGTGGCGCCCGCTGGCCTTGCCTTCGCGGCCGTGTTTGCTGACACTCCGGAGCCCGCCGACCCCGAGGGCCTATTCTACCGCCTCTACGACAACGACGGCTCCCACCCGAGCCCCCTCGGCACCTGGCTCGCCGCGTGTGTGCTCTACAGCGCGATGAGCGGGCAGAGCGCCGAGGGTCTCACGCCCCCGCCGTCGGTCGACCCCATCGACGGGGAAACGCTCGCGGCCTACGCCTGGGCAGTCGTGGAGAGCGGCGAGGGCGGCCTCGAGTACCCCTGGCAAGGCGAGCCGGGCGACGACACCGGCAGCACGGGCGACACGGCGACGACTGGGGACAGTGGTCCCCACGACTCGGGCGGGCCGACCCCGGATACCGGCGAGACGGTGTCGCCAGGCGCCGGCGACGAGGTGGGCGGCTGTGGCTGCGCCTCCGGAGGCGGCGAGCGCTGGGGCCTGGCGGTGTCCCTCGTCGCCGTGGTTTGGACAGTGCGGCGCTCGGCTACCGCCCGACAAGCGGGGTTACGGTAGGCGCCGATGCCCCGTTTCTTCAATACCGCTGGACCCTGCGTTGTAGGCGACCACTACATGCTCGGCGCGGAGGCGCGGCTGCCGGAGGTGGCGCTCCTCGTCGAACGACGACAGTACTTCGTGATCCACGCGGCGCGCCAGACGGGCAAGACGACAACCGTGCGAAGCTTCGCGGCGTCTTTGCGGGCACGGGGCGTGGTGGCGCTGCACGCCAACATCGAGGCCGCGCAGGGCGCGCAGGACGTGGGCGAGTCAGAGGCGCGGTGGCTGTCGTCGATCCAGTGGATGGCACAGGCCGAGCTCCCGGCCGACGCCCAGCCTCCGCCCTTGCCCGACAGCGCGCCGGGCACGCGGTTGGCCACGTGGCTCCGAGCCTGGGCGATGGCCGTGGCGCCGAGGCCGCTCGTCCTGTTCCTCGACGAGGCCGACGTGCTCGTGGGCGAGCCGATGGTGAACTTCCTTCGGCAGCTCCGGTCCGGCTTCCACCTCCGTCCCGGGCAGTTCCCAGCGTCGATCGCGCTGGTCGGGATGCGCGACCTCCGCGACTACCTCGCCGCCGCGAAGGACGGGGCGGCGGCGAACCCTGGCTCGCCCTTCAACATCAAGTCCGCATCGCTCACGCTCCGGGGATTCACCCGGGCCGAGGTGGCCGAACTCTACGGGCAGCACACGACGGACACGGGGCAGAGCTTCGAGCCGGCCGCCGTCGACCGCGCCTACGACTGGTCGCGCGGCCAGCCCTTCCTGGTGAACGCGCTGGCGGCCGAGTGTATGGATCGTCTGGTGACCGACCGGGCGGTGCCGATCACCGCCGCCGACATCGACGAGGCGAAGGAACGGCTAGTGCTGTCACGCACGACACACCTGCACAACCTGGCGCACCGCTTGCGCGAGCCCAGGGTCGCCACGATCGTATCGGCGGTGCTCACGGGCGCCGACGACGTGGCCGCCCAGTCCGACGACTACGAGTACTGCATCGACCTCGGACTCCTCGCGGGTGGCACCCGCACCCCGGAGATCGCAAACCCACTCTACCGCGAGGTCATCGCGCGGGAGCTGAGCTGGCGAGCGCAGGTCAACCTCCCCCTGCCCGCGGCCGCCTGGCTGCGCCCCGACGGCACGCTCGACGCCGACGTGCTGGTGGGCACCTTCCTCCAGTGGTGGCGCGAAAACTCCGACTTTGCAACGCGCAACACCCCCGAGGGCTACCACGAGGCCACCGTGCACCTGTGCGTGATGGCCTTCGTGCAGAAGGTGGTCAACGGCGGCGGGCGCGTCACGCGGGAGTACGCGGCGGGCACCGGCCGGGTAGACCTCTGCGTGGAATTGGCCGGCCGTCGCACGGTGATGGAGGTCAAGCGCGTGCGACCGGGCCGGGAGTCGCCGGAGCGGGTGCTCCGCGAGGGACAGGCGCAACTCGCGGCCTACCTCGACCAGCTCGGCGAGACCGAGGGCTGGCTGCTGGTGTTCGACCAGCGCCCCGGGCTCAGCTGGGACGACCGGATGTGGTGTCGCGACGTCGAGCAGGGCGGCAAGGTGCTCCACCTGCGCGGCGCCTGATACACCCCATGTATCACCGATGTATCAGTGATACATACGTCGCGACCGCCTTCGCCGTGCGCCACGTTCCACGTGCAACGTTCTCGCCCCAGTACAACAGCCCCGGGATCCCCGTGCGCGCGAAGATCACCGCGATAATCGCGTGTGATCCGAGCCAGAGCGCTGGGATGATCGCCGCCGAGGCGAGGTAGCCCGACTGGGCGATGTCGGTGTGCGCCGCGTTGCCCTCCACGTCGGGAAACAGGCGCGGCGAGGCGTTGGTGCGCAGCTCATGGAGGTTGCTGTAGAGGTGGTAGCCCACGAGGAAGCCCACGACGCCGGCGGCGGCGAGCGGGTAGGGCCACCACTCGGCGAACTCCACGCCCAGGGCCGCGGCCAGCGCGAACAGCGGGATCGCGTAGGGCGCGAGCCCCGACACGTGCTGGCCGAGGAGGGGGACAGGCAAGAGGAAGATCGGCAAGGGCGGGCAGAGCTGCTTCACCAGCCCCCCACGGTCGCGGGTGACGATGAAACCATAGGGGATGAGCCCAAAGGGCAGGCCCACCACCGCGTGGGTGAGCTCGTGCTCGAAGGTGCTCCACCACGTGGCCTTTTGGCTCGCCCAGCGCCCGGCCCACAGCCCGGGGACGATCCCCGCCGCCATCGGCCAGAACTGCGGCGTGCGGTAGAGCGCGTCGACCGCCTCGACGAAGCCCCCCCACAGGCTCGGCAGCGAGAGGGCGCAGGCCATCGCGAAGAGGAGGCCGGTGAGTCGCTTCAGGAGGCGCATCCGGCGGGGACTAATCCCCGGCGCCGGGTGCCGACGGCGAGGGGAGCGGTGTCGACCCGCGCCTGAGTCGGGCACTTTCATTTTATTGTCGCGACATATATGTAAGTTGAATCACAAAAATTGCACCGTGTTTTTTTTTGCGAGCGCATCGCGACATCCATCGGCTACTTGACTCGCACGCACTGGGAGACCATGCGCCAACGCCAGTCTGATTGCGGCTGCTTTGCCGCCGAGGAAGGATCCATGCCCATCGCCAGCGACAACTCCTTCGACCGCACCCTCAACGCCTCGCGCGACGCCACTCGCCGGCGCGGCTACGCGCGGGGTGGCGGCGGCATGCCGAAGGTGATCATGGTCCCCGTGTGCCTCGACGAGCTGTACCGGACCGACGGCACCACCAACTACCTGCTCGACATCAAGGACCTCGCCGAGCTGCGGGAGCTGGGGCCGGCCATCGCGAAGATCCGCGCCATCTGGGTGGCCGAGGGCGCCACCGCGAACCTCAAGGGTCGAGTGACGATGGCCTGGAGCGCCATCGGGCGCACGTGGTCGACACCGGTGGAGATCCTCGCGCCCCTGACCGGCCCGCAGACGGGTACCATCGGCGCGTGGTACAACGACGACGCCAACTTCGGGCCCCTGCTGCGCTTCGCCATCGAGGTGTGCAACGCCGTCGGCACCGCGCAGGAGTCGGGTCGGCTCACCGTGATGCTCCAGGTGGAGCTCAAGTCCTAGGCATGGAATCCGCGCTGCCGGCACGGGACACGCTGCGGGACTCGCTAGAGTACTACTACCGCGACGTCGGCGTGTCACCCTACGGCACGCGCGTCTCGTGGCTTCCCGACCAGGCGTTCATCGTCAACGACGTCCTCGAGTGGCTCGAGCCACGACCGGACGAGCCGATGCACTACTGGACCGGCAACGAGACGGGAAGTGACGGTCGCGCGGCTCCGAGGAGCTGGGCCGACCCCCTCGGCGACCGCGACATCCACCGGTGCCGCGCTGCCGGGCGCCTCATGCAATCGTACCCGTCCCGGCTGGTGATGGGCACGCTGCTCGCGGCGAGCTGCATGGGGATGGACTCGCTGGAAGACTGGCAAGACACCCCGTTCGGCCCGGACTCGTGGGGGCTGGTGCGGGGCGCGTGGTTTCGCGACTTCGCGCTGCGTTTCACCGCCCGCGTGCTCCACGGGGCGTACTACGTGGCGGGGAGTAGGGAGGAGGATCCGCTGCGGCAGGCGCTCTACAACAAGGACTCGCCGACGGTCCTGCGCGCGCTCACCGGCGAGGCGGCATCACCGGGAACGTACGCCTGGCCGCTGAACATGGCCGCCAAGATCACGACCTTCCCCGGGACCAGGAACGTGCCCATCGGCGAGACGGAGGGACCCTCCGGGCTCACGATCACCCTGTCGCAGACGCTCTACACCACGAGCATCACTCTCCCGAGCGAGTTCCGGTCGACTGTGCGCGACCTCGCCGACGTCGTCCGGGGCATTCGCAAGAGCGTCGGCTTCCTGGCCGTCGTCACCGTGTTCGTGCCAGGCATCGGACTGCTCTTCGCGATTCTCCTCGCCATCGTCCTCTTCGACGACGACTGGAAGGCCGCCGCCGATACCATCGAGACGGCGGCCGAGGCGGGCATCGATCCCAACGAGGCGGTCGCCCGGCTGCTGCTCGGGGTCGCCGAGGTGTGCGACCTGGCCGAGAGCATCGCGGGCGTGGCCGGCACGCTCTCCGAGACCGGCACCGACATCCACGTGGAGGTGACGGGGATGGACAGGGAAACGCTCGTGGCGTTCGCGGAGTCCCTGAGGGAGGGGAGCGTCGTGTACCCGTACCACGGCTCGTTGACTGAAAGCACCTTCGAAAACCTAGAGTCAGCGCTGATCACGCTCCCGGATCCACCAAGTCAGTCGAACGACATCGAGCACTACTCGGAGTTCATTCTCGATTTCGCCACAGATTACCATGGAGTTGCCCTATGGGCGAACAGTGAGAATGGCGGCCTCCTTGAGCCGTTGGCGACCTCGATCCTCCACGTCCCCATCATCCGCACCAGCGGCACCGCCCGAGACTTCTACTTCAAGAACTACGAGGCGACCTACGAACCCTCGCGCGGCAACGAGTGGCCCAACGGCCACGCCATCGCGGGCCTGACGAGCAAGCTCCGGGTCCTTGACGACGAGCGCCAGCGCTGGGCCGACCTCGCCTCGCCGACGCTCCAGTTCGTGGGCGCCCTTCGCCTCGCCACCGTGATGCTCCGGGAGCTGATCCACTGCGACATGCCGCCCCTCGTGCTCGCCGACCTCGCGTCGCTCACCGGCCCCCTCGCCGACGCCGTCCGCGCCAGGCTCGCGGAGGCGACGGACACGGCCTGCCTCGTCGAGATCCTCGGCGGCACGAGCGCGGCCCACGCCGTTGCCGCCTATTGGCGCCAGGTCGTAATCGACTGGTTCCTCGTGAAGTACGCGCAATCCCTCGGCGTTTACGGCGAGGCAGGCGACATCGAGGAGAACCTGGACCGCGCCGCGCCCGGCCTCTTCGAGCTCATCTGCTGGATGCGAACGCCGGAGAAGCGCGACGTTCTCCGCTCGTTGCTGGGCACGCTCGACGCCGACAGGCAGGAACAGCCGGTGCGCACGGGCGGCGTGCTGGCGAGTCTCCTGATGGACGCCACGTCCGGGGGGCTCTGCGATGCGTGGAACGCTCTCGACTGCACCCAGCGAGAGGCCCTCACGAGCTTCATCTCGAACCTCGGTTGCGAGCCGGAGTTCTTCGAAGAAGACTTCGAGCTGGGGCAACCGGACAGCGACGTGGGCCTCACCGACCCCGACCCGGACGCGGATCGCGAATGGCCCCCCGAGTGGCTGAGCCTCTTCGATGGAGAACCATGGGAGGCCGAGGACATCGACCTGTACTCGGCCACCGGTCTCGGAGCCTCGCGGCCACCGGGACTGGCCTGGGCCGCGCGCGTGGTGGAGAGACTCCCCCCGGTTGACACGACTCGCCTGGCCTCGATCGCCACGACGTACCGCGCGGCGCGAGTGGCCTGGGCACCCGGCTGGGCGTGGCCGTGACTAGGCACTTGGTCCTGATGGGACTGCTCGGCTGTCCCGAGGAGTCCAAGGACTCTGCGGACACCGAGGCCACCACCCACGACACCGGTTGGGCCGTCTACGAGGCGCCCGGCGAGGGCTGGTCCGAGTTGCATCCAGCCACCGACTACCTCCATCTCGCCGCGCTCGACAGCTCTGGACGCGTGACCTTCTCGGACTGCGATGACGAGTCTCAGTGCAGCGACGGCGCGTGCCGCCGCGACTGCACCGCCAGCCCCGGCTGGTGGGAATCCCTCGGGCCCCTGAGCATGCTGGCGATACCCGACTGGGAGTCCTCCCACTGGACCCGCGAGATGCCTGAACCCTGGTTGGTGGTGGACGCGGCAGGCACGGCGTGGCGCCGCACTGACTCGGAAACGCCGACATCCCAACACGTCACGGGCTGGGAGAATCCCACGAGTCTCGGTGGCCTGGAGATTCCGTATCCCTGCTGGTGTGCTTCCTTCGCGGACCGAGACGCCCAATGCGACTGTCAGGACGGGACGGTGGATCCCGAGTTGCTGAATCATATCGCCGGCGCCACCCGGTTCTCCTCGACGGGGTATGCACTCGCCTTCGTTCGTGACGATGGCTCCGCCGGTTTTGCCTCAGTGTCAGTATATGGGGCGCTCCCAACGCAGGCGTACGCCGCAGTTTCCATCCTGCGACTGAACATCGTTGCCGCAGATACGGGTGGCGCATTGCACCTGTACAACTATGGCGTCGTCGATCACGACGAACCCGTCCTCATCCCCCTCGTCCTCGGTCCCGAACCCGGCGAGGTCACCACCTTCGGGGCGGGCGACGGTTCCGCCCACTGCTGGATCGACCCCTCCGGCCAGCTCCACTTCGCCTGGAGGGACTGGTCCGAGACCGACCAGGAACAAGAGCACTGGCCCCTCCTGGGGCCGAAGTTCAGCGCCGTCCCCAGTTCCCTGTTCTGCGATGAGTGGACCGGCTGCGCCATCGTCGAGGGCCGCCTGCAGTGCTGGTCGCGTACCCTAGACGGCGAGCCCTATTACATCCCGCCCTTCGGCGACCTGATGCTCACCTCCGGCACCCGCCTCCAGTGATACATCGCTGATGTATCAGCGATGTATCAGCCCCCGGCGCGACTGATCTTCATCTCGGTACGCGGCAATTCCTGGAGCGTGCCCCACGCGGGACACGACAACACCGCCGCTTCCACGCGCGGCAACATCTCGGCAGGGAGGCTCGCCGGCAGCTCCACGTGGATCTTGATCTCGGCCAGACGCCGGCGGCCTTCCTTCGCCTTCTCCGCTTCCACCGACACCCGGAGACCATCGGTTGAAAGCTTTCTCGCGCTGAGGAAGGCCGCCGCGTAGTAGTGCGCGCAGGCGGCCACCGACACCACCATCACGTCGAGCGGCGAGGGCCCGGTGTCGGCCCCGTAGGGCGGTGCCTGGTCGAAGACCAGCTCGTGGTTGCCGATGCGGGCACGGGCGGCCACGCCGCCGTTGCTCTCGATGGTGAAGTTCATGGGACGACTCCGAACGAATCTGATATCTCATATATAAGATGGATTCGCAGGTCGTCAAGTGGGGTTCACCGTGCGCAGCGTGAACACGGGCGTAGCCTGGCCATCCACCAGGAGGCGGGCCAGGGCGTGGAAGAGCGGCAAGCCCCGCAGCTCCTCGGCGCTCGTCCCGTGGCCGAGCTCGTTGGCGAGCACGGCCGCGTCGTCGGCGCCCGAGCGGAAGCACACCATCGAGCCCACGTTGCCGAACACCGCGTCGCGGGTGCGCTCGTCGAGCTGCGCCGCGTACTGGTTGGCCAGCACCAGCGCCACGCCGAACTTGCGGCACTCGTCGAGCATCGGCGCCAGCGTGCGCGTGGTCTTGGCGTAGCCGAAGCCTCCATCACCCACGAACTTCTGGAACTCGTCGATGGCGAGGCAGAAGGGGCGCCGCTGCGAGGGCGGCAGGCTGCCGCGCGAGAAGGCCGCCGCGCGCAGGCGCTGGAGCAGGAGCATGCCGAGAAACCATGCGCTCACCTGCCCGAGCGCCGACTCCGGCAGGCGCGCCACCAGCACCCCGCCCTCGTCGAGCACCCGGCGGATGTCGAGCTGCGGCCGGAGCGGGTCCGTCACCCGGCGCAAGGCGCTCGACTTCACCAGCGCGTCGTACTTCGACACGGTGTAGCTCACCATCTCACCCTTGAGCTGCTCGCCCCAGTTCGCAAACTCCTTCTCCCAGAACATCTTGATCTCGGCGTGGATCGTGTTGTTCGGGTTGAGCGACTGCAGCACTGCCCGCCGAAAGACCGCGTCGTTGGCGAGGCGCGACATCTCGCCGAGGCCGTGGCCCGCCGCCAGCAAGGGGAACAGGAGCGACCGGGAATGCCGGTCGAACATCGGTCCCATGTAGTCCCCCGGGTACAAGGAGAACATGATGCCGGCGAGGTCTTCCACGGCCCGCTCGGCGCCCACCTCGGTGCCGTCGGTCCAGATGGGGTTGAGCCCAGGGCAGGCAGGGTCGGAGGGGTCGAACACCACCACCGGGCGGTGCACGCGGATCGCGGCGATCACCTCGTCGGCGAGGTCGCCATGGGGGTCGATCACGCCCACGCCGCGCCCCTGTCGCGCGAGGTCGAGCAGCAAGGTCTTCACCAGCGTGCTCTTGCCCACGCCGGTCTTCCCGCTCACGTACACGTGGCGCGCGAGATCGGCGGTGGCGATGCGGACGTCGCAAGCGCCCTGGCGGCGCGGGGCCTCGGCGAGACGCGCGGCGCCGGGACGATCGCGGAGGATGGCGTTGGGGACCGATCGCGACACCAGCGGATCGAGCGGCACCCCGGGCAGGCCATCGGGACCGGGCACAGGCAGGGTGACGAGCCGGGCCGCCACGTCGATGGGCACGTGGCGCGCGGCGATGAGCGCCGCCGGCGAGGGGGCGCCGGGGCTCTCCATCACGCCGGGGACGGCCGCGAGCTCGTCGAGCGCCGTCTCGGGGCCAGCCAGGAGCGCGAGCACCGCGTGGCGGCCCTGGTGCTCCCAGCCCATGTCGATCGAGGGCACCAGGGCGTGTCCCACGGCCTGCAAGAGCGGCGCCCCGGCGCGGCGCTCACCCAGCACCGCAACCTGCATCTCGAGCGCCACGTGGGCAATGCGGGCGAGCCAGGCCGCCTCGCGCTCGAGCAGGGCCTGCGCGCCGATCACCCGCGTGAGGTCGGCGGGGAGGCGCTGCACCGTCACCCCGTGCGCCGAGGTGAAGCGCGCGCCCATGGCCCGCTGGCGAGTGTCGGCGAGCCAGCCGGAAACACGCTCCCCGAGGAGCTGCACCGCCCGCTCGGCCGGGGCGCGCCGCATCGACACCAGCACCATCGCGTCGCCGTCCTGCGCGAGCAAGAGGTCCACCAGCCGCGCCATCGCGGCGGGGTCGAGGGCCTCGGCGGAGAGCGGCATCGTCCCCGGGCCCATGGGGATGGCCACCGAGGCGGCGCAGAAACGCCCCGGCTCGGTCCACGCGGCCAGCGTGTTCTCGGTCGCCGGCTCGCCCGTCGACACCGCCGGAGAGGCACGGAGGAGCTGCACCAGCTCATCGCGTCGCGCCGCGCCACGGTTCTCGGCCTCCGCCGGATCGGTCTCTCGCACCGAGGCCACCCAGTGCACCGCGAGTTGCTCGCCCCGTCGAGCGAGGCGGAGCTGGAGCGCGAGGCCGTCGCGGGCGTTGGCCACCCACTCGGCGAGCGTGGCGCCAAGCGCACCGAGGGCCTCCACCACGGGGCCGATGGTCTTCCGGTAGCCCACGAGCGGCAGGCCGAAGCTCGCCACCCAGCCTTCCCGCGGGCGAGGGTCGGGCGGTACCCAGCCCGTCACCTTTCGAAGGCGGATGCCGTGAGTGTCGGAAACGCGAGGCAGGGGGACGACAGATGCGAGGGCGGCCATGGGTTGAGAACTCCAGCGGGGTGGACGGGGCGACGGCGGGAAGCGGACAGTCACGCGCAGCTCGGGACGATCACGATGCCAGGCACGAGCTGCGACCAGGTGTCGAGGGTCCGTTTCACGCGGTCGTCCGGCATCTTCACGTTGGTCTGGCCGTAGCCACAGGCGCGAACCTCGATGCCGCCGGTGTCCACAGCAGGCGGGAGGTCGCCCTTCTTGCCGGCAAGGACCCGCGAGAGCCCCTTCTCTGCGGTGTCTTGCAGGTCTCCGACCACCAAGAGCGAACACTCGCGCGCGGCGCCGCAGCCCCAGTCGTGCTTCATCTGCTGCACGACCGCCTTCAGGCTGGCGTACACGGGCGTCACGTCCTTCCCAGCCATGGCCGCGAGGCACGCGGCTGCCACCTCGCGGGTTGCCGTGTCGAGGAGAATCCTGTCCTTCTCCACGAACTCGCCGCCCTCGAGGAGCGGCACCCGGAGCGGATCCCCGAGGGCGGGCATCAAATCGCCCTGCCCGTCACCGGTGAGAAAGGCCTGCACGCGGCTCTGATCGCTGACCCCCGGCATCTTCACCGCGTGGGTGTACGCGGACACGAGCTGTCGGCAGGCCGAGCCCTTGCCGTCCTCCACCGAGCGGCTGCGGTCCACGAGGATGGCGATGTCGCGTGCGCGCACCCGGGGCACGGAGGGCGGCTGCGCGACCGCGAGGGCGGCCGGGGGCTGGCTCCGGGCCGCGTGGCGACCCACCAGCGCCGCGGCACCCACGACGGCACACGCGGACAAGGTGACGATCCATCGATTCATGGGCAGTTCCTCCACGACCTAGACGGGCCCCGGCATCCTTCCGGACAGCGTTGCCAGGGCAGGGCCGGCGTCGTACACGACCGGATGGCCCGTCGCCCGCGCGTCTTCGTCGCCACGCGCCCCGAGCAGGTGCCCGGGGACTGCCGCCGGTTCATCTCGGTGGATGGCGCCGTCCCCGGGGCCGAGATCACCTGGGACCACCACCAGACGGGCGAGCGCATCAACCTCGACACCCTCCCCTCCGCCTTCGACCTCGAGGGCTTCGATGGCATCGGCACCACGCTGGCCGACACCGACGCGCTCGCCAGCGTGGTGGCGCTCCTCGCCGGGGGGCCCTCGCGGCTCTCCCCGGGGGCGAGAGCGGTGCTCGAGTGCGCGTCCCATCATTGCGACCACCTCCGCCCCCACCCGGGGCACGGCGGGCGTGCCAATCGGCTGGGCGAACGTCTCGACAACCACGTGGCCACCGAGCTTGCCGCCGTGTCACCCGCACGGCGATCGGGCCGCTTCTCGCGGCTCTGTCGCGACATCCTTCGAGCTCTTCCCGGCCCGTTCCCCGGCCGTGCCGCCCCGCCCTGGGCACCCCTGGTCGCCCGGGCCGAGGCCGAGGGTCGCCTCTCGATGCACGGCGGCGTTCTCTTGGTCGACCTGCGACGCGGCTGGCGAACCCCGGTGCGCCCGGACGCATGGTACGCCGCGCGCCCGGAGTGTCGCGCCGCCGTGGTGGCCGAGCGGCACCCCCGGGGCGGCCCCCGCTACACCATGGGACAGAACCCCTTCCTCGCCGATCCCCCCGACATGCGGCCGGTCCTCGGCGCGCTCGCCGCCGCCGAGTTCGCGCGTGGCGCGCCCGCGCTCGGTCCGGAGGCCCGCCCAGGGATGGAGAACTGGGGCGGCCGCCGGGAAGTCGGGGGTTCGCCCTGGAACTACGGTTCCAGGCTCGCGCCGGGGGAAGTGGCCAGTATCGTGGCGACCGCGCTCGGCTGAGCGCCGCCCAGCGACGCGATCTGCCGGCCAAGACCCTCGCGCTCGCGGCGACTGGCCTCGTTCTGTGACACACGGCGCGCCTCGGCGTCCACGTGGTGCGCGGCGCCCACGGCCGCCGCGACCGCCACCGCTGCCGCGAGGAAGCTCGCGAGCAGCATCGGACCCGCGCCGAACTGGTAGAGCTCCAGGAAGCCGCGCAGGCCGCTCGAGGCGACGAAGGCCACCAGCCAGACCAGCGCCCAACCCCAGGCCAGCCGTCGCCAGTAGGTGCGCCGCGACAGGTGGGTGTTCCAGGCCGCACCCAGCAGGGCGAAGAGGAGGCCCGTCGCGAGGCAGAAGAGCGCGAAGGCCGCCAGGATGGAGTCGAACTGCAGGAGCGTGTGCGCCGACACGGCCCCCGCCACGGTGAAACCGACACTCGCGGCGAGCTGGGCCATGGCCACCTTGCGGGGGTCGGGCGCCGCCTCCTCCACAGGCACCTCGCCGAGGCGACGGTAGAGATCCTCCAACTTGCGCCGGGCCTCCGCCTCGCGCTGCCGCGTAGACTCGGCGTCGCGGCGCTCCGCGGCCTCGCGCGCCCGCTTGCGACGGGCGTCCAATAGCTCGGCTTGCAGCTCGCGGCCGTCGGCGGGGCCGTCGGTGGCGGGGTCTCGGGCGATCCGGGGCAGGCTCATTTTCCCTCCTGGCGGGTAGACGGCGGGGCCGAAGGTTCCGGACAGTCGCTCAATTGGGCTCCGAGGCCGGCCGCTCGCCCACGGCCGCGCGGGGCGCATCGTTGAGCAGGTCGCTGTTGGCCTGGCACTGCTCCATCACGCCCTGCCAGATGAGACCGTGAGCCAGCTTGCGCACCTTCTCCCCACGGGCGGCGGCCACGTCGCGATCGACCATCGCGCGGTGATCGGCGAGGCGCCGACGTTGCACGTCTTCACACCGGGCGGCTCGCGCATCGAGCGTGGCGCGGGCAGCCTCGAGGTTCTTGTCAACCTGGTGCTTGCGGTCCCACTGGGCAAGCACCACCGACACCTGCGCGCCGATGCCGGTCACCACCACGATGATGAGCGCCTCGAAGGCGAGCATCAGGCTGCTCCGGGCCACGCCGTCTTGCGCGAGGTAGTCGATCTCGGCCTGCGTGGTGCTGGGGCTCGGCGGCAGCGATCCGAGCAGCAGGTAGCGGGCCCAGGCGAGAAAGGCGATGCAGGCCAGCTCGAGCACGCCGAGCCCCACGATCTTGCCCCAGTGGGCGCGCGCCAGGGCGGCGCTCATCGCCAAGAGGGGCGGCACCAGGCCCAGCATCAGCGAGGCGACCCCCACGGCGGCAGTGACGTAGTTGGCGCCGACGGTGCGCTGGAAGCTGCCGCTCATCACCAGGTGCACCGTGGGGTTGATCACCACCGCCCCCGCGAGGCCACCGATGAAGGCCAGGAAGAAGGCCGGGCCCACCGCCGCCGTCGACACCGGGGCGATCGCGTCACTGGCCGCCTGTGCCGACCTGAGCGCCTCGTCCGCCTCGTCACGGCGCATCCATGCCCGGTCGTACTCCGAGTCGGTCTCGCCCCGGAAGGCCTCGCTGCGGGCGTCGCTACCGAACTTCTCGGCGTTGGTCGCCTCGGCCGACCAGGCCTCGCCCTGCGCGAGGGCCATCTGGTCTACGTGCTCGATGATCTGGCGGGTGGGCGCGGGCAGGGCCCCCACGAGGTCGCGGCCCATCTGGATGAGCGCGGTGTTGAACAGGAGGATGGCGTCTTTCGCCTGGCCGGGGAACACCGTCTGCATCTGCATCAGCGAGCCCTCGCTCGGGGCGGGCGACGGCAGGCGAGGCGGCTCGGCGGAGGGGGCGGGCGGGTTGAACAGGCGGCGGAGGAAGTCGAACATCGGTGATGCCTCGGCCGGTTAGACCGCCGTCGTTCGGCAATCGGACAGGCAGGTCCAGACCGCCCGGATAGACAGGCGGTGTTCCCCCAGCCAGGATTCGCGTGCCCGTCACCCACTGGACACTGTTCGTCGACGAGTCCGGATCCTTCGACCGGGGCCACCCCGACGCGCTCGCCGCCGGCCTGCTGGTGGAGCGCCGCTGGACACCCACGCTCGAGAGGCAGCTCGCCGGGCAGGTGGCCGCCGCCGCGCCGGGCATCGTCTCGCCGCCGCATGCCTGGACGCTCAAGTCCGCCGAGAAGTTCCGCAAGGGGCTCGACGAGGGCGACGTGGAGCTCTCACCCGACGCGGCGCGTGCCCTCCGGCGGGAAGACGCCCCCGCCACCGAGGCGCGGCTGGCCGGCTACCGCGGGGGTCTCGCCGACGTGTTGAAGCGGACGCCCGGCCTCACCGGCGCGCGGGTCGTGGTGCTGGGCGCGTCGAGCGACCGCGAGGGCCACTGCCGCGCCCTCCGCTACGGGCAGGTGCGCGGCGACGCCTACGTCGAGGCGCTCGCGGCCCTGCTCACCCGCGTGGTCCTGCTCGTCCGCGAGCCCGGCGCCGACGTGGTCGTCAGCGCGCACGTGGCCACGCGAAACGTCGTGCACGACGACCTCGGCACGTCCACCGACCTCAGCCCGGCGCTGCTCGCGCAGGTGGCCGACGCCGTCACCGGGCGCCTGCCCGGGGGCGATCGCGTGCGCTTCGTGGCCGAGCGGGTGGAGAAGTACGACGGCAAGTGCGCCGGCGTGGTGCTCGCCGACACGGTGTCCAACAGCTACTTCGTGGCCACCTGCGACGGCGTCATCTCCGACTGGGGCAGCGTCGTGGGCCACGCGGACTCCCAGTGGCACCTCGCCGCCGAGCTCTCGACCCCGGCGACGCGCGGCGAGCCCCTCCCGACCTTCACCGCCGCGGGTCGCGCCCACGAGGCCCTTGTCGCCGTGGCAAACGGTGACAATCCTCTCCCGGTCACAGGGGGAAGAAGGGCATGGATCGGCCAGCAGGCAACGGCATGGATCGGGGTGTTGTCGTGAGCGGAGACGACGAGCTCCGGCGCTTAGAATGGGAAACGTTGCGGGTCGCGTTCGAGCGATGGCGACGCGACCCCTTCGACCAGGCGGCGGCGGAGGTGGTGATCCTTGCCATCCCCCGCATCGCCCAGACGCTGTCGAGCTTCTCCCGGGAGATGCGCGAGGCGGCCGTCGACCGCGCCACCGAGGAGGTGTACCACCGGATCCACGCCGGGATGTACCCGGAGCCAATCGAGCGACCGTGGGGCTTCTTGCGTCGCTTGCTGTACTGGCGGATGCTCAGCCTGTCCCGGCCAGGAAAGGAGCGCGCGCCCCGCGGCGACGACAAGCCAGAGCGAAGCTCGCCCCTGCACGACGCCGAGGTTGCCGCGCTGCTCGAGCGGCTGGTCGAGTCGGCCATCGACCTCCGCGAGGAACGCTACAAGGCCGAGCTCGCCACCGCCTGGGCCACCTGCAAGCGCTGGCACCACGGGCCCGCCACGCTGCACGAGATCAACCAGCACGACTGTGCGCTACTCGGCATCGACGCGGCGGACGATGTGAAGACGGCCTACAACCGCCTCACTCGCCCCCAGAGCCGCATGCGCAAGGAACTGCTGGGCGTGCTCGACGAGATGGCCTCCTGGTCGCCCCCGCCGCTAGACGAGACGGAGCGCGACATCCTCGCCGAGGCCGTGCCCCGCCTGGCCCGCTGTCCGAAACCTCGTGGTGACGCGTCTACCGCGAAAGGCACGCAGACATGAACCGCAGCACGCTGACCATCGCTGACATTTTCACCAGCGTGAACGACGCTATCTCCCTGGGGGAGGAAGATCTCCGGCGGCCGGAGGGGCGCGGCCGGGGCGAGGGCCTCCAGGTAGGGCACGCCCCCGCTCAGGCCGAGGTCTTCAAGATCGACGACGGCCCCAAGAGCCCGCTCGAGCTGCGTGCGGCGCGCTGCGAGCGCGAGGCCTGGGCCGAGGCCGGACGATCGCCGATCTTCCGGGACGTGCCCGCCTGGCAATCCACCGACGGAGGCGGTTTCCTGAGCGTCCGCGCGGACGACCTCTTGTCGGTGGGGCTGGGTGTCCCAGTTCTCGTGGGCGCGCGAGCCTTCTTCGCGTGGGACGAGGAGCCGATCGCCCTCCGACTCCGCGACGGCGACGCCCGCTACGTGCTCGAGGTGCAGGACGGCAAGGCGCGCGCGTGGCGAGAACCCGCCCACGAGACCTCACCCCGCGTGCTCGAGTGGCTGCGTGACGATGCCCCGCATTGGCTTCGCGCGGAAGTCAGATCCCGGCTCGTCACCCAGGAAACGGCGGCCGACGCCACCGCGGTTGGGTTGGCGGTGCGCTTCGGCGACCCGCCCGGGCGCCACACGGCGGCGGAGATACTCGAGCGCGTCCGGAGGGGACTGGCGCCGGAGATCGTCACGCGCGCCCGCGGGTGGACCGCGACTCGATCCGAGGCCGAGTGGGACGAGCTCCTCGGGGCCGCGACCTCCGCCGTGGCGCGACTCCGCGGGCGACTCGACGCCTTCGATCCCCGCGCCGCCAACGCAGGCGAGCTCGGCCTGCGGCTCTGCCGCGAACGCGACGACCTCGAGAGCCTCGTCGCCGCCCTGAGACTGGCTCGGCGAGCCAGTCCCGTTGAACCCCACCTCCGCGCGCTCGACGACGACGCCGAGGACGCCGTCCCGGCGCTGTCCGACGCGATCACCGAGCCCGATCCCTTGCTCGACGCCGCGTCTGTCGGCTACCCATCGCCCTGGTGGGCCCGCGCCGTTCCCCGAGGTCCGGCGTCGTGAGCGTGATCCTCCTCGCGCACGACGCGCAGGGTCACGGCAGCGCCTGGCGACTGGTGCCGCCCGATAAGGCGCGAGACGCCGATCGCCAGCTGGGCGACCGCGCCCTCGACGCCTGGACCGACGCCGACCTCGTGGCGGCCGTGTGCGTCCCCTTGTCCCCCGCGACGATGCACCGGCCGAGCCACGCGCGCGTGGCCGCCACGACCGGTGGCCCCCCGCCACCCGCGCTCAACGGCCGCTCCTTCGGGCTCGCCTTCCTGGTCGAGTCCCTGGGCCATCGCCTTGACCTCGCACCTGCGGGGCGGCTGGCGTGCACGGGCGAGGTGCTCACCGACGGCACCGTCCGCGAGGTGGGAGGCATCGCCGAGAAGATGCACGCGTTGCTCGCATTCAATCGATCGGGGGAGCCCGAGGAGGCCATCGAGCGGGTAATCGTCCCCGAGCGAAACGTCGCGGCGGCGCGGACCGCCCTGGGCGAGCGCGTCCCCGTGACGGGCGTTCGCACCGCGTCCGACGCCGCCCTGGCCGCCTTCGGCGAGGCCCTGCACGCCCAGGAGTCCGCGATCCTTGCCCGCCGTCCCGCCGCGGCCGCGCGCCGGATGCTGGAGCTCGCCATCGCCGATCACGAGCGCTTCCTGCCGTGGAAGCAGGTGGCCATGCTCGCGGAGGTCGTGGTTGCCGTCACGAGCCCGGGCACGCGCGATCACCGCCATGCGCTGATCGCGCGCGACATCGCCTTGCGACACTTTGGCCGACCCACCGGGCTCGAGAACGTCACCTGGGCCGACATCCTCGCCGAGCCCCCCCTGCTCCGGCTCCGGCTCGTGTCCCACTTCGTGCAGGGCGCGGCCGACGGCTGCGTCGCGCCGTGGGCGCCGGTGCGTGACCAGGCCCTCGCCCTCATCGTCGGCAAGCATGGCGAGGGCGAGGCGCGCGTCCGGGGCGCCGTGGGCCGCCTGCTCGCGGCCTGGGGCCAGTACGACGAGGCCTGCGTGCATCTCGCCGCCGCCGTCGACGACTGGGCGGCGGGGCTCCACGTGCCGGAGACCTCGATCCCCGCCTGCGAGTGGCTCCGCGCCGCCCGGCTCGCCGACGACCCGCTGCAGCTCGCGGCGGCCACCGGGGCGGTCGAGGAATGCCTGGCCCACCCGGAGATCTCCGAGTTGTCCCGCGTGCACCTGTGCCTTGCCCTCGGTCGCGACGCGGCCCTGGCGGGCGACACCGAGCGCGCGCGACTCGCGTTGGCGGGCGTGACCCCGAGAAACGCGGTCGCCCACAGCGTGGCCCTCCGCTGGCTCGCGATCGGCGGCTTCCCCGCGACGCCCTCCCGCGCCATCGACCAGGACCTCGTCCGGCTCGCTCGCGGCGAGGCCGCAGGACCGAGCCTCGCGGACGACAAGTACCGCCCCGACTGGGCGCGAATCCAGAGCTTCGCCGAGGGTCCAGGCGCCTGGCGTCACTGGCGATACTGACACCCAGGGCGCGCCCCTCAGAAGATCGACGACCCGACCCGCCGCCGCGTGCGGGGATCGTCCTCGCCGAGCGCGTTGAGCGCCTCGCGCCCTTCCACGATCTCCGCGTCCACCAGCTCGGCGGCCCGGCCGTACTTCAGCCGCGACAGCTCCCGCAATGACTCGGAGAGCTCCACGTCGCCCCCCGCGGGCGGCGGCGCGGCGCGCAGGCTGAAGGGTTGCGTGCCGAGCGAGCCGGTGGTGCGCACCAGCGCGTGGTAGTTCGGTAACGACGTGAGGTCCGGCGGGCCAAAACGCGGGCCGAGGGCAGGTCCGAGCGTCTCGCCGTCACGATGACCCACGCGGAAAATGACACTCGTCCCCACGTTGCCGAGCACGCCGGTGAGCACCTCGGAGGGCACTTGCTCGGTGTACTGGTGGGCGAGCGTGAGGGCCAGTCGGAACTTGCGGGCCTCGGCGAGCATCTCGGCAAAGCGGAGGTCGGCGATCGCCTGGAACTCGTCCACGTACACGTGCACGGCGGCGCCCGCCTCGGCGCCTCGCGCGCGCACCGCGCCCCAGATTCGCGACAAGATCATGCTCGTCAGGAGTCCCGATGCATGCTCGCCCACGCGGCCACGTCCGAGATCGAAGAGCAAGATCTTCTTCGACTCGATCGCCCCGCCGATGTCGATGATGCCCGGTTGGCAGGTCATACGACGCAGGCCGGTATCGGCGGCGAAGCGTGTGAACTTCGACGTGACATACGGTGCCATGCTAGCCATGGAGCTGTCGTAGGTGGCGTTTTCCATCTGCTCCACCAGGAGGTCGATGAAGGCGTCGCGCCCCTTCACGCGGTCGAGCAGGGCCTTTCGCACGCCGCTGTCCTGGAAGATCTTGTAGATCCACAGGACGTTCGGCACCTCCTCGCGGCGCGGTCGTTCCACGCCCATCATCAGTACCATGCACGTCTGGAAGTAGGTCTCGAACATCGGGCCGAGCATCTCCACCGGGTAGGTGCGCCGGAAGTAGGCCAGGAGGTCGTCGGCCACGAGGTCGCGCACGCGCACGTACTCGGCAGGATCATCCTCCTCGATACACAGGAAGTTGAATGGGAGGGGGCGCTCGCGGTCGGTCGGGTCGATCACCACCACGTCGTCCACCCGCGAGCGGGGAACCCGGCGGAGCACGTCTTCCACCAGCGAGCCGTGAGGGTCGATCACCACCACACCGCGTCCGGCGCGGACGTCGTGGAGGATGCAGTTGGAGAGCAGGGTGGACTTCCCCGTGCCCGTCTGTCCGATCACGTAGGCGTGACGAAACCGCGAGGCATAGTCGAGCTGCACCGGGAGATCCTGCACCGCGTGCTGGCAGCGCCCGAGGAACTGGTCGTTGCCGGGCACGCCGGCGTACAGCCCGGTACGGGCGCGTAGCGCCGGGAGGCCCGGGTAGTCATCGTCGCCCGGCGCGACGGTGCGCAAGGCCACCACCGCCTCGCGCGGGCTGAAAAGCTGCGCCAGGCTGGGGTGCGCCAGGGAAGCCAACACTTCCCCGGGCGCCACCGCGTCGACCTCGGCGCCGCCGCGGAAGAGGGAGGCGTCACGAGGCTCGCCCGCGATGTCGGCCTCGTCGATGCTCGACACGGCCACGGCCACGAGCGCCGACGAGGGTGGCTGCGAGGCAGCCAGGAACACGCGGACAGCGAGGAGCGGGCCGCTCAGCACCGCGATCCGGGCCAGGATCTCGCCCTTGAGCGCCACCACCACCTCCTGCCCACCGTGAACCGGTGCGCCCGGCCGCTCGCGCTGGCGGGCCACCTGCTCCGCAGCGGTGAGCTCCGCGCGCACGGCGGCGACCACCTCGCTCGGCGCGGCCTCCACCGTCCGGGCATGCACCACCAGCGCCGCGACCCCGGGCTCGTCGTCGAGGGCCGCCACCAGGCCGGCCCAGGAATCATTGCCCTGTGTCCACGGCACGAGGTGGAGCATGCCTACGGGCGCGACCAGATCGCTGGCCGGGGGCTTCGAGCGTACGAAGCCGAGGGGACGGCGCTCCACCTGCGCGTCGTCGAGGGCGAAACAATCCACGCGCCGCGACAGCTCGGTGGCGTGGGCGGGGGCCACGAGCGAGGCCACGCGCGCGAGCGCGGCGGCGTCGTCGAGGGCGGCGAGCTCGATGAAGTCGAGGTGCGCCAGCGCCACCCGGCGCATCGCCCCGGCGGCGGCCACCGCCGCAGCAGACGCCTCGGCCGGCGTGGCAGCTCGTCCCACCGCGAGGAGCGCATGGACCACCTCGTCGCGCGGCCCGGACTCGGCCGGCTGGCTGCCCAGCACCACCAGGATCTCGATGGCCTCCGGGCAAGCGGCCAGCGCGCCGGCGAAGTCGGTCCAGCGGTCGCGGAGCGCCCGGGCCAGCGGCGCCGGGTGCCCGGGGTCGGCGGCGCGCCCCCGGAGCGCGTAGTTCTGCGCCGACATCACGCCCACGATGCGGAAGCCCGCGACGGCCACGCCGGGGGCGAGGGGGGTGGTGGAGAGGGTCATCGGCGGAGTGTACGCCGACTGTCCGGAGCCGCGTCAACCCGAGTCTACGACGAGAGGTTCCCCGGATGGCCCGCATCTTCCGCTCTGAGCTCGAGACCATGGCGCGCCACCAGGCGAGCTTCGCCCAGCTCGAGACCGGCGGCGAGCTCTTCGGGCTGTGGACACACGCCGGCGAGCCGGTGATCTTCGTCGCCACCGGCCCCGGGAAAAACGCGCGCCACCACGGGACCTCGTTCTACCAGGACGCGGAGTTCCTCGAGGCCTGCCACCACGAGGCGCACGGCCACGGGCTCGTGCACCTCGGCGCCTGGCATAGCCACCATCACATTGGGCTCGCGCAGCCAAGCGGCGGCGACCTCGCCACCGCCCGCGACGCCCTGCGGAGCTACGGCTGGCCCGGCTTCGTGATGGCCATCGGCAACTTCCCTCGCCACGGGGAGGACATGGTGGAGTTCGGCTTCTACCTCGTAGACGGGAAGACCGGCGAGTGCCGCGACCTCAAGGTCGACGTGATCGACCGCGCGGGCGCCTTCCGACGGTTCCGCCTGCCCCCGGGCACGGCGGACCGCGGGATCGCGCCGCTGGTGGCGCTGCGCGAGCCGCGTCCGGGGATGGCGCGCGCCACGCCGATGCCCGAGCACCTGCCCTGGTACATGGACGGCTCGACCAAGAAGCGCATCGTCCGCGACACATTGCGCCTGCAGTCGCTGTCCGCCGACGGCATCGAGGCCACGCTCCGCCCGGACGGCGACGTGCTCCTCTGCGACGCAAGACGACAGGACCGACGGGTGCAGCTCATGCTCAAGCGCGGCTACCCTCAGGTGCCGCCCACCCTGCTCAAGCCCCGGTTGCAGCCGCTGGCCTGGTCGGGCGAGGAGGGCGACCTGGCCACGCTCGTGCTCGGCCTGTGCGCGCCCATGCCCGAGATCCCGTCCGACCCTACGCAGCCCGCCGTCCCCCGGGCCATCCACGAGCAACGAGGAACCCAGCCATGAGCCCTGGACGTCTCGCCGCCGAGAAGGCGATCCTCGCCAAGAACTTCCCCACCTTTCGATGGTCGGGCGACGGGCTCGTGGTGGACGGCACGCTGCACACCAATCGGGGCCGCGAGTACCGCGTCCGGCTGGACTCCCTCCTGGGCTACCCCAGCGCGATGCCGCGGGTGCTGGTGACCGCGCCCACCCTCTACACGCGGGACGGTCGCCCGATGTGGGAGGTTGGCACCTCGGCGAAGATGCACACGCTGACGCCCCTCGGCACCTGGGTGCAGGTCTGTCACGGTCGCGGCGATCGATGGGAAACCCGCGACACCCTGTACCTCGCGGTGCTCAAGGCTCGGCTGTGGCTCGAGGCCTACGAGTACCACCTCGACACCGGCGAGCCCCTCGATCGCTGGCTCAGCCACCAGTAGTGTCCGAAGCCCTGCCCGGCGGAGTCTACGCGTCATGCAACCCGACACCGTTCTCGTGCTTCACACCGCCGCCCAGGGCGCCCTCGGCGCCCGGGTCATCGACGGCGGCGACGTCGTCCATCTCGTCGCCAGCGAGGCCGGTGCCGGTTGGCACGGCCAGGCGCCACCCGACGGGGCCGACTTCTGGGTGCGCGACGATGGCAGCGGGGCCGTGCGGCGCGATGGCGCCTGGGTGCCTGCGAGTGTCATCTACGCGGGCGGAGCGACCTTGCAGCGCAACGCCGGCGTGGTGGACCGCCAGTTGCTCGCCGACAGGAGCGTGGCCGTGGTGGGTCTCGGCAGCGGCGGCGCCGCCATCGCCGATCTCCTGGCGCGCGCCGGGGTGGGCGAGCTGGTCGTGGTGGACCGGGATCGCCTCGAGCCCGCCAACATCGGCCGTCATCTCTGCGACGAGCGCGACCTGGGCCGTCGCAAGACGCGCGCCGTGAGCGACGCCCTGCGCCGCCGCAACCCCGAGGTGCAAGTCACCGCCATCGATCTCGACGTCGTGCGCGAGTCTGATCGGCTCGCCGAGGCGGTGCGCGACGCCCACGTGCTGGTGTCGGCCACCGACAGCAACCCGAGCCGCCGTGTGGTCAACCAGGTCGCGCTCGACACCGGCCGCGCCGCGATCTTCGGGCGCGCGTACGCCCGCGCGGCGGGCGGCGACGTGCTGCGGGTGCTCCCCAGCGGACCCTGCTTCGAGTGCGTGTACGGCAAGGTGGTGGTCGAGGAGGAGGTGTCGAGCGAGCGCTCGGCGGGAATGGCGCCCTACGCCGACACCGACCAGCGCCCGGAGCCTGGGTTGTACCTCGACATCGCGCCCGTGGCGCAGATGGTGGCGAGGCTCGCCCTGGTGGAGCTATTGCGCGGCACGGGCAGTGCCGTGGCCACGCTGGCGGAAGACTTCGACTGCCCGCTCTACATCTGGGGCAACCGCCGCGAGGGCAGCTTCGAGAACTGGAAGCCGATGCGCGCCGGTCACAAGGACATGGCGGTGCACCGCTGGTACGGGCTGCGCGCCGAGAGGGATCCCTGCTGTCCGATCTGCAACGAGGACACGTTTCTACAGTCACTACACCACGCTCACGAGGACAACTGACATGGCCAGCGACAAGACTCAATTCCCCCGCTTCATCGAGCCCCCGTGGCAGACGGTGGAGCGGCCCGATCCGATGGACGACGCCTTCGACCTCGGTCTCGACCCGAGTTCCGGGCAGCTCGTCCTGCGCGGGCGCACCCCCGACCCGGCGCCTCCCGCCGACGATCTCCCCGCCACCGACATCGCCCGGCGCGGCTTCTTCGCCGACGATCCAGTGCGGAAGAAGCTCGAGAACATTGGCGAAGACGACGGCGACGACCTCTTCTTCGACGCCCGCACGGGGCAGCTCGTGGTGCGGCCGCGCTCGAACCCGGCGACGACCGCCCCGGAGACGACGGTCACGCCCCGCGACGACCTCCCGGCGACCACGATTGCGCGGCGGGGGTTCTTCATCAACGTGGCGGGATAGCCGCGAAAACGCGGGCTCACGCATGGAGACCGAGGAAGGCTACGCCCAGTTCACTGGTCGCTCCCATCGGCTCTGCGAGGACCGCTTCCGCCTGCTCGGGTCCGCTGTCCCCCTGGTGCAGCGGGCCGAGCGCGGACACCTCTACGCCGTCATCGACGGCGCGGGTGGCGCGCCCCGGGGCATGGCCACCGCGCAGCTGCTGGCGGATCGGCTGGTCGACTTCTTCCGCCTCCCGCCCGAGTCGGCCACCGCGACCGACCTCAACGCCGTCATACGCGCGGCGAGCGACGAGGCCTACCGCTGGGGGTTCATCGAGGGCACCGACATCCCGCTCGCGGCGGCCGCCGCGACGGTGGCGTGGTTGACGCCGTCGCGCACGCTGGTGCTCGTCCACGCGGGCGACACCGCCGCGTGGCGCTGGGACGGCGCTCGGCTTCACCCGCTGACGCAGGCCCACGGGAACCGCCACGAGCTGCGACGGTTCGTGGGCCAGGGGCCGAACTTC
This sequence comes from Pseudomonadota bacterium, assembly GCA_005778355.1. Classification (GTDB taxonomy): domain Bacteria; phylum Myxococcota_A; class UBA796; order UBA796; family SXON01; genus SXON01. The sequence continues at coordinate 6,521 of SXON01000117.1, read as the reverse complement.
CTGCCGGACTGCTCCGAGCGGGGCTTCGAGGAGGGCTCGATGCTCTGTATGGTTTCCGACGGCGTGACGGCGGTGCTGCACCACGGTGACATCGCCGCATGCCTGTCCCGCGCGCGCGACGCCCAGGAGGCCGCCGACAACGTGGCTAACCTGGCCCGCCAGCGGCGGTCGCCTGATGACATCACGGTGTTGTGCATCGAGCTGTCGAGCTGGTAGACCAACCCCGCAGCTCAGACGCCCCACCCCCGGACAAACTCAGCCGCCGCCCCGCCGAGTTCGTCGCGCACCTTCTTCACCGCCTGCTTCTCTCCGTTGACCAGCCGCAGCGCGAGCTGTGCGATGCGTCCCGGCGGCGTGTTGCCCCAGGCGCCCACGAGCGTGGACAACACCGCGCGCCAGCGGTCCCGCGTGTCCTGGTCGTCGCGCTTCCAGTCGGCCAGATCCTCGGTGAACCGCCGGAGGCCGGCCACCTTGCGCTCCTCGGAGCGGAAGTCGTCGATGGACGGGGCCTCGGGCGCCTCGGCGGCACCCCGCGCGGGGCCTCCGGACTGGCCGAGGCAGGCCAGGAGCACCGAGCGCAGCGGCGCGGTGTCGGGCAAAGTCTCGAGCGTCCGCTCCGCGAGCGCACGCCAGCTCGGACCGAGCGGAGAGAGATCGGCGGGGTTACGACACAGCTCGACGAGCAGGGACAGGCGCACCGGCAGGACCACCTGGCTGGCCCCGTTGGGGTAGAGCAGCGCGAGCTGGGCAAGCGCCTCGTGGAAGCCCCTGCCCTCGAGGACGGCGTGCACCAGCGGCGACAGGTCCTCGCCGCCGGAGTCGCGGTAGCAGTCGGCCAGCTCGACCGCGCGGCGGTAGTCCGCCGATGGCAACGACACCGCCGTGGAGAGGTACTCCTCCATCTTGGCGCGGCGGGCTGTCGGCGGCTGGTGTCGTACCCGCGCGAGCTCCGGCTGCCGGTCCTTGAGGATGCGCCACGCCACGTGCGGTGCGCCGGTGAGCTCGTGGCGCAGGCCCTCCCAGGTACGCTGGGCGTCCGTCGATCCACCCTTGATGCAGAGCTGGAGGTTGACGAGCAATCGCTCTCGCGCGTCGGCCGAGAGGCGGTGACCCTGCTTGTAGAGTGACAAAAGGGCCGGGAAGTGCTCCGCGAAGAGCATCGGGTTGAGCGAGTCGAAGCAGAGCGCCGGGTAGCCCTCGCGCTGCCAGATCTCGCGCGCCAGCGCCACGTCGCCGCCTAGGGCGTGACGCATCGCCACCAACACCGGCTCCCGCGCGCTGGAGAGGACGCTCACCAGGGCGGCCCGGTCGCCGCGGGCCTTGCACACGTCACGGTACTCGATGATGCGCGCGGCGATGTCCGACCCAGGGAAGTCGATGCCGGCGGCCAACGCCCAGGCCTGCGCCTCGGCGAGGAAGGGCGGGCTCGCACGATCCTCGGAGACGAAGCGCAGCTCGGCCTCCAGCGCTCGCCGCGCATGAGCGCTGGGCGACAGTCCCCCGCGCCCGGACAGGACCCACGTCCGCGCCAGGCGCGCCGCCTCGCGGAAGTCCTCGGCCTTGCTGCTCCGCATCCGCCCCTCCGCAAGTCCGATGGCGTCGGTGAAGCGCCCGCTGTCGAAGTAGCCCTCCGCCTCCATCTGCCAGTCGTCCAGCCATCGACCGGCGAGCGCGCGGGCCGCTCCGTCAAGGCGGTCGAGACGCGCGTCGATGAACCGGCGCGCCTCCTTGAGCTCCAGCACCGGGCGCAAGTGACGTAGGACGGTGGCAGATCCTCCATCGAGCAGCGCCTCGTCGAGCGCGTTCACCTGGTGACGCCCCGTCTCCGACCACGCTGTGGCCGACTCGGCGTGGCGACCGAGTCGCGACAAGAGACGCGCCCGCCACTCGGGGGGACGGTCGGCGTGCGCCAGGCGGTACGCTTCCTCGGCGATGCCGGCGCCGAGCCACGTTTCCACGGCCTCGTCGATCTCTCCGATCTTCTCGAAGAGCTGCGCGGCCTCCACCGGCTTGCCCTCGGCGCGGAGCGCCCGCGCCTCGTTTCGCTCGGCGTCGAGCGGTCGCCCGGCGAGCATGAACTGCTCGCACGCCACTCGCCACTGGCCCGCCTCCTGCGCCTCGAGCGCGCGGCAGCGGGCGACGTCTGTCACGCAGCCTCCCAGCTCGTAGTACTTGATGGCCAGTCCGCGGCGTTCGAGCTTCTCCTCGGCGATGGCACCGGCGTTGCCCGGCAGGTCGCCCTGAATCCAGCACTCGATCGCCGCTTCCCACTTGCCCTGCCGCTCGAACTGGCGCGCCGCGTCGATCCACCGCGTGGGACTGGCGTGGGTGAACTCCGCATCGACGATGGTCACGAGCTCCGACACCTCGGCGACGGTCTCCACGACCCCGGGGATGGGCGTGCCGTCCGGGCGGGCACGGAGCACGTCCCACGTGGCATGGGGCGGGCGGCTCTCGATGGCGAACAGCGCGCGTTTGCTGCGGGTGATGGCGACGTAGAGCTTGTTGGCCGCCAGCTCCACCACGCCGTCCGGCGTCAGGTCGGCGTCCCGCCGCGTGGCCCGCCGTTCCAGCGCATCGCCGTCTGGTCCCGCGAAGGCGTCGACGAGAATCACGACGTCGAACTCGAGACCTTTCGCCTCGCCGAACTCGAAGGCGCGGCTGAAGTGCGTCGCGTAGTCTCCCACGGCGGCACGTACATCGTTCGCGAGCGACGCCGTGGGACAGAGCACCGCCGTGAGCGGCACCCGCTGTGCGATGGCGGCAATCGCCTCGGCGGGAAACTCGCCGTGGGGGTACGAGGCCACGCGGGGCACGAGCGCGCCCTCCGCCCAGGAGCCTGGTGCCCGAGGCGTGTCGCCGCCAAGCAGGGCGTGGCGCCACTGGAGCACCGACAGCCCCAGGTCGAGCACCGGCTTCGGGTTGCGATGGTTGGTGGTGATGGGGCGCGTTTGTACCCTGGGGCGCGGCGCGTGCCCCGCCGGGTCGAGGCGATCGCGCGCACGCGTGATGCTGTCTCGCACGCGATCCCAGCGAAACAGACTGGGGTGGACGACCTGGAGCTCGTCGGCGGCGACCGTCCACCGAGCGGGGTCGGGCACGAGGCGGGCGAGGAATTCGAGCTCTACCTCGGTGAAGTCCTGTCCCTCGTCGATGAAGAGGCCATCACGGAGATAGCGCTCCGGCGCGCCCAGCTTGCCTTCGTCGATCCACTCGGAGAGTTCCCGAGCCGCCGTGAGGTTGTCGACAAGTCCCGCGCTGTGCATCGACCGGGCGATCTCGCGGGCCGCCGCATGCAGGCGCCGACGGTCCGGCTCGCGTAGGAAGGTGAGGTCGCCACGGCGACCGGCGGCGTACTCGTCGGCCGTCGGCATCTCGCCATGGGGCAACCAGCGGCCGAGCAAGGCGCCGCGCAGCTCGGCGTCGATGTAGGCGCGAGGCACACCGGCGAGACCGTGAGCCTGGACGGCCTGGTTCACCCGGGCGCGAAGCACCTCCGGGTCGATGTACGGAGCCACCGTGCCGGGTCGAGCGAGGCCCCAGGTCTCGTCGATGAGCTCACGAAAGGACCGGACGTGCACCTGCCCGGCCATCAGCCCCCCGTGGAGCTCCTCGATCATGCCGCGCGTGTACAAGGCGAGGGGCTCGTGGAAGGTGACGATCAACATGGGGTGGGAGAACAACGAGGCCATCCGCACCGCCTTGTGGGCGAGGACGGTCGTCTTGCCGCAGCCCGCCGGCCCGGTGAGCAGCATCGGCCCTTCCAGCAGCTCATCGGCGAGCAACTCCTGCTCCTCGGTGAGCGCCAGTTCATACGCGTTCGCGCTCGCATCGAGCTTCGAGAAACGCGTGTTCGAAGGGGCCGGCGCCGACCCAACGACCCGCCACGGCGTGTCCGCCTCCACCTCGTCGTCGAGCGCGAAGTCGGCCCAGCCGTCGGGCCGGATGCGCTTGGCCTCCTCGAACACGTGGTCGTGGTCGCCCACCGTGATGAGGTACACCGCGCTCTCACCGTTGTACTCGCCGCGCTGCCACAAGAGCCGCAAGTCGTCGTGGATGCGTGACGACCAGAAACCGGGGCTTCCCTTGAGCTTCTTCGACTGGCGGGCCACGCCGTCATCCACGAGCTCCCGCAGTCGTTGCTGCACGGTGGCACGGGCGGCGGGGTGGCGCTTGGCGGCCTCGTCGAGACGAGCGCGGAACAGGTCGGTGGCGAGGATCTTCATGCTTGGCTCCGGGTGTGGGGTAGACGCGGCCGGCCGGGCTTCCGGACTCAGGCCTCGGCGAAGGGCTCCACCGTGACGATCTCGATCTCGCGGCGCGTCCCGTTGTTCCAGAACTCGCGCGACTCGCCGGGCTCGGCGCCCACGATGCAGCGCCCGAGAGGCGAGTTGTAGGACAGTCGCCCCCGGTCGGCGTCGCCGTCGTCGTAGCCGGCGATGAGCGCCACGCGCTCCTGTTCCTCGTCGGCGTATCGCCAGCACACGCGGGTGCCGATGTAGGCCCGGTCGGGGCTCGGGTGAGGCGGGACGACCTCGGCGAACTGGAGGATCTCCTCGAGCTCCCGCACGCGGCGGGCGAGCTGGTGCATCTGGCGGAGGTTCTCCTCGAAGGCGAAGTTGTCGTGCCAGCCGGAGGTGTCGCCGGACTCGAGCGCGTCGGGGTTGTCGGCGCACACTTTCATGTAGGCCTCGCGCGCCGCGGCGGCACGCTGCTCGAGCCGGACGCGGCCCATGGGGGTCAGGTAGTACCGAGCGCTCATCGGATGGTCTCCAGGGTGTGCAGTAGACGCGTGACGGCCTGGTCTTCGGACAGGACGTCGGTGAAGACGGGAACGACCGAGCGCAGTCCCAGCTCGCGACCGATGGGCGCGCACGACCGTCCCACCGCGGCGAAGAAGGCGCTGGCTCCGGGCTCGTGCTGGCGCGCGCGAAGCACGCTGTCAGCGGCGTCGAGGACCAGGAGCACCGGGCGCAGGCGCGCCACCGCCGCGCACACGCGAGGCAGGTACTCGGCGGCCACGGACGGGCTTCGCTCGCGCGCGTAGGCGAGGTTGCCCACGTGCCAGGTCTCGACGACGCGCGCCTGGGTGGGGTTCCAGGCCTCGTCGCGGGCCAGCTCAGCCTCGAAAATCGCCCGGTCGAGCCCCTCCTGCGCCGCCTCCGCCGTGCAGCCCGCCGGCCGACAGGTACGGGCGAGCAGGTAGCCCAGCTCTTCGTGGAAGGGGCAACCCAGTCGCGCGGCCAGGGCGGTGCCGACTGTCGTCTTTCCCACGCCGTGGGGACCGGCGATCACGATGGTCATGCGCGGGCCCCCTCGGTGAAGCAGCGCGCCGCCGCGGTCACCGCCGCGGGGCCACCCGCGCCGAGCACGGGGACGAGCGGGGTGCCGAGGTCGGGACGGTCCATGCAAGGCCGCAGAACGCCGTCGTGGGCGAGGCGGATGGCGTCGATGCCCTCGCCACAGCGCTCACGCCGCGGGCAGGCCGCACACGCGCGCCACGGGGCGAGCTGCCCGAGGCGCTGGTGCTTGATCTCCACCTCGAGCCCGTCGGCCCACGACAGGCGCCGGGTGGGGAGGCTGTAGGGGTCGGGCTCCTCGCGCTCGCCTCTCGGCGCCCCCCGGAGCTGGCAGACGGCGGCGCGCACGCCGTCCGGTCCCACGGGGCCGTTGAGATCGTCGAGCACGTTGACCACGAGGGGACGACCGGCCGCCCAGGCCAGGAGCGCGTCGAGATCAGGCAGGTCCGAGGTGTTGCCGTACACGTAGTTGAGCTTGAGCGGACGCCCGAGCTCCAAGAGTCGGGCGAGGGTGGCCTCGCGGAGGGCGAAGGCCCGCGCGTTGCCTCGCCGGAGGGCGAAGGCCTCACGCGTGAAGCCGTGCACGCTGATGTTGGCCCGGTGCAGCCCGGCGGCGAAGCAGGCGTCGAGGTTGGCGAGTGGGGCTGTCCCCGAGGTGATCACCGACAGGTCGATGCCCGGGCGATTCACGGCGCGGATCACCTCCGGCAGGTCGGCGCGTAGCAGCGGCTCGCCGCCGAGGAACTTGATCTTGCGGGCGCCGGTGTCGACCAGAGCGTTGATGAGCGCCGAGAGCGTGGGCGCGTCGAGATCGCCGGCCGACACCGGGTCGCCCTCGGCGTGGCAGTAGGCGCAGCGGAGCCCGCAGCGGGTCGTGACGACGACGCGGAGGTAGGGGACCATGCGCCACAGACGTCGCGGCGCGGGGCGACCGGACAGCCCGCTGCGCTAGGCGCCCAGCACGATCACCCGCTTGCCGCCCGTCGTGGCCGATCTCTCCCAGAGCCGGTCCCCCCAGCTCCGGCCGAGGCGCACGTCGAACACCACCAGCCAGCCCTGGTCCAGCCCCACCGTGTCGAGGTATCTCCCCAGCTGCGCCACCCCATCGTCCACGACCGTGTCGAGCGAGTCGCGCGCGCGGACGCGCTTGAGCTCGACGGCGAAGCGATCCGGTCCGTACTCGACGAGCAGGTCCATCGCGCCACGACCAGCGGAGAACTC
>SXON01000116.1 GCA_005778355.1 Pseudomonadota bacterium | reverse complement strand
CCGGGCATGGTGATACTCGCTGATACATGCCGCTTGGCTCGCGAGCGGGGCCTCCTGGTGATCGGCGACGCCAAGCGCGGCGACATCGGCAGCACCGCCGCCGCCTACGCGAGTGCCACGCTCGCGCCGGCGGCGCCATTCCCCTGCGACGCGCTCACGGTGAACCCCTTCCTCGGGCCCGACACGCTGGAGCCCTTCCTCGACGTGGCCGACCGTCACGCCCGCGGTCTCTTCGTGCTCTTGCGGACCTCGAATCCCGGTAGCCACCGCTGGCAGGGCACGGTGCGCGACGACCTCGCCGGGTGGATCGAGGCTGAGAACCAGCGCCGCGGGCCGGGGCTTGGGCCCGTTGGTGCCGTGGTCGGCGCCACCAAGCGGGAAGACGTGCAATCACTGCGCGCCGAGATGCCCGGCACCTGGTTCCTGGTTCCTGGATTTGGCGCGCAGGGCGGATCCGCAGCCGATGCCCGCGCTGCCTTGCGTCCCGACGGCCTCGGCGCCCTGGTGGCGAGCGCGCGCGGCGCCACCTTCCCGGCCTCGCCCGAGCCTGACTACGACGCCCACCCCGAGGCGTGGATCAGGTCGCGGATCGCGGCGGTGAAGGCGGAGTTGCGGGGCTGACGAGCTCGTCGGCACCTCGGGCCCGCGCCATCGACACCACGCGCGCCCATGTGTCGCGGGCGTAGTCCGCGCCCGAGCTGTAGGCGGCCGGGTCGAGCGGGGCGCCAATCTCGAGCCCTACCTCTTGCCGCAGGTGCAGAGCGAGGCCGGTGGGCGGCACCGCGCGATCGGTCCCCCACACGCAGGCGGGAACGACCTCGATCCCCGACTGGTGACACGAGGACAACAGCCGCAGGTACACCTTCTCGCCGATTCGACCGTCGCGAGTTCGCGTGCCCTCGGGGAAGACGTGGAGGTTGGCGCCGGCGTGCAGGAGGTTGAGCGCGTCCTCGATCACCCGGCCACGAGACAACCTGCTCTTCCGGTCGAAGAAGATCACGCCCGCCAGGTAGCCGGCGAGGCCAAAAAATGGGACATAGGCGATCTCTTTCTTGGAGATGCCGAGGGAACGCGTGTGGAGGATGAGCAGCCCCACGTCCATCCACGAGCGGTGATTACTCACGACGAGGTAGCCTCGTTTCCGCGGCAGGTTCTCGAGCCCCACGACCGTCACCCGGGCGAGGCAGGTGACGTACACGCAGAGCCAGCCGAACATCCGCGCCGGCCAGATCGTGAAACGTTCTCGCTTGCCCCGGGGCACCACGGCGAAGGGGTAGATCTGGGCGCTCACGAAGGCCGCCCAGACCAGCACCTGGAGGAAGCCAAACAGGCCGAGCAGGGTGGCGATCACGCCGCCGGAGCTAACCTGCGAGCGACGCGTCCCGTGCGCTTGCCCACACCGACATGGCTACCCGCCACGCGCCGGGGCGATTAGCAACGGCGCGGGAGTGCCCCATGTTTCATGCTTCCGAGATCAAACGGCTCATCGAGGCCGCGCTGCCCGGCGCGGTGGCGGTCATCGCCGACGACGCAGGCGACGGCGAGCACTTCGCCGGCGACGTGATGGCGCCGAGCTTCGCCAGCCAGTCTCTGGTGCAGCAACACCAGGCGGTCTACCGTGCCCTCGGGCGGCACATGGGCACCGACATCCACGCCCTCCAACTCAAGACCTACACCCCCGAGCAGTGGGCCAAGTCACCCCACGCGAAGAATGGAGCCTGAAATGAGCGTCAACGAGCAGATCGAGCAGATCGTGAAGGGCAACGACGTGGTGCTCTTCATGAAGGGCACGCCGATGTTCCCCCAGTGTGGTTTCTCTGCGCGCGCCACCGCCATCCTCCAGCAGTGTGGCACGAAGTTTCACCACGTCAACGTGCTCGCCGACGGCGAGATCCGCGAGGGCGTGAAGGCCTACTCCAACTGGCCCACTATCCCCCAGCTCTACGTGCGCGGCGAGTTCGTGGGCGGCTCCGACATCATGATGGAGATGTTCCAGAGCGGCGAGTTGCAGAAGAAGATCGCGGGCGCCTAGCCAGGGCAGCGACCAGGAGCCCCGGAAACAACCCAAGCCCGGCGGACGACCCGCAGTCACAACCCTCGCCGACCGGGGGCACGGGACATCCCTCGTCCGCCTGGAGGTTGCAGTCGTTGTCGAGGCCGTCGCAGTCTTCGACGTGCCCCGGGTACACGCGCGCGTCCTGGTCGTTGCAGTCACCGTCGGCCACGCTGTAGCGATCACCGTCCTCGTCGTAGGGGGTCGCGGTATCGGCGCTGTCGGCGGTGTCGGCAGCAAGGGCAAGACCGAGGAGCAGCGCGCGCATCGGTAGCGCTTATACTCGCGGCCGATGGTGATCATCCCAGCCCGCGACGAGGGCCCGCGCGTGGGCGCCGTGGTGCGCGCCTGCCGGGTGGCCCTCCCCGGCGTGCCGGTGGTCGTGGTCGAGAACGCCTCGACCGACGACACCGTCCACGCCGCGCGCGCGGCGGGCGCGGAAGTGATCCACTCGGCGCCCGGCTACGCCATCGCCACGCGTGTAGGCTTTGTGCACGCCCGTGATCGAGGTGCGGACTGGGTGGTCACCCTCGACGCCGACGGCCAACACCCGCCCGATGCCGTGCCTCGCTTGCTGGCGGCCCTTGCGCACGCCGACCTCGCGATCGGCAGTCGGTTCCTCGGCAACCCCGGCTACCCCATCCCCGTTGCACGTCGCGCCGCCATCCACGTGCTCGGGGTCTGGGCCAGTATCCTGTCGCGACAACGACTTCGCGACGTCACCAGCGGCATGCGCGCGCTGCGGCGCCCCGTCTTCGAGAGCTTCGCCGATGACTACCCGCCCGACGTTGCCGACGCGAACGTGCTCGTCCGCGCGGTGCGACGCGGCTGGCGGGTCACCGAGGTGCCCGTGTCGATGAACGCCCGCGCCGGCGGCGACTCGCAGCACGGTGGTCTCGATGGCGCCGCGTTCGCACTTCGCATGGCGGTCTACACGGCGCGAGAGGCGCTCCGGGGTGCCCAGCCCGACGCTGGCTACCGTCGCGACAGCATGAAGTAGTGTTCCTCGGGCTTGCCGTGGCGAAACACCTTGCCCACGGTCATGCCCGGCACCACGCCACGCACCCGGTCGATCATGTGGCCATACACGAGCTTCGAGAGGCCCTGGTCGTTCGGCACCACGGCCGGCCAGCCCTCGGGCGACGTGGCGGGCACGACGGTGTAGTCGAACCACACCTCGCTCCCCTCCTGCCTCAAGGTGAAGTGCCCGGGGCCGGTGACCCACGCGAAGCGCTGCACGTTGATGCCTTGCGCCCCGCCCTCGCGACGCACCACGTGCTTCTCGAAGCGATCGAAGAAGGGCAGAAGGTCGTTCTGCCCCTCCTGCACCACGATCTCACCCTCGACGCCGATCATCTCGTCGAGCGAGACGGGCGATCCCGCCTCCCAGAGCTTGCGCATCTCCCGCTTGGGGAGTCCGTGCATGAAATTGCGCTGCGCATCGAGCGGGAGGGCGGCGAGGGCAGCGCGGAACTCGTCGAGGCTCGGGGCCAGGGTGGGGAGGGGGACCATGTTCACTCCACGTAGCCCAGCGCGCGCAGCTGCTCGTCGGAGGGCTCGGCTGGCGAGCCGCTCTGCGGGACGACGGGGCGTTCGGGGTGCGACGCCGTCCAGCGAGCGTCGAGGCCATCAAACAACGCGGGCAAGCTTGCGCTTGGCTTGGTCTCCCCGGGGTCGACCGCGAGGTCGTAGCGCTCCTCGTGCGCGTCGGAGCCGGCGATCAACTTGGCTTGGCCGCTCACGTAGGCCCGACGGATGCGGTTGAAGCGCTCGCCGTAGTCCGCGTTGCCCAGGTCTTTTTTCAGCGTGTAGTGCAGCTCCGACACCGCGAGGTCGGTGGTGCGCTCCATTTCCTTTGGCACGGGGAGCCCCGCCGCCTCGAGCACCATCCACGCGAGGTCGTGCGTCTGGATCATGCGCTCGTCTCGTCCTGGTGCGTAGCCGGGCCCCTTCACCATGAAGGGCACGTGGATCACGGGCTCGTAGACGTCCTTCGCGTGCTCGACCAGCGCGTGCTCGCCAAGGTACTCGCCGTGATCGGCGAGCACGAACACGTACTCGTAGGCACCGAGGGCGTCGAGCACGGTGGCGAGGTGCTCGTCGAGGAACCGGAGCTCGCTGTCGTAGGCCTCCACCCAGCTCGCCGCGTAGGCGGGGTCGATGGGCTTGCCGCGCATCAGCGCGGTGGCTGCCTTGCGGAAGCCCTTGTTGCCGGGAATCACTTTCTTCACCAGCTTCGAGGGCTCTTTCACGTAGCCGCGACGCGCCTTGTAGGGTGTGTGGGCATCCATGAAGTTGAGGAACAAGAACGTGGGACGTTCCTCGCGCACCCCGACCGTGCGTGCGAGCGGCGCCACTCGGTCGGCGGCGTTGTAGCCAACCCCGCGGCTGTCCTCTTCCAGGTTGTTGCAGAGCCAGGCATCGAAGCCCTGGTCGAGCTGGTAGGCCGGGTCGAGGAAGGCACGGTTGCCGGCGATGCCGACGGTGGCGTAGCCGGCGGCACGAAGGCGCTCCGGCACGGTCTCGAAGGCCAGATCGAGCGGCGCGCCCTTTCGCGGGTCGCTCATGTCGAGGCTCCGCGCGGCGTGGGCACGGGCCGGGAGGCCTGTGAACATCGAGGCGTGGGATGGCAGCGTCCACGGCCCGTCGGCGTAGGCTCGCGTGTACACTTTCGCACCCGCGGCCCAGCGGTCGAGCCGGGGCGAGGTGTCGCGATCATAGCCGTACACGCCGAGGTGGTCGGCCCGCACCGTGTCGAGCACGATCACCGCGATGTCGGGCGCCGTCCCGCGCGCAGGCGGCGGCGCTGACAGCTGTCCGAGCGCCTTGGCCAGGAGAGCGGCGTCGTTCGCTGCCAAGGCCTGCGGCACGGCGGCCCAGTCCACGAGCGCCGCCTCGCCATTCTTCTCCTTCTTAGCCCGCTTCTCCGCCTTCCCCGGTGGCGCAGGCGAACACGCCCAGGCGACAAGGCCGAGCCCCATCGCCCACGCCCCCATCCCGCGCCACCGACGGTGAATCGCCACCCCCTCCAGCCTCCCGCCTACAGCCTCCCGCCTAGTCCGGCGCCGTCACGCGCACGACCTCTTCCAGAGAGGTCATTCCCTCGCGGAACTTGGTGAGCGCCGACATGCGCAAGGTCTTCATGCCCTGGCGAATGGCCTCGCGCTTGAGCTCCAGCGTCGACGCGCCGTTGAGCACGAACTCCTTCACCTCGTCGTTGGCCACCATGATCTCGTACACCGCGATTCGTCCCTTGTAGCCCGTGTTGTTGCACGTCCGGCATCCCTGACCGCGCATGGGCTTCACGCTGTCGGCCTCCTCCGGAGGGATGCCGATGTCGATGAGCTGCTGCCGGGTGACCTCCACCGGGGCCTTGCAGTCGGCGCAGAGCTTGCGCACGAGGCGCTGGGCGCCGATGAGGTTGACCGACGAGGCCACCAGGAAGGGCTCGATACCCATGTTCAACAGGCGCGACACGGTGGACGGTGCGTCGTTGGTGTGCAGCGTGGAGAGCACGAGATGGCCTGTGAGCGCGGCCTTGACGGCGATCTCCGCCGTCTCGAAGTCTCGGATTTCGCCGACCATGATGATGTCGGGGTCTTGCCGCAAGAAGCACCGGAGGGCGGCTGAGAAGTTGAGGCCGATCTCGTCGTGCATCTGCACCTGGTTGATGCCGTAGAGGTTGTACTCGATCGGGTCTTCGGCGGTGCTGATGTTGTGCGTGCTCTTGTTGAGCTCCGACAGCGTGGAGTACAGGGTCGTCGTCTTGCCGGAGCCCGTCGGGCCGGTGACCAGGATCATGCCGTAGGGCTTGTTGATCGCTTCCTTGAAGCTCCGAAGGATGCTCTCCTCGAAGCCGAGCTTCGTCATGTCGAGCTGGAGGTTCGACTTGTCGAGGAGCCGCATGACGGTCTTCTCGCCCCAGAGCACCGGGCAGATGCTCACGCGGAAGTCCATCTCCTTGCCCTTGCCCATCTTCAGCTTGATGCGACCGTCCTGGGGCAGGCGCACTCCTTCTCAAAACATCAATCTTTCCTACGGATACTTATGGTGGTTAAATGGAAAGACAAGTTATATGGTTCCTGGTAGCCAAACAATTTATCAAGGTTCATT
>SXON01000115.1 GCA_005778355.1 Pseudomonadota bacterium | reverse complement strand
GCTCGGGAGGTCGATCTCCACCCCGGTGACCATCAAGGGCGCGGTGACCAAGAAGATGATGAGCAAGACCATCAACACCTCGACGAACGGCGTGACGTTGATCTACGACATCATGCCGCCGTCGCGGGACGGCCCCGACATGCCCACGGTCTACCTCCCCCGGTAGTGACGCTTGACGATGTTCAGGAAGTCCGACGAGAAGGCGTCGATCTCGCCGGCCACGTGCTTGATCCGGGTGTTGAAGTAGTTGTACGCCATCACGGCGGGAATGGCGGCGAGCAGACCCACCGCCGTGGCCACGAGCGCGTGCGCGATGTCGGGGCCTACGGTCTGGATGTTGGCCTGCCCGGTGGCCCCGATCTTCTGGAACGCGCGCAGGATCCCCCAGACGGTGCCAACAGACCGATGAACGGCGCCGTGCTGCCGGTCGTGGCGAGGAAGGGGATGAGGCGCTCGAGCTGCGCCAGCTCCACGTTGGCGGCGCGTCGTAAGGCGCGCTCGATGTTCTCGGTGAGGCCGAGGTCCATTTGTCCGTGTTGACCGCCGGAGGTCAGGCGCCCCAGCTCGACGTAGCCGGCCTTGAATACCTCGGCGACGGGGCTGCTCGGCCAGCGGCCGGTGCGCTGGTAGATGTCGTCGAGGCTGGCGGCCTTCCAGAACGCCTCCGTGAACCCGGCGGACTGGGCCTGCGCGCGGCGCACCACGTTCCACTTGTTGAGGATGATGCCCCAGCAGGCGATCGACATGCCGAGGAGGCCGAAGAGTACGAGCTGGACGACGAGATCGGCGGCGAAGATGAGTTCGACGATGCTGAAGCCGTCGTCGGGGGCGGGCGTCATGCCGGCGCGCTTATCCTCCGCCTACCCCCCGCGGGTGCGCATGTAGCCCTCGATGGCCTCGGCGTTGGACGGCGCGAGCTCACTCGCCTTGCGGTACGCGTCGGCGGCCAGGGTCCGCTGGCCGAAGCTCTCGTAGGCCTTCCCCAGCATGAGGAAGGCGCCGGGGTGGGCGGGCAAGAGCCGGGTGGTGTTGCGCAGCGCGCGGATGCCGAGGTCGGTGCGTCCCTGCCCGTTGGCGAGCATCGAGAGGCTCATCCAGGCGTAGCCGTTGCACTTGTCCATCGTGAGCGCGGCCTTGTAGTCGCGCAGCGCCTCGTCGACGCGGCCGGTGATGCGGTACTCGTCGCCCGTGCCCACCCGCTTGCGACTCTCCGCGCGAACGGCGTCGGGCGCCGGGGTGCAAGGGTCGGGCGGGTCGGCGGGGAGGTCGAGCGCGACCGGAGCGGCGGGCGCGACCGGTGGAGGCGGCGCGGTTGGCGCCGAGTAGGCGGGTGTCGTCAACGCGGGCGCGGCGTAGGACGAGGGTTCGTACGCGGGCTGGGGCGTGTAGGCAGCCGGCGGCGGCGTGCCCACCACCGTGGCCGCGACCAGCGGCTTGCCGTCGATCACCACCACTGTCTTCGCGTCCTTGTCGCCCTGGGGCGCCCTCGCGAGCCCGCCGTGGTCGACAGGCAGGCTCGAGGCACAGTCGATGACCGCGAAGTTGCCGCTGGCATCAGGGTCGCCGATGCAGGCGCCCTCGGGGAGAGCACAGGCCTGCGCGAAGCAGTGCATCGCCAGGGGTGTGACGGCGGTCAGTACCTGTCCGAAGCCCGGGTCATTGTCGACGTCGGCGAGAAAACCGCCGTCCCATTTGCTCTTTCCTGAGCAGCTGAGCTGCCAGGCTCCGGCCAGTTCGTAGCCGAGGCCGATGGCGTCGAGCGACGATTTCTCCGTGCGCAGGGCGAGCGTGGATGGACACGCGCTCGCACCACCGGCCCGGCAACAGGCGGCCAATGTGGCGTCGTCGGCGAGCGCGAGCGTAAGCGTCAGGAGCATGGGGCCTCAGGTGCGGCGTCGGGCATAGAGCGCGAGCAGTCTAGCGGCGTGCGTGGGCATGTCGTCGCGAAGTATCGGTGAGTTTCGACCCCGCCCGCGGCGAATTTCGGCCGCCATGGCTGAGCGCCAGGCGCGCGCCGTGCCGGGCTCCACGAGCGTCGCCGTGGGCGCGATCTCGCTGATACCACCGAGATCGCTGGCCACCACGCGCAGCCCTGCCGCGAGTGCCTCAATCACCACCAGGGGTGCATTCTCCTCCCAGAGGCTAGGTACGAGCAGCACGTCGGCCTCGTGGAGGATCGCCTCCATCGCTGGGTGCGGGGCAGCGGGCTCGAGGCTGGCTCCAGGCAACTCGGCCACCCGGTGCGCAAGGCGCTCGGCGTAGTCGCGGCGCCCATCGTAGGGCGGTGCGGGTCCGAGCAGGCGGAGCGTCCCGGCGCCGGCGGGCAAGGCGGCGAAGGCCTCGAGCACCACGTGAGGTCCCTTGGTGGGGATCAACGCCCCGGCGAAGAGGAATCGGATCGGGCCCGGGGCGGCGGTGGCCGCAGGTCGGATGGGGTGCAACAGCGGCAGTGGGCAGGACACCGCATCGACGATGAGCCGTTTCCCGACATGCAAGCTCGGCGCGAGAAAGGTGTCGACCTGCTCGCGCATCAGTGACCATGCGTTGAGTCGGTCGGCGACGGGGGCCCGCCGCAGCGGGAGGTGGGTCGACGCGGGCAAGGGGGCCCAGAGGTGAGGCGCGAGGCACCGAGCGCAGCGATCGATGTCGGGTCCAGGACAGCGCTCGCCGCCCGCGTCGACGAGTTGTCCGCGCGCGCAGGCGAGCCAGTAGTCGTGCAGGGTCACGAAGACCCCCGCGCCCGCCTCGCGCGCCATCCGCGGCAGGTCGAGCGAGAGCCCAGAGAGGTGGTGAATATGAACGATCTCAGCGCCCCGCGCGGCATCGGCGAAGGCCAACTCCACCTCGGGAGACGACCAGGAGGCCCGGAATCCACGCTCCCGCCGCCGGACCGGTCCGAACCGCGAGACGTCGTGACCGAGGCGTTGCTGCGCGTCCGCGAGGGCCGCCGCATAGAGCCCGCTACCCCCGCCTTCCCACGCGTGCGAGACGTGGACGATGCGCATGCCGGGTGTCAGTCGTCGCCGCGGGCTTCGAGCAGGTCGTCGCCGCGCATGCCCCCAGCGAGCGCGGAGATGGCCTCGTCGTGATCGTCGGCCACGCGGGCCACGTAGTGGAGCGCGTTCTCGAAATGCTCGAAGGAGAGCCCATCGAGCTGCAGGGTGTGGGTGAAGGCGACGGTCTGGTCGTCGAAAAGCTGGAACGCGCCCAGCCGCGCCTCGGCATTGAGTCGCAAGAGTCGCGTGAGGAGATCGAGGCTCCCGCGGGCGCCGAGCACGACGAGAGCCGCGATGCGCACGTAGTGGTGGCCCTCGGCGGTGAAGGCAGACAAGACCAGCACCGTGGAGCCACAGCGCGCGGTCCAGAAGCCCTCGTCCGATACGTCGCCGTCGAGCCCGAGGCGCATCAAGAAGCTGTCTACGACGGACTGCGCCTCTTCGAGCGACTGAGCCATGCCTCAAGGCTAACCACCAGCCGGTCGACGTGGTCCGCGAAGCTCGGCGGTCGCGTCACGGGGAGGCTGGGTTCCTGCTCGATTCTGCGTAGGCAGGCCGCGAGAGCATCGAGGTCTCCGGGCGGGTAGAGCCACCCGTCCACCCCGTCGGTCACGATCTCCGGGAGGCCACCGATGGCCGGCGCGACCACCGGGCAGCCCATTGCGCGGGCCTCGAGCACCACCAGCGGCGCGTTCTCGGGCCAGATGGAGCCCAGGATCAGCGCGCGGGCGCCCGCCAGCAGGGGGAAAGGATCGTCGACGGGGCCGCGCGAGGGCACGGCCGCGTTGTATGCGGCGTCTGGGCCCGGGGGGCCGTGTATAATCAGCTGTCGCGACATCCCCGAGCGCCGGTGGGCCTCGACGACCAGCGCGGGGCCCTTGTGTGGCGCGATCGTGCCGAGAAAGACGAAAGGCCCGTCGCGGCGGGACAGGCGAGGGGCGTCGATGCCATGAGGAAGCACCTCGGGCCGGGGGAAGCCCTGCTTCGCGGCGGCCTCGGCCAGCCAAGTCGAGGGGGCGTAGAGCTTCGCTCGGGCGGCGAGTGCCCGGATATTCGCGTCTCGGCTGGCCAGCGCCTGGGGGCTGAGCTGCCGCGATCCACGGGCTGCGGTCGCGCGCAACGACGCCGGGAGACGCCGGTAGGCCCGGTGGAGCGCCTCGGCCGGCACAACC
The DNA here is from genome assembly GCA_005778355.1 of Pseudomonadota bacterium. Lineage (GTDB taxonomy): Bacteria > Myxococcota_A > UBA796 > UBA796 > SXON01 > SXON01. The sequence continues at coordinate 46,275 of SXON01000115.1, read as the reverse complement.
CGGGACAGTCGTCCGGCGATGCCGAGGGCCGCGTCGATGAGCAGGCCGTCCTTTGCCCACCGCGAGGCACAGGCTGGGCATGCGACGCCCGGTCCTGGACACGGCGCGCCATCGCGAAGCAGGAGCCCGCCGGCGGGACACCAGGCCCAGGCGTCGTGGAGCATCCAGGCCACGGGGACCTCGACCGGGAGTCGACAACTCAGTCCGCGGAGATGCTGCACGAGGATCAGGTGAGGTCGAGTACGCGCCGTCAACGCCTCGACGATGTGCTCTACGGCACGGTCGCGCTCGCCCGCTCGGATGCCGGCGTAGGGCGCGTTCTGCACCACCCGACCGAGGCCGGGCTCCTCCTCGAGCGTGTACATCGGCGCGCCGGGACGCTGGGTCGCGGCGAGGGTATGCACGTCGTGACCCAGTGCCCGCAGGCGATCGGCGAGGCGAGCGGCGTACACCTCGGTCCCCGCGCGTTCGCGCGGTGGGTAGCCGTGGACGAGTTGCAGGACACGCACGCCAGACACGGTATCCTTGGGGCGATGTTGCCCGTGTTGCGGGTGCTCGTCGTCGACGACGAGGAAAACCTGCGCCATCTCCTGGAGCTGATCCTCTCCCGCGCCGGCTACGCCGTGGTGACGGCGTCCAACGGGCGCGAGGCGCTGGGCAAGTTGCAGGCCGCCGACATCGTCTTGTGTGACATTCGCATGCCCGAAATGGATGGCCTGGCCTTCCTCGACGCCCTCCCGGCTGGCGCCCCCCCCGTGGTGATGATGAGCGCCTACGGCAGCATGGACACAGCGCTGGAGGCGATGCGGCGTGGCGCCTATGACTACGTCAACAAGCCCTTCAAGGCCGACGAGATCGTGCTCACGCTCAGTAAGCTCGTGGAGCGCGAGCAGATCGCCGCCGAGCGCAGCCGTCTCGCGTTGGAAAATGCCCGCCTGGCCGAGCGCTCGGGTGAGCCCGTGGAGGGCTTCGTGGGGCGATCGCCCGCCGTGCGGGAGGTGCTACGCGTGCTTAGCCGTGTCGCGACCCATGATAGCAGCGTGCTGCTCACGGGCGAGAGCGGCACCGGCAAGGAACTGCTCGCGCGGGCCATCCACCGCTTGTCGCCCCGACGAGATCGTCCCTGGGTGGCGGTGAATTGCGCCGCCATCCCGGAGTCGCTGCTGGAGAGCGAGCTATTCGGCTACCGGCGGGGAGCGTTCACCGGGGCGGTCCGCGATCACGAGGGTTTCTTCGAGCAAGCTGACGGGGGCACACTTTTCCTCGACGAGATCGGCGACCTGCCCGCGGCGCTCCAATCGAAGCTGCTTCGCACGCTCCAGGAGGGATCGGTGCGCCGCCTCGCCGACACGTCCGACACCCGCGTCGACGTGCGCATCGTCACCGCCACGGCTCGATCGCTGCAGCCGCCTGCGTTCCGCGAGGACCTTTTTTACCGCATCGCGGTGGTCCACCTGCATTTGCCGCCCTTGCGCGAACGTCGTGACGACATTCCGCTTCTCGTCGACCACCTCCTCGCGGCGGTGAGCGCGCGGATGCGCTTGCCCCGGCCCAGACTGGCCGAGGAGGCGATGCGTGCCGTGCTGGCGCACCCGTGGCCGGGAAACGTGCGGCAACTTGAAAATGCCCTGGAACGGGCGTTGCTCTTGTCGGACGGCGAGGTGGTCGAGGTCGACGCGCTCCCCGCCGAGGTTCGTAGCGCGCCCCGAGGGGCGCCAGGTGACGATGTGCTGTCAATCCCTGTACGCACGGCGGCGCTGGAAAAGTCGTTGATCGAGCAGGCCCTCCGACTGCACGAGGGCAACAAGTCCGCTGCGGCCAGGGCACTCGAGCTGTCCTACAAGGCCTTGCTCTACAAGATCCGCGACTACGGGATCGAGCCATGATCCTCGCGCTCTTGCTGGCCTGCAGCAGCGCGGTCGAACGTGGAGAGGAGGCTCTCAGTCACGACGACTTCGTGGGCGCCGAGCGCGAGTTCCGTGCCGCGCTCGAGGCCGACCCGGCCGACGCGCAGGCCCTGTACGGTCTTGGCTGGACCTTCTACATGGCGGGGGAGCAGCCGGCCGCCGAGGATGCCTTCGTGCAACTGACGCGCGCCCACCCGGAGAGTCTGCTCGGCCACCGTGGCCTCGGGAGTGTCGCTGCGGCGCGGGGCGATGTGCCCGCCGCGCGCAAACACTTCGAAGCTGCCCTCGTTCTCGCGCCCACCGATGCCCGCACCGTGCAGTCAGTGGCGTTGCTCGACATGCGCGAGGGCAAGTACGACGCCGCCGTGTCGCGACTCGACGCGCTCCTAGCGCTCGAGCCCGAAGACACCGTGGCACATCAGACCAAGGCGGCGGTGCTCCTGCGGGCGAGTCGCCCCGAGGACGCGCTGGCAGCGGCCGACCGTGCAGTGTCGAGCGCCGGGACGCCGCGCGAGCGCGCGACGGCGCAGCTCACTCGAGCCCACGCCCTGATGGCAAGTAGCGACGGTCGGGTCGGTCGCGACAACTGTGGCGACGCGGGGCCGGTCCGTGCCTGGCTTCTCGAGGCCGACGCCGAGCTCGACCGGGCGCAGGCGGCCGGCATCCACGCGCTGGAAGTGGCAGACGCGCGCCGCGAGGTGCGTCGGCGGCGAGCCTACCTCGACGCTTCCTGCCCCGCCGGTCCAGCCGGGAGTGGGCAGTGATTCGCCAACTGGGAAAACTTTTCCCTCCGCCTGGCGCGTGTCGACGGCGGGAAGGGGTCTTTCCTGGTGGAACGTTTCTTGCATACATGCGCGGTGCGTCCACTTTGGTCGAGCTCTCCATCGCCGTCGCCATCGTGGGCATCCTCAGCGCCATCGGCTGGGGGGTACTGCAAGATCGCATCTCTTCTCATAGGATGATCGGCGCCTCGAAGATGCTCTACAACGACATCGTCACCCTCCGGACCCTCGCGGTCGACAGCAACCGGGAAACCCGGCTTCTCCTCGTGGAAGGCGACGCGGAACTCGACCCCTCTGACGCCCAGCACGGGGCGTGGCGGTTGCAGCTGGGCGACCGGTCGAGCGGGAGCACCGAGTGGGACACGCTCCCCGCCGACCTCGACGGCGTCATCAACGAGTCGGAAGGCATCCGTAGCCTCGAGATCGACGGCGAGAACGAGACGGCCGGCATCAGCCTCGCGATGTGGGGCGACATCGAGGACGACAGCATCGTCTTCACGCCCCGAGGCTGGGTGGGCAACCCGGCGGGCGACTTCGACGGGGGCTACATCACGCTGGCGATCGTGAACAAGCGGGCGTTGGCCCAGGGACTCGACCAGCGGGGCACCCTGCGCGTCGCGCGCAGTGGCTTCGTCCGACTGGAGTTCGGCGAGCGCAGCGAACTGCCCGAGGGCTCGGTGGGATCGGGGGCAACGAGCCGATGAGCGCCAAGCTTCTCGCACGGGGGTCGACGGGGAGGCGATCGAGGGGGGGGTTCACCCTGATCGAGGTGATGGTGGCCTCGGCCATTCTCGGGGCCTCGCTCATCGTCATGTTTGGCTTCCACAGTCAGGCGGTTCGCTCGAACATGAACGCCCGTCGCCTCACGGACTGCACCTACCTGGCGCAGACCCAGATGGAGCGCCTCCTGGCCATGGACTGGACCGAGGCCGCGGGCCGGCCGAGCGACCTCAGCGAGGGCTACATCGACGACACGGCGATGACCATGTGGTCGCCGCTCACTTGGAATCTGGGCACCGACGCCGACGGCGAGCCGCTGAAGGTCAACGCCGCGTTCGAGTACACCGAGGACCTCGGTCCCATGCTCTACATGTTGAGCTGGGACATGGAGGACATGGACGACGACGCCACCTGGACCCGGGTCCGGGTGCGTTGCACCTACGACGATGCCGCCTTCGACACCCAGCACGGGACGACGATCTCCACCTTCCGCTTCAGGGACGCGTGATGATCATTCGCCATCGGCAAGCATTCACGCTCATCGAGCTTCTGATCGCGATCGCCATCGGCACCTTCGTGGTCGCGGCGCTCTACAACTTGTTCACGGTGCAACTCAAGCAGTTCCTCTATCAGGACCTGCAGATGGAGATGCACCAGAACATCCGCCTCGCGATGGACGTGCTCACCCGGAGCGCGCGCAACACCGGCATGGGGACCAACGGCCAGGTGCTCGGCGCTCTCGGGCTCTCCGGCAACACCGACTCCAGCCTGCCTGTGATTATCAGTTACGACGGCGACGGCCCCTTCGGCTCCGACGCGGTCACGCTCGTGTCGATGGACCCCGAGCTGGTGATGTACAGCGACGCGGACTACCTCACCGACTGCACCGGCACGAGCGTGCATTTCGACCCGACCACCCCGTCGTACAAAGACAAGGTGTCGGAGCTTGAGGTTGGCGAGTACTTGCTATGTTACGACGGCACGGCGAGGTCCGACCGCGCTGCGTACATGTGGCAAATCACGGCTACGGACGACACGACCGGCGAGGTGACTGTCGACGCCGCATCGGGACTCACGGCCGATTTCGCGGGGGTGTGCGAGTCTGGCGAGAACATGCCGATCTCGATGGAGTGCTCGCGGGCCGAGATCGTCACCTTCTACATCGACGCGAACGACAGCGACGGCGTCGGCGCGGGTTCCACCGAGCACCCCGTGCTGATGATGGATCTAGACTACGAGTCGCCTGACGACGACGACGTGCCGGTGGTCGATCACATCGAGGACCTGCAAGTCGAATACTGCTTCGCGAACGACGAGCCCTGCGGTTCGGGCTCCTGGAACGACAGCGTCGACACCTACAGCGATGGCGACGATGGCAACGACCCTGATGACGTGTACATGATGCGCATGTCGGTGGTTTCGCGGTCTTCGCGCGAAGACCCTCGCCACCTCTACACGGGGGCGCAATTGTCGCTCGCCAACAACAGCGGCAGCGGCGACGCCGATCACTACTACCGGCAGGTCCTCAGCTCCGAGGTGTCTGTCCGCAACATGAGGGCCCTGCAATGGTGAAGATGCGCTCTCTCCCCCGCCGTCGCGGCTACGCGATGTTGGTCGCCCTCATCTTGATCGCCCTGGTCACCATCATCGGCGCCACCTCGCTGTCGATCGCCGGGGTCGATCAGCGCGTGGCGGCCTACACTCGACGTCACGTGGCGGTCACCGACGCCGCCGACGCGGGCACCCATCACGCTCGGTACAACCTGTTCTTCGACGTGCCCGAGAACGAGGGTTGGGACACCGGCGCGCCGATCACGTGGGTGGAAGAGGGCGAGTCCGAGAGCTGGTTCGAGGGCGAGTCGCTCGACCTGCCGCTCGGCACCTACGATGTCGGCGCCTCGTTCACCAAGTGCGCTTCTCCGCCTCCGGGCTACAGCACCGAGGAAGGCAACGTCTTCTTCCGCAGTGACTACTGGGAGATGAAATCCCACGCGTGGTTCGAAGACAACTCCGGTTCCGATAGCCAACTCAACGCGTCCGAGGCGCGCGCGACAGCCGTCGTGCGCAAAGTGATGCGTAGTTCCTGCATCGAGAGGTAATCCATGACCGCTCGCCTCATCCCATTCTCCCTGCTCGCGCTCCTGGCCTCCCCTGCGGCGGCCACGACCTCGGACAGCGTGAGCGAACAGCTCAGCACCAACCAGATGGTGCCGCCTTCGGTGATCTTCGTGATCGACCTGTCGGCGAACATGAGCAGCAACTGCTTCACCGACACCAGCAACACCTGCCTCGCCGACACCATCGACGTGGTGAAGCAGGTGTCGCGACACTTCACCGACGTGCGCTACGGCGTGGTGGGCACGGCGGAGAACGACTCGGATTTCTCGTACTACGAGATCGTGCCGGTGGGCACGTCCTACGCCGACATGGCGACCGCGCTCGACGCGCTCACCGCCTGGTCAACCGACACGCGCAACCTCTCCGAGGTGGTGGAGCTCGTCGGCAGCAACTACCTCGAGCAGAGCACGGCGGAGGACTGGACTGACGGCGACGGCGACGGCTACGACGGCGACTGGGGAGAGTCGCCCTTCCAATACTACTGCTCGTCCGCGCACATGATCGTGCTCTCGTCGGGGCGCGCGGTCTACGACGACCAGGGCACGATGGCGTCTTTCGCTGCCGCACCCCCATCCGACGTGATTTGTGACGCCACGGGCGACACCAGCGGTGGCACGCTCGGCTCCGACGTGGAGTGCCACTACGACAACCTGGTCACCCACGTCTACAACCACGACCACAGCTCGCTCACCGACACCCAGCGCATGACGGTGTCGACCATCGGCCTCGGCTTGGACACCACCGACACCTACGGTGAAGCCACTGCGGACCTGATGTTCCAGAGCGCCGCAGACGCGACAGGCGGCGACGGCATGTACACCAACGCCGCGACGAAGGAAGAGGCGATGGCGGGCGTACTCGACGTGCTCGCCGACCTATTGTCTGGCATTTACAGCCGATCTTCGCCGGTGATGGCCAACAACGGCAGCTACCTCATCTACACCTACTATGAGTTGACCGGCGACCATCCGCTGGCGCAGGGCCACGTGCTCGCCTACGAGATCGACGACGACCCGGAGTCGAGCACCTACGGCGAGCTCATCTACTACGCAGGCTCACCCTACGACGACTACTACGGCGCGCAGTGGGACGCCGGCTGGAAGCTATACAGCCGCGTCGCCGAGGCGGAGGAGTCGAACGACGACGACCTCGACGGTTTCAGCCACCGAGACATCTTCTTCTACGACACGTCGCTCGAGACCTACATGCTGACCGATGCCTCCGAGAGGCGGATGAGCTTCGACAAGGAGTTCGTCGATTCCGTGGTGCTCTCGGGCACGCTGAGCAACGTCATGGACGACTCCACCGACATTCTTGGGGCCTTGACGAACGACGCCTACGACCTGACTGACGACGGGCTGGTGCTCAGCGACGACCTCCAGGCTCTGGTTGACTTCACGCGCGGCGTCTACACGACCGAGTTCAAGTACATCGACCTCGAACATGGTCGGTGGAAGCTTGGTGATTCGCCGTACTCCTCACCCGCCATCGTCACCAAGCGCAACGACGTCTTCTCGAACTCCGACACCTACCGGAACTTCCTCGGCCTGGTGGAGAACGAGGTGATGCCCGACATCGTCCTCGTGAGCGCGAACGACGGCATGCTCCACGCCTTCGCCCTCGAGGATGACGACACGACGCCCACCTCCGACGAAGCGGGCGAGGAGCTCTGGGCCTGGATTCCGAATAGCCTGATTCTCCGGGATCGAGGCGCGGAGTGGGCCGGCGGCCTGATCGACATGATGTGGTATGGGCGCACGTTCCTCTTTGACGGCACCCCCGTCGTGCAGGATGTGTGGATCGACCTCGATGGCGACGGTGTGAAGGAGTGCGGAGCCGACCTCGATGACTGCGAGTGGCGTCGCGTGGTCGTGGTGCAGCAGGGCCTCGGCGGCACGCGCACCCTCGCGCTCGACATCACGTACACCGACTCGCCGACCTTCCTCTGGGAGCAGACGAACACCGCCGACTCCTCGGCCATGGGGTACACCACCAGCCGACCGGCCCTCGTCAACGTCTACGACGCGAGCGGCTCGTCACCGCGCGACCGCTGGGTGGCGATGTGGGGCTCGGGTCGACCCGCCGACTACAGTTCGCTCACGACGGACTACTTCGACTCCGTGGAGGGCAGCCTCTACATGTGGGACATCGGCGAGGACGTCTTCAGCGGCGGCGCCGACGGCGGGGGCTACTCGGTGTCGGGCGACAACATCGAGGCCAGTGAGCACCCCGACAGCACCTACTTGAGTTCGCTTGACGTCGATGGCGACGGGAAGCTCGAGTACACCTACATCTCCGCGCCCCCCGCCGTGGTCGACCACGACTCCGACGGTGACGCTGACGTGGCCTACTTCCCGCTCACCGTGACCTACGACCCGGACTCCGGCCCGGGCAGCACGACGACGCAGGGCGCGACCTGGATCTACAAGGCCTTGCTGAACAGCGCCGACCCGTCGAATCTCGAGTGGTGCGAGTTCTACGATCCCTACGATGGCGCGGTGAACGAGAACGACGGCAGCACAGGTTCGGCCATCCCCTACGGCAGTCGTCCCGAGGTCTTCTACGCCATCACCACGTCGTGGTTGAAGTCTGGCGAACTCGGCGTCTACTGGGGCACTGGCTCGCCCTTCCTCTCCGCGTCCACGAGCGATCCAGGCGCCTTCTTCATGATGAAGGACGCCGACCCGACGACCTGCGCCACGCCCGCGCAGGCCATGACCTGCGGCTCCGAGAAGGGCGGATTCTACCAGCTGGAAGGCGGAGAGCGCCTGACCGACGACCCCCTCGTCTACTCCGGCGCCGTGTACTTCCCGACCTACACCCCGAGCACCGACAGCTGCGAGATCGGCGTGGGTCGCCTGTACGCGCTGGACTTCCTCGACTGTTCGCCCGGTATGGACACCGATGGCGACGGAACCGCCAGCAGCGCCGACACCGCCTACGTGGAGCAGACTGGGTATGTCTCGTCGCCGTCGATCGGGCTCAATGGGAAGCTCTACTACAGCGGCGCGACCGATATCGACATCCAGGTGGTGACCGCAGTCGACGACCCCTTCCACGGCACCGCCACCGTGGCCTGGATGGAGCAGTACTAGACGCTAGCAGGCCTCGGGAAAGCTCGAAAGCAGACGTTCGCCGATCTCTATCCGCGAACGCCACTTTTTTGTGGGTTGACACCCCGGCCGGAACGGGGAATTGGGGAGTTGCGACCTACCCATCACCCTCAACCGACCGGGGCCTTGCAGGTATCACCCGCCTCCCGATGACCTGCAAGGCGCCGTCACCGGAGCACCCGGGCCGCTCAAGCGTTTCTCCGCGCTGGCCCTCGAAGATCGCGTCCTCGTGGACGACAGACTGGTCGAGCGGGGCAGCCTTGCCTGGCTCCTTCGAGAGCATTCGAGTCTACTTTTCCCGGCCTGGCTCGTGGAGGGGTGGCGGGCCGCGACGCTGGGCGGACGCGCCGCGTGGCCAGCGCCGCTCCTGTTCGCGCTGTTGCTGCTGCGCCGCTCGGAGGCCGGGCTCAGCCAGGTGGGCGCCGTGCGGCGCGCCAACACGGAGGCGGCCTGGCGTGCCGCTCTTCGGCTTCCGTGGACGAGCGGCCCTCCCGACGAGGAGACCCCGCGGGAGTTCGAGGCCTTTCCGCGGGCTCCCCACCCGACCCTGAGGCGGCCCCGCTTCGAACTCGCGCGCGAGCACTGGACGCGACTCTGCCTGGAGCGCCAGGTGGTCGGCGCGGACCCCGTCTGGATGATCGACTCCACGCCGATGTGGTGTTTCGGCGCCGTGCTCGACACGGTCCGGCTCATGGGCGATGGCCTCCGCAGCCTCGGGAAGCGGTGGGCCCGCGCACGGAAGACCGACCTCGCCATCGTGGCGCTGGAGTGGAGGGAGCCCCTCCTGCTCGCGCGAAGCACAAAGGGGTACTTCGAAGGGACGGACTGGGCGGACGACGATGCGCGAAGCGGCATCCTCGCGAAGCTGGCGCAGACGGTCACGCGCGTCGCCGAGTTCGTGCTCGCCGGACTGGAGTCGGTTCGGGAGAACAAGCGGGTGCCGCTGGCCCGGCTCGCACGCAACCTCGTCCGCGTCGTCAGCGAGGACCTCGAAGCCGACGCCAAGGGCGCGATGCAGGTCGTCGAGCGGACGACGAGCGCCCGGCTCATCAGCTACACGGACCCGGAAGCGCAGCACCTCCGGAAGAGCAAGAGCAAGGTGTGTTCAGGCTTCAAGATGCACGCGCCCGGGGACGCCATGAGCGGGCTCGTGCGCTCGCTCTCGGTGACGCCCGGAGGCGCGCACGACAGCACACAGCTTCATCCGCTCGTCGCCCGCGCCCGCGAGCTCCGCGAGGATCTTCACGAGCTCCTCGCCGACACCGACTACGGCGGCGTCGGCATCCGGACGACCACACAGGATCAACTCGGCGTGAGGGTGATTGCGCCGCCCGCCGCGAACTCCCGGAAGGGGGAAGGGCTCGGCAAGGAGGACTTCGCCATCGACTTCGACGCGATGCACGCGACGTGTCCTGGGGGGGTGGCAACGAGCGAGTGGAAGCTCGCCAAGGAGGGCGACGAGGAGACGCCGATGTTCACGTGGTCCAAGGAGTCGTCGAGTGAATGCGCGTGCGTCGACACGTGCCGGTTCATCGCGATCGCCGCCGCCACCTCAAGCGCCACCCCCTCGAACGGGGGCTGCGAGAGATCCGCGCCGAGTGGGCGAAGCCGGAGACGCGGAAGCGCTACCGGCGACGCACCGAGGGGGAGCGCCTCGTGCGCGAGATGACCCGCCGGGGAGCTCGCCGGGCTGGGGCGTGGGGCCTGGACAACGCCAGCCTGCAGGCGCACTGCGCCGTCGGCGTCCACGATCTGCGCCTGCCTGCACGCCAGCTGGCGGCGAAGCCGGAGGCCACCACCAAGGCAGCGTAGGGCGGCACCACGGGACACTGGGCGAAGGTCGCGGCACCGCGGCGACGGGGAAGTGCGCCCTGGGACGCCGGGGCGCGGGCTCCCCGGGGCCCCGGTGCGGGCCCCACAGACCCGCGCTCGCGGCGAGGCGTCCCGGCCGCGGACCGAAGGCGTCGGCCTGCCCTCCTCGAGCGACGCCGCAGGACCCCTCTCTCCCGAGGTCTGCTAGGGGCCGGGCGCTCCAGGCGCGATCGAGGGCGGCGCGCCTTCACCCGCGACAAATGGCCGCAGGCGCTCCAGGTTCATCGTGGCTGTGCGGTTGCCGGGCTCGATGATGAGCACCTCACGGAAGGACTGTGAGGCCTCGGCGTAGGCGCCACGCTCGGCCAGGCAGGTGCCGAGGTCGTTGATCGCGCCGACGTGCCGCGCGTCGCGACCAAGGGCAACGCGGAACGACGCCTCGGCCTCGGCCATCGCTCCGAGCGCGTACTGGGAAGCTCCCAGCCAGTAAGCCGTGTCGGCGCTTGGGGCGTCGAGATCGGCCCGGCGAGCCTCGGGAAGCGCCGCCTGCGCTCGCCCCGAGACGACGAGGAAGCGCGCGAGCGCGAGGTGCGCCCGCGCCCGGTCAGGGAGCTCGGCCTCCGCCGCCAACGTGGCGGCGCGCCGCAACCAGTGCTCGGCCTCCTCCGCCCGGCCTGCGTCGGTGAGGATAATCCCCAGGTGCAAAGCTGGTTGGAGCCGCTCGGGCGCCAGCGCGACCGCCTGTCGGAGCGCCGTCTCGGCGCCGGCCAGGTCGCCCTGGATACGCCGGGACCGGGCCAGGCCCTCCCAGGCCTCCAAGCGCTCGGGGGCCTGCGCCGCGCAATCGGTGTAGGCGGCGAGCGACTCGTCCAGCCGCTTCCGTGCGAATGCGACCTCGCCGCGTGCGCAGTGAGCCGCCGCCGAGCCAGGATGCAGGAGCAACGCCGCCTGGATCGCGTTGTCGGCCTCCGCCCAGCGCGGGGAATCGACGCCTTCGCGCGCCGCCGCCTCGGCGGTTGTCCGCGCACGCTCGAGCATCGGGGCCACGAGCGGCTCCAGAGCTGCTTGAGCGGTCGGATCGTTCGCGAGCGCGCGCGCCTGCTCCAGCGCGGCGGCGATGTTTCCCTGCGCGCTGGCCTCGAGCACCGCGAGCGCGGCGCGGCGACCGTCTCGCCGCCGAAGGATCTCGTCGGTCGGAGCGTCATCACTCCAGGGGCGGGGCGGCGGGGCCTGGTCGAGCCCGAGCCGACCCAGCGAGATGGCGTCGCCCGCTGAGAGCATCGAGCTTCGCGACCAGCCGACCGGGGTTCGCGGCCCGAGCAGCCTTAGCCAATCGCCGTCCGCGACCACAAGGGCTGCCAGGTCTTCGGGCGCGGCGAGCCCGCGAGCCGCAAGAAAAGGCAGGCTAGTGGCCGCGCACTGCACCATCGACGACCACTCGATCACCGCGTCGGTACCGACCAGAAGCGCCTGCTCGCCGCCCTCAGGCGGGAGCCATAGCGTCGCGACCGCGAACTCCTCGGCGAAGCTCGCCATGGCCTCCCTGAGGATTGATGGCTCCAGGCCCAGCGCCGGCAGGAGGAGCACGGTCACGCCGCCCGGCGCAAGTCGATGAGCGGCGGCGAAGCTTGCCCGGTCGGCGAATTCCCCCGCGCCGCTCGCGTGCCCGGCGCGTTGCACGATCACCACGGCGTTCGCGTGGTCGCCGAGTCGGAGCAGCGCGGGTCCGGGGACGCGGAGCAAGCGCGTGGAGGCCGCCAGCCATGTACGGCGCGCCCCGGGATCGAGCTGGGCCACATCGCCGAATACGGGGCCGGCGGCAGCGACGTCGATGCCCGAGAATCCCTGCTCCCGGCCTGCCGAGGCTACGAGACCAAGCTCGTCACCGGTGACGACGAGGCGTGCGCGCCCTGGGGTGCCGCAACCGGCGAGCACCCCTGCCAGCGTTTCGACCGACCGCGCTCGGGCAGAGGCCCCGGAAAGTATGCCATCGAGCTCCACCACCACGCGATCGCCGAGCCGCCAAGCCATCCCGCCGCCCATGGGCCCAAGTCTGGCCGTGGCCCCCGCGCGTCCTTTCTCTACGGCCTCGACGAGGCGCCCGTCGCCCACGGGCAGTCCGACAACTGACTTCGCGGCCCGGTGGGCCAGGGCGGGAGGAAGCTGCTCGAGAAGATGTGGGAATGCGAGGAGCAATAGCGCCATCAGGCCAGTCGCGGTCCGCGCGCTGACGGCTCTTGCGCCGAGGCCGAGCGCGAGCCCCGCCGCCGCGAACGCCGGGCCTGCCCACTCGACGCCGCGGTCGCGCACGAAGACGTGATGCAGGAATCCCGTCGCGAGCGTGGCCGGTCCGAGGCGCACGGCAAGCGAGGCGAAAAGTGCCATCCCGCCCGACCTCCGGTAGGCCACCGCGGGCACCGCCAGTCCTACACCGACGCCGAGGGCGAGGGGCAGGAGGTCGGCACCGGCGGGAGCGAAGCTCGTGCGCAGGCACCACGCGCCGCCGAGGGCGCTGGCCATCACGATAGCGGCGACCAGGGCCACGAGGGCCCGCGCCCCCGGGAGCGGCGTCCTCGTCCGCCGACCCGCCTCCGCGTCGAGAGGAGGATCAACCCGGCTCCCGGCGAAGCTGAGGACAGCTACGGCCGCCAGCCCCAGCGGCAGTTCCATCGCGGCCACCGCGACGGCCGCGAGCGTGCCCACCGCGGCGAGGACGGGCGCGGCGCGCCGGGCCATGTGGGCGCTCGGGAGGAGCAGCGCCGCGACGCCCAGCGGTAGCAGCCACTGGAGGGCTACCGCGACCTCCTCGGCGTGACCGCCGCGCGTCAGCACGCGGGCCCACCAGGGCCAGGTCATCACCATGCACGCGCCACCGAGCCCCGCTACCCACGCCGCCGCGCGCCGCCCTCGTGGCGCCCAGGCAATCAACAGACAAGGCACCAGCACCGCCCATGCGAGCGGGAGTGGTGCGGCCCCCCAGGCGTCGCGAATCGCGCGGGTTGCCACGCCACAAGCGGCTCCTGCGGCGACTGCGGCAAGGGCGGCCGCGAGGCCAGGCGGGACGGTGGTTCGCACGGCCAACTACTTAGCGCGGGCGTGGGGTGGCGTTGACCGACTCCCACCCGCCCTGGTACAACGACGTCGCCTCGAAAGGATTCGACTTGGCTCTGCTTGCCCGCAACCGGAGCGCCGTGGCGCTCGACATCGGGTCCAGTCACGTGAAGATGCTGGAACTCGACGTCGAGCGGCCGGGAAAGTACCGCCTCAAGCACTTCGGGGTTGCCCCGTTGCCGCCTGAGGCTGTCGTCGACGGCTCGTTCATGAACACCAGCGCCGTGGTGGGCGCCATCCGCGAGCTGCTCGCGCGCCACAAGGTGAAGACGCGAGAAGCGTGCGTGGCCGTGTCTGGCAACTCGGTGATCATCAAGCGCATCTCGCTTCCGCAGATGTCGCAAGACGAGCTCGAGGAGTCGATCACGTGGGAGGCGGAGCAGTACATCCCCTTCGACGTGAACGATGTGAACATCGACGTGCACATCCTCTCCCAGCAGGCCGACGAGGCCGGGCAGATGGAGGTCCTGCTCGTCGCCGCTCGCAAAGACCTGATCAACGAGTACAGCACTCTCCTCGTCGAGGCGGGACTACGGCCAGCGGTGATCGACGTGGCCGCATTCGCGCTGGAGAACATGTACTCGCTGAACTACGACCCGCTCCCTGAGCCCGTGGCGCTGGTCAACGTTGGGGCGTCCACCGTCAACATCAACGTCTTGCGCGCCGGCACCAGCGCCTTCACCCGCGACGTGGGCATGGGTGGCCGACTCTACACCGAGGAAGTGCAGCGGGCGCTGAACGTGAGCTTCGAGGAAGCAGAGGCCTTCAAGGTCGGCGGTGGTGATCGGGACCGCGCGGCAGTGGTTCCCGAGGAGGTCGAGCGGGTGCTCAGCACCGTGTCGGAGAGCATCGCCACCGAGGTGCATCGCTCCCTAGACTTCTTCCTGTCCACGTCTGGTGGAGCGGGCCTCGCACAGGTCTACCTCAGCGGCGGCGCGGCGCCGACGCCGGGCCTCGCCGCGGCCATCGAGCGCATCTGCGGCGCGCCGGTCACCCGAGTCGACCCCTTCCGCCGCATCTCGGTCGACGAGCGCGCTTTCAACCCGAACTTCCTGAAGGACGCTGCCGCCCAGGCCGCGATCGCCGTCGGCCTTGGCCTGCGCCGGGGAGACGACAAATGATTCGGATCAACCTCCTTCCCGTTCGGCAGACCCGCAAGCTCGAAGCGCTTCGGCGAGAGATCGCGTTGGCCGGCGTTCTCGCGGCGGCGGTCATCGGTGGATGTTTGTTCGTGTGGGCCGGCCTCGAAATTCGGCTCACCTCGGTGAAGCGAGAGAACGAGAAGCTCGACGCGGAGATCGCCAAGCTCGCCGAAGACGTAAAGCGCGTCGACGAAATGGAGAAGTACAAAGCGGAGTTGCAGAGGAAGCTTGAGGTCATCGACAGCCTCCGCGCGAAGAAGAGCGGCCCGGCCCATATGCTCGAAGAGCTCGCGCTAGCCGCCCCGGAGAAACTGCAGCTGATGAACGTCGTCGAGACGGGCGGCGCCGTCACCATCGAGGGGGCGGCCGTTTCCAACGAGATCATCTCGCAGTTCCTACGCGCGCTCGAGGCGTCTGACTATTTCGAGGCCGTGTACCTACAGAATATTGAGGCGTCCACCGGCAAGTCGGCGCAGAAGCAGTCCTCGGCGTCGGTGGTGGTCAAAGAATTCGCGCTCACGGCCCGACTGGTCAACCCCGAGACACCGCGGGCGCGAGACTCGGGATCGGCGACCGATGGAAAGGCCAAGAAGGAAAAGGCCAAGGACGAGAAAGCCGAAGTCAACGCGACTGAGGGCGGTGGGGGAGGCACGCAATGAACCAGCTCATGGACCGCCTCGGCCGTCTGCCGCGCTCACAGCGAATCGCCCTGTACGGGGTGAGCTACCTGCTGCTAGCCGTGATCCTGTTCTTCGCGCTCATCGGGCCGGCGATCGACGGGATCGATACCGCCACCTCCAAGCGCGACGAGCTGTCCAAGCGTCGTGACGAAGTGCGGGCTCGCGCCGAGAACCGCGCCCAGTTCGAGGCCGACCTCGAGGAGCTCACCGCCGACCTGAAGCAGGCCCTCAAAGAGCTCCCGAATGATCGCGAGATCCCGGGGCTGCTCTCAGAGATCGACGCGCTCGCGCGCAAGTCGGGCCTCGAGGTCCGGAAGTTCCAGCCGTTGCCCGAAGCGATGCACGAGTACTACGCCGACGTCCCCGTGCAAATCGTGATGGAAGGTGGGTTCCACGAGGTCGCGATCTTCTTCGACCGCGTGGGGAAGATGGGCCGCATCGTGTCGGTGGAAGACATCCACCTCACCGACCCGATCGAGGGCGTCTCCGAGGTGAACCTCACCGTCGAGGGCAAAGTGGTGACCTATCGATTCCTGACCGAGGACGAGCTCGAGAAGGCAGCGAAGGCAGCCTCGGCCACGAAGAAGGGCAAGGGGAAGAAGGGAGCTGAGGAATGAGCATCTCCAAGGGCCTGAGCCTCGCCTGTCTGCTGATTTCGATCACCGCCGTCGCTGGTTGCGGTGAGTCCATCGAAAAGGCGCCGGCGAAGAAGGCCGCCCCTACGGCGCCGAAGAAGCCGGAAGCCGAGGTGGATCCCGAGGCGGAAGCGCGCGCCCAGTGGTTCTACAATCCGGCGGGCAAGCGCGATCCATTCGCGTCCTTCGTGTCCCGGCAGGCTGTCGCATCCACCGTAGCGCCCGACGCGCCGCCACTGCAGCGCTGGGACACCGACAAGTTCTCCCTGACGGGCGTGATTTGGGCGGTTGACGTGCCGCGCGCGCTGCTGGTCGACCCCGAGGGGATTGGCCACGTGGTGCGCATGGGCACCTACGTGGGGCGGAACTGGGGAAAAGTGACGGCCATCGCCGAAGACGGCATCGTCGTCACCGAGGAATACCGGACCATCGACGGTGAGTTGGTGGTCAATCCTGTATCGATTCGATTCGGAATGGTGCGGAAGAAGTAATGAACTACTGCAAGGGAGTCGCGATGAGGCCTCACGTGCTCGTTGGCGTGGGACTGCTGTGCTGGATGGGCCTCGCGCCTTCGTTCGCCCTTGCGGCGGCGCCGACCACGGTCGGCTCGCTACAGGTGAGCGGCGCGCAAGACCGGACCGAGATCCGCATCCCGCTCACCGGACCCGCGCCTGTTTACAGTGCCTTCAAGGCGTCGAGCCCGGATCGGCTCATTGTCGATCTCACGGCCAGCAGTGTGGCCCCGGGCGCGGTCATCCCCACGGGCGGCATGGTGAGCAAGGGCGAGATCGCCACCTTCAACGATGGCTCCGAGGTTGTGCGGCTCATTTTCTTCGTGAACGGCCCGTTCACGCACGAATTCCGTCAGGACGGTTCCGACCTGGTAGTGAGCATGGTCCCGGGCGCCGCGGTTGACCCTTTGGCTCAAGCCCTCTCGGGCGATGCGGGCCGACTGAGCGGTCCCAGCGCACCCATCGACGGCCCCGCGCTGACCACGCTGGATTTCGCTTACGACGACAAGTCCTCGCGCGTGGTGCTTGGGTTGCAGGCCACGGAGCCCTCCACCTCCCAGCCGTCGTCGCGACTCATCGCCATCGACTTGCCGGGCGCACGTATGCCGAGTTCGCTCTCGCGCGAGATCGACTCGAGTCGTTTCGCCAGCGCGATCGCCTCGGTGAAGGCGCGCCCCACGCGCGCGGGCACGCGCGTGGAGATCGAACTCCGGCAGGACGCCGAGTACAGCGTCAAGCGCGACGGCAGCCTCTATGTCGTGGAGGTGATCAACCCTCCTGAACTCCTAGCGAAACGCGCCGAGGCGCCTCAGCTTTCGCCCATCGTTGCCCCGTCCACGCCCGCGACGTCGGGTGGGCAGGGGCTGGGCAACGCCTCGGGTGGCGAGGTGCTCATCGGGGCGGGCGGTCGCACCGCCGACCCTCAGGCGAAGTTCGGTTCCGGCTCCGGCGCAGATGATCCGAGCTCCTTCTCCTTCGCGGACGATGCACCCGGCTCGTCGTCGATGCGCTTCAAGGGTCGCCGCATGAGCATCGACCTCCAGGACGCCGACATTCACACGGTCTTCCGCTTCATCGCCGACACGGCCGAGCTCAACATCGTCGCGAGCGACGACGTCAAGGGCACGGTCACGGTTCGCCTGAAAGACGTCCCGTGGGATCAGGCGCTCGCCGCGGTCCTGCAGGCCAAGGGCATGGGCGCGCAACGCTTCGGAAACATCATCCGGGTGGCGCCGATCGAGACGATCAAGGCGGAGCAGCAAGCCGCGTTGGAAGCAAAAAAAGCGCGTGATGATCTAGAGCCCTTGCAGATCTACGTGGCACCTCTCGACTACGCGGATGCAGAGGAGGTCTCGACGCAGATCAAGGCATTCCTGACCCCGCGCGGCAGCGTCCAGGTGGATGATCGCTCCAACCAGCTCATCATCAAGGACGTGGAGGCGAGCATCGCCCAGGTCCGCGAGCTGCTCAAGCGGATGGACAAGCAGAACCGCGCGGTCAACATCGAGGCGCGCTTCGTGGAGGCCACCTCGGCGTTCACGCGCTCCCTCGGCGTGCAGTGGGGCGGCGAACTCGATGCCTCGAGCAGCACTGGCTACTCGACCGGCCTCTTCTTCCCCAACGACATCGGGGTGTCCGGCGGCATGGATACGGCTGGTGCGCAGCAGTTCTACTCTCCCGACCAGCAGTCCCTTCTGGTCGATCTGCCCTCCTCGGGCTCCAGCGGCGCCCTGTCCTTCTCCCTGGGGAGCATCCCCGGCCTGATCGACCTTGATGCTCGTCTCAGCGCACTCGAGCAGGAAGGCTGGGGTCGGGTGGTGTCCAGCCCGCGATTGTCGATCGTCGACAACGGCTCGGCCAGCATCACTCAGGGTTCGAAGATCCCCTTCGAGACGGTCAGTCAGGGCGGCACTCAGGTGCAGCTGATCAACGCCGCCCTCGAGTTCACCGTCAGCCCACACGTCACCACCGATGGCAACGTGTCGCTGAAGGTGGCCATCAAGAACAACCGCCCCGACTTCTCCGTGACGGTCCAAGGCCGACCGGCCATCGCCGTGAAGGAGATCGAGACGGAAGTGCTGGTCGCGGACGGCGACACGGCGGTGCTCGGTGGCGTGTACGCTACGGACGAGGCCTGGTCGCAAGAGCGCGTGCCCGGGCTCGGCTCGATCCCGCTCCTCGGCTACCTGTTCAAGAACAGCTTGAGCTCGAACCGCTCCAACGAGATGCTGGTGTTCATCACCCCGCGCGTGGTGCCGGAGTCCTGAGGCCCGCGCCGCTCCGGCTCGCGCTGGGCGGCCCCATGGGGGCCGGGAAAAGCACCGTGGGACGAGGCCTTGCCGAGCGCGTGGGCGTGACCTTTGTCGACCTGGACTCGGCAATCGGCGACGTTCCGGCGATCTTCGCAGCCGAGGGGGAGTCCGGATTCCGCGCGCGCGAGCGGGCGGCCCTCGCGCGACTTGTCGCCGGGTCCGGAGTGATCGCCCTCGGCGGGGGCACCCTGGTCGACACGCGCAACCGCACCGTGCTGGAGGGCTGGACCGTGGTGGTGCTGATGGCCCCCCGCGATGTGCTTGCCGACCGGGTGGGCGCGGGCGAGGGGCGCCCCCTCGCAGCCCAACTGGACCGCCTGCTCGCCGAGCGTGCCGACGTGTGGGCACGCTGCGGGCCACTGGTGCAGACCGGCGGCCGGGATATCGCCGCCGTCATCGACGAGGTCTTGTCCCTTTGCCGCACCAACGCCTGACCCTCAGCCTGGGCTACGACGTCGTGCTCGCCGGGGATTTCGCCGGGCTCCAGGGCGAACTACAGGCTTGCCTCCCGGGGAGTACCCGCGCGCTGGTCGTCACGCACCCGCGTATCCGAGGCTGGCACGGGGCCGCGATCGAGGCCGAGCTGAGCGGCGTGGAGATCACCTGGCTCGAGGTCCCTGAGGGCGAGGCACACAAGTCGCTTGAGACGTGGCGGGGCCTGGTGGCCCGGATGCTCGAGGCGCGGCCCGACCGGCAGGTACCCGTCCTGGCGCTCGGCGGGGGTGTCGTGGGCGACATGGCAGGGTTCGCGGCAGCCACGGTGCTGCGGGGCCTCCCGTTCGTGCAGATTCCCACCTCCGTGCTCGCGGCCGTCGACGCCTCGGTCGGGGGAAAGACTGCAGTGAACGTCCCGCAGGGGAAGAACCTCGTGGGTGCGTTCTACCAGCCGCGCCTGGTGTGGGCGCCCTTGTCCACCCTCGACACCCTGCCGCCCGAGGAGCTCCGCTGTGGCCTCGGAGAGATCGTGAAGCACGCGATCATCGCGGGCGGCGACGCGCTGTCGCGCCTGGAGGCCTCCGGCCTCGATCTGCTGGCGGGCGACAAAGGCGCTCTCGCGACGGTGATCGCCGACAGCGTTCGAGTGAAGGCAGCTATCGTCGAACGCGACCCGCTCGAGCGCGGCGAGCGGGCGATTCTCAACCTGGGCCACACCCTGGGACACGCGGTCGAGTCCGTGCTCGGGTACGGTGCCGTTCGTCATGGCGAGGCCGTCGCGATCGGCATCGTGGCCATCGCTCGACTCGGCGTGCTCCGGGGGTGGACGTGTGCTGGCGTGGCATCACGGGTCGAGGCGCTCGTCGGTCGACTCGACCTTCCCACGCGCGTACCCACCGGGGCAAGCACCGACGACCTGCACGCGGCGATGGGCTTCGACAAGAAGCGTGCACGTGGTATGGTCCGTCTGGTCGTGTTTTCCGAACCTGGCAAAGTCCGTCTCGAGTCGCTCCCGGAGGCGGAGCTGCGTGCCCTCGCCGAGCTAGGGGTCCGGGCATGATGGCGCTGCTCATCGTGCTGGCCTGCGCGCCTCCGGAGGCCGAGGCAGGCAGCGAGATTGCCCTCCCCGACGACCTCGACGTGCCATGGAGCGAGGCGTTCGTCGAGGACGACGGGGTCGGCGAGATCTTCCCCATTGACGTCGTCGTGACCGGGCCCGACGGCAACCCCGCGGCGGGCGTGCGAGTGGGCGTCACCGCAGCATGGGACGGCGCCTCCCTCCATCCGGTCGACGACACCGGTGCCGGCGAGGTCATCGTGTGGGACCTGGGCAGCCGAGGCGTACGCGCGCTCCGCGCCTGTGCCACCGACGCGAGCCCATCCTGCACCTACGTCGAGGCCACCACTGGCGCTGACGGTCGCGTGCTGGTCGATGCGTTTATAGACGTTGCCCCAGACTCCGGCGCGAGCGTGGCTTTTTTTGCGCAGAGTGGCGACGCGATGGCTTCCGTGGAGTTCGGGTTCCTCGACCTCGAGCCCCCCGGGATGCCTGTGGTACAATAGCTGCCGCGAGGTCGATGATGTTGTTGCTGTCGCTTCTGGTCGCCTGTTCCGATGGACCCTTCGCCGCGCCCCCCTCATCGGAAATCCAGCTCACGACGTCGTCGTACACATTCACCTGGAACCCCGACTTCTATTTCGAAGACGGGCTCGGCTACGTGTACGCCGAGCAGGCCCAGATTACCGGCGAGGATCGCTACGGCCGCGCTGTGGGTCTGCCCAGCGTGGAGGTCGAGGTGCAGTCGCACTGGCCGGGTGTGTACATCCTCCCCGAGGGTGCGGTGAAGACGGTGTCCGACTTCGAGGAGGCGTGCGCCAATCCCGGCAGCATCTCCGACCAGGAGACGGCGGAGCTCTGTGACACGTTCTACTCGGACGAGTCGGGCTCCCAGTACTACGAGGTGAGCGGGGAGTACCTGCTCGCCGACGACAGCGAGAGCGGCGTGAGCTTTCGCCCGAACTTCCTTCGCGGCGTCACCGACAGTCGCGGGATCGTGCCGTTCTACCTGTTCTTCGACAGTCTGCCCGGTGCCGACAGCGATTTCTCCATCACCTTCAACATCGGCGTCGACACCGACCTGATCTTGATCTCGACGGTCGCCGCAGAGGACGCGTAGCGCCGAGGTCACCGGTGGACGCACCCGACGACGAGATCGCCCGCCTTCGGAAGCGGCTTCGCGACGAGCCGCGTTCGCTCGCCTTTGTGCCTCTCGCCGAGTTGCTGCGTAAGGCGGGTCGTGGTGGCGAGGCCCTGTCTGTGATTCGTGCCGGCTTGCGGCAACGGCCGGAGCACGCGGCGGCGCGCGTCGTGCTCGCCCGGCTGCACCTCGATGCCGGGGCCCGGTCGTTGGCGATGTCGGTCCTCGAGGAGGTCGTAGAGCACGACCTCGAGAACCTCGCCGCCGGTGCGCTGCTGGCAGAGCTGTGGGTCGACGAGGGCCGACTCCGGGAGGCGCGCGGACTCATCGACCGCCTTGCGCGTGCGAATCCCGGTGACACGACGCTTGCCGCGCTGATGCACCGGGCCAACCCACCGCCCCGACCGCTCCACGGCGACCCGTCTGACCCCTTCGATAGCGAGTCCTGGGCGGAACGTTGCGCCCGCCGCGGAGACTATGCGCGCGCGCGCGCCGCATGGCAGCGAATCTGCATGTTCAACCGGTCCGATCCGCGCGCACGCGATCGGCTCAGCGAGTTGGAGCGAGCGGCGCAGGGTCGCGGTGACGCGGAGGGCGAGCGCGAGCGCAGCGCCGGTGAAGGACCGTCGCTACCCGGGGTGGCGGCGGTTTGCGGCGCGCTATGCGACGACGTCGCCGACGCACCGCGACCTCGCGCCGCACCCGCTTGGGCTTGGAGTTGAGCATGGTCATCGGCGTCGTCCACGGGCCCAACCTGAACCTGCTCGGCGCCCGCGAGCCCGACAAGTACGGTGTCGCGACACTCGACGAGATCAACGCGTCGTTGGCCGTGCTCGCGGCTGAACTCGGCGCCACCGTTGACTGCGTGCAGTCGAATCACGAGGGGACCCTCATCGATGCCATCCATGCGGGGCGTGGGCGCTGGGCGGGCGTGCTCATCAACCCGGGCGGGCTCACGCACAGCTCCGTGGCCCTGCGTGACGCGCTGCTCGCGGTGGGCCTGCCTTTCGTCGAGGTGCACCTGAGCAACGTGCATGCGCGCGAGCCCTTCAGGCGTCACAGCTACTTTTCTGACGTCGCGACCGGGGTAGTGTCCGGTTTCGGGGCGGTGTCCTACACGCTGGGCTTGCGAGGACTCGTCGCGCGGCTCGCATCGTCGCCTGCCGGGAGATAAGCCCTGGGCGCCCTGGAGACGGTGATGGACCGGAAGGAAGTGCGCGAGCTCGTCCGCGAAATGAAGCGGGCCGGCGTCGGCGAGTTCACGTGGAAAAGCGGCGAGTTCAAGCTTCACGTTCGCTTCGCGGGTGAGGGGCGGCCGCTGGCGGTCGCGGCCCCAGCGGCGGCCAGTGTCGGCGGCGTGCCTGCCGTCGCTCCACCGGTGGCCAAGGCGGAAGCGAAGCCCGTCGCCGATGGCCGGGCCATCCGCTCGCCGATCGTCGGCACCTTCTACCGCTCGCCTTCGCCCGACGCCCCGGTCTACGTCAACTTGGGCGACCGCGTGCGCAAGGGCCAGGTGGTCTGCATCGTGGAAGCGATGAAGCTGATGAACCAGGTCGAGAGCGACCTCGACGGCATCGTCGCGGAGATTCTCGTGGAGAACGCCCAGCCCGTCCAGTTCGGGCAAGACTTGTTCCGGCTCACGGCGGGCTAGGCCGTGTTCCGCAAGGTCCTCATCGCCAACCGGGGCGAGATCGCGATGCGGGTCATCCGTGCCTGTCGCGAGCTCGGAATCCGAACGGTAGGCGTGTACTCGGAGTGTGATCGTCACGCGTTACACGTGCGTTTTGCCGACGAGAGCGTGTGTATCGGCCCGGCCCAGGCCCGGCAGAGCTACCTCAACATCCCCGCCGTCATCTCGGCCGCCGACATCACACGGGCCGACGCCATCCACCCTGGCTACGGGTTTCTGGCTGAGAACGCTACCTTCGCCGAGGCGGTCAACGCCCACGGCATGACCTTCATCGGTCCCTCGCCCGAGCATCTGCGGCAGTTCGGCGACAAGCTCAGCGCCAAGGCGGCGGCGCGCGCCGCGGGCCTGCCGCTCTTGCCCGGCAGTCACGGTGCAGTCGACAGCCTCGACGAGTGCGTCGAGGTTGCCCGCCTCGTCGGCTTCCCGTTGATGCTGAAGGCTGCCGCCGGCGGTGGCGGCAAGGGCATGCGGGTGGTGGAAGACGAGGAACAACTCCGAAAGGTCTTCGCGGTGACCAGCGCCGAGGCCCTCGCGGCATTCGGCTCAGGCTCGGTCTTCCTCGAGCGATTCCTGCGCACGCCACGGCACGTCGAAGTGCAGTTCGCGGGTGATCGCTTCGGGGCCGCCGTGCACGTGGGCGAGCGCGATTGCTCGATGCAACGGCGTCACCAGAAGATCATCGAGGAGGCGCCCGCGCCCAACCTCGCGGAGGGCCTACGCGACCGCATCCGCGGCGCGGCGGCCCGCCTGGTGGCGAGCACCGGCTACGTGACGGTTGGCACCTGCGAGTTTCTCGTCCAAGACGACGAGTTCTTTTTCCTCGAGGTCAACCCGCGCATCCAGGTCGAACCTCCGGTCACCGAGATGGTGACGGGGATCGATCTTGTGCAGTTGCAGATCCGGCTCGCGGCGGGTGAGCCAATGCCCTTCTCGCAGTCCGAAGTGCGCCTGCGCGGGCACGCCATCGAGGTGCGCGTGAACGCGGAAGATCCCTGGAAGTTCACGCCGTCGCCCGGGCGCGTCACCGGCTACCACGCGCCAGGTGGCCCGGGGATCCGCGTCGACAGCGCGATCCACGAGGGCGCCATGGTGCAGCCCTACTACGACTCGCTCGCGGCCAAGCTTGTGGCCTACGCGCCCGACCGCGAGACGGCGATCCGCAAGCTGCTCGGGGCGATGGACGAGTATGTGGTAGAAGGGATTCGCACGTCGCTGCCGCTGCAGAAGCTCCTCCTTGCCGACCCGGCGTTTAGCGCGGTGACCTTCCACACCCGATTCATCGACGAGTGGCTGCGGAGCCGACCGGGGTGATGCCAGAGTGAGCAACGAACGCCAGAGACTCGAGCAAGAAGCTCTCCAGCAGCTCAACCGCGGGAGCACCGATGGTGCTCTCAAGGCCTATCTGCACATCCTTCGCCTCGATCCAAAAGATCGGCGGGTGCGGCAGAAGGTGGGTGAGATCTACCTTCGCCAGGGCAAGGGCGCCGATGCCGAAAAGCACCTGCGCGAAGTGGTTGACTCTCTGCTGAAAGAGGGGAGTCACCGGGCGGCGGTCTCGGTGCTCAAGCAGCTCGCGGGTCTCCGCCCCGACGATCCCCAGATCCAGTCCGACCTCGGCGAGTGCTACCTGGCGGGGGGCTACCAGTCGGATGCCCGCGCCGCGCTCGACGCCGCCGTTCGTGGCTGGACGGCGCTCGGGAAGCCCTTGCTGGCGGCCAAGCCGGCGCGAAGGGTGGCGGAGGCCACCCCGGGCGACGTCACGCTCCGGTTGAGGGTGGGGGAGCTGCTCCAGTCTGGGGGCGACACCGCCGGGGCACTCGCGGCCTACCAGGAGGTGATTGACGAGTTCCGGCGACGCGGCCGACTCGACGAGGTGGGGCGCGTCGCCGAGATGGCGCTGGCGCTCAAAGCTGACGACGTCGGCCTCTGGCTCGACGCCGCGCAGGCCCGCATCGCGTCGGGCGACTTCAAACGTGCCCTGCAGGCGCTGCAGCCCGCCTTCGCCGCCGCGCCTAAGGAGCCGCGGACGCTCGACCTGCTCGCCCGCGCCTTCGAGGGTTCCGGCCAGCCCGACCGCGCGTTGAAGGTCCTGGTGGAGCTGTCGCGGGTCGCGGCCGATCGCGCCGAGATCAAGGGCGAGGTCGAGGCCTTGCGCCGCGCGGCGGCACTGGTCCCCGACGACGAAGATATTCGGTCGCGACTGGCCAACGCCGAGGAACGGCTCGGCCGCTTCGAGCAGAAGCTCACGAGCCTCCAGTTCGCCCAGCCCGTGCACGAGGAGGAGCTCCGTGTCGTGGTGCGGGCGGAGGTGTTTGCTCGTTACGCGATGGTCGACCGTGCCGAGAGCGAGACTCGAGCGGCTTTGTCGTCGCGGGGCGATTCCGTTGCCCTGATCGCGGCGCTCGCGGAGGTGCTGGTGTCGGGTGGCCGCAGCACGGAGGCCCTCCCCTGGATGGAGCGACTCCTGCCGCGGGCTGGGGTCGATGCCAACGCGGTGATCGACCGCATGGCCTTGATCAGGGGCATGCCTGCGGCGGCGTCGCTCGACGGGGAACTCCTCGATGAAGACGAGCTCACCAACGACCCGCGCTCGGCCCCGGTTGAGCCCTTGCCCGACGACGACACCGACGCCGCCGTGGCCGACGGTCCGGAGGTCGAGGGGGATCGACTCGCCAAGCGCGGCGACTTCGCCGGGGCGCTGTTGGCTTGGCGCCGGGCGCTCGCCGAGGATCCGCTCAACGAGGGTGTCCTCGCCAAGATCGCCGAGCTGCGCAACGCGGCGCGCTCGACCGCACCACCGCCCGCGTCGACCCCCTTGGCATCTCGGGCGCCCGCCAAGGCGTTCGAGGGCACCTTTGCGGAGGTTGAGCCCGAGGCGCTCGACGAGGTGTCGCCCGAAGGCGGCATCGGCGAGGCGCGTGCGCTCGCCTCCGTGGGCCAGGGCGAGGCGGCCCTGGCGATCGCGCGCGGGCTCGAGGGGCTCGAGGCGCGCGTTGTGGAGGCCCAGGCCCGGCGCGCCATGAACGATCTGGGGAAGGCGCTCGATGTACTGCGCGAGGCAACCAATGACGCCGCGGAGGACGACCCGGCCTACCCCGAAGCGCTCTTCGACCTGGCGGGGCTGTATATGGCCACCCAGAAACACCGGTCTGCCCAGCGCCTCCTCGAGGAGTTGCGCGACCTGGCGCCCCAGTACCGGACGGGCGAGGTGGAAGCTAGGTTGCGCGGGTTGCAGCTCCTCGTCCGCTAGTCTCAGGCGGGCGGCCGAATCCCGTAGAAGGTGTCGAGCACGGTCACGGTGACGTTGGCCCAGGCGTGAAAGAGCGCCCCGGCCAGCGGTCCCCCGCTCTTCTCCCTCATCCACCCGAAGACAAGCCCCGGGAAGAAGGTGGCGAAGTGCCACCAGCGCACGGTCACCAGGCTGTGGCCAAAGGCGAAGTAGGCGCAGGCGATGACCAGCCCCCAGCCCAGCGGCGCACCGAAGATCAAGAACTTGCGGGGGAACACTTCGTTCAGGCGCGTCTGGAAGTAGCCCCTGTAGAAGAGCTCCTCGGGGATCGCGACGAAGAAGAGGTGGTACGGGACCAGCAGCCAGGCGTCCTTCGGCACGCGCCATCTCGGGTGAACCGTGCGTGTCAGCGTAGCGATGGGATCGTCGCCGAGGACGCCAAGTTCGCCGTGCACGAGTCGCGACAGGGCCCGCACGACATCGTCCAGGTCGCGCAAAGGGCCCGCCGCGTGGAGGAATGCCGCCACGAGGTTCTGGTAGAGGTGGTAGCCCACGAGCCAGGGGACAATCACGATCAGGATCGCCACGCCGCACAGCCGCGCTGACGCACCCCACGCGGCGAAGTCGCGAAATGCGGGGATGGCGAGCCGGTATCCGTAGCTGTCGACGCGGCGGTAGTTGCAGAGCCACACCGGGGCGTAGATGAAAAGGAACGGCACGGCGGCGAGCACGACGTCGGGAAGCCCGAGGCCCTGGACGAGCACAACCAGCCGGATGGCCAGCAGGGTGGCCAGCCACAAGGCGGTGAGTTCGATGAAGACGCGCCGCCGGTCGCCCGGCGCTACGCGCTCCGTGCGGTCGCCGGGAGCGAGTGCGGTGAGGGGAGGGCCACGTTCCCCCTCCGGTAGCCCCTCGGGTCGATGTGGGTCCAAGCGAATCCCTCTTGACGGCAAGCTGCGAGGACCGCTTCGCGGACCCCAGGCTCGTCGAGTCTATGCAGTTCGTCGGAGCCGAGTTCCACGCGGGCGGTCTCCGCCGAGCCCAGGTCGATCACCCGCAGCCGCACCACGGTGAACCCGAGCCCGGTGATCGAGGCCTCGGCCGCAGCCACGCGCCGCACCCGCTCCGCGCGGACCTCGGTGCCCGCCGCGAACCGGCTGCCGAGGCAGGGCATGGAGGGTTTTTCCGCGTTCGGGAGGCCGTAGAGGCGCGCGGCCTCGCGGGTTTGCGCCTTGGTGAAGCCTGCTTCCACCAGCGGGTGGCGCACGTGGTGTTGCAGGGCTGCCCTCAGCCCCGGCCGATGCTCGCCGAGATCATCGACGATAGTCCCGTCGGCCACCCAGCGGAACCCGAGCTGCGCCCGCTGTGCCACCGCGAGGTCGAACAGCTCCGATTTGCAGTGGAAACAGCGATCACCCTGGTTGGCACGGTACCCTGGGCGATCGAGCTCGTGCGATGCGGCGACGATGCGGCGCGCTCCGATGTGGGCGGCGACCACGTCCGCGACGGCGGCCTCCCCCGGGGCGAGGGTCGCGCTCTCGGCGGTGAAGGCGGCTGCGCGATCGCCTAGGACCTCCGTGGCGGCAGCCAGGAGCACACTCGAGTCCACGCCGCCCGAGTAGGCCACGAGCACCGAGTCCATCTCGGCGAGGATGGCGTGAAGTCGCTGCAGCTCGGTCACTGAGCTCGTGGCTAACCGAACAGCGCCCGCCGGGCGTCGATGCCCAGGGAGGCAGCGTCGACCGCGCCAACAACGCGACGGGGCTCGCTCGGGTCTGCGAGATCGACGAGGGGGCCATGTCGTAGCTCACGCCCCCGCTCGTCGCGTACCACCCGCACGAGCGGCCTGGCCGCCATCGCCGGGTCGGAGGGCGTGTGGATCACCACCGCGACCTCGCCAGTATCCAGCGTGACGGCCGTTCCGAGCGGATAGCGTCCCACGCACGCCGCGAAGAGGCGTAGGAGCTCGGGATCATAGCGACCGGTGACCTCCTCCTGCATGCGCCCGAGCGCCTCGTCGGCGAGCAGCCCCTCGCGCCCAGGGCCGGTGGTGGTGAGGGCGTCGAAGCGCACGGTGATCGCCGCCACCCGGCTGAAGAGGTGGAGCGGTGCATCGAGCGGGATGAACGGCGGCCCGGTCCGGTCGAGCCCCGCGTGCAGTTCGAAGGAGGCGAGCATGCGACGGGCGCGCGTCAACGTGAGGCGGCTCGACTGCAACATCTCGAGCGTGAGTCCGAGAATGTGGCCGGCGCTGGGTTCGTCGGGCAGGGTCGCTGCCACGGCCGCGCATAGTCCGCACTCCACGAGAAGCTGCCGCGGCAGGCCGAGACGGCGACCGAGGGCCATCGCGAAGATCAGGCTGTGAACCGGGTGCCGGGTGTCGTACTCGAGGTCTTCCTTCAGCGTCGTGAGCGCGATATGATGTCGAGGATCTTCCTCGGCCAGCTCGGCGAGCGCCTGCGCCGCCCTGAAAACGGGTGGGGGTACGCGGAGGAAAGAGCCGTCCTCGCGTGATTCCTGGACGGCCAGCACAGCGCGGATGTAGGCCTGGAGCGCGGTGCTGGCGGCGAGACGAACCGCCTCGCCCGGCCCGCTCGACATCCCCGCAACCAGAGACCGCGGCGCGAGCAACTGCAGCGAGGTGACGCCGTGCTCCTCAAGCCACTTCTGGGCCGCGATCCTCTCCGTACCCTTTCCCAGGGTGGAAAGGCCGCGAAACAACGTGTTGAGCTGGGTCGGCGCCACGGCGCCGGTGATGCGGAAGCCGCCGGCGTTGATGTCGCGGATCATGTTCGACAGCGGCGCGAGCTGCGTTCGGACGTCGCGCCTCATGCGGACCGGCGTCCCGTTGATCACCAGCACGCCCTGGTCGAGCTCGACGCGCGCCTCGGCGTGTTGCCGACTCAGCTCCGAGAGGTCGCGGGCACACCACTCGATGAGGCGCGTCACCGCGCGATTGCCGACGTCGTGGATCCG
This sequence comes from Pseudomonadota bacterium, assembly GCA_005778355.1. GTDB lineage: Bacteria > Myxococcota_A > UBA796 > UBA796 > SXON01 > SXON01. Next base: position 16,903 of record SXON01000115.1, on the reverse strand, counting down.
GATGGCCCGGGTGATCGCGCCGAGGTGGCGCGCCAGCATCCGCGCCTCCTGGCTCCGGTCGATGTTCACGCGCGGCTCCAGTGTGTGAGCAGGTTCTGCGCCTCGTCGGTCAGCGCGGGAATCGTGTGCGTGATGCGCTCTACGAGGGAGCGGGCGGTGGGGGTCGCGGCCGCGCGAAGGCCGTGCAGGGCAAGGCGGGGAAGCTCGGGGTGGGTCGGTTCCCGGCGCCCCAGCGCGAAGTCGCCGAGCAGAGGCTCGGCTCGATCGGGCGCGAGTCTCGCGTAGGCAATGCAGAGACCGCGAAGCTCCACCACGCTGATGTCTCCGAGCGCGCGGTCGCAGAGCCTAGATTCGAGGCCGGTCGCTATCTCGGCGTCGCGGTAGGCCACGCAGTATCGTAAGGCCTCCATGCGCACCGACTCGGCCGGGTCGAAAAGTGCCTTTCGAACCGCCTCTCGAACCCGTGGTGTTTGCTGGGCGCGCAGGGCTAGGAGCGCGGCCTCGCGCACCTCGTCGTGGTCGCTCTTCACATGGGCCAAGACCGACTCGATCAGTCGGGGGTCCTCTTGCCGCGCGATCATGGCCAAGCCGAGAAGCACCGAGCCCTTGCTCTGCCCCTGGCAGAAACGCTTGGGCACGTCGATGGCCACGAGGGGTTCCGGGGCCGCACGTAGGAGCACGGTGTCGGCGAGCACGCGGACCGCCCAGAGCGGCAGCGCCTCGGCGAGCGCGATGGCCTCGTCTTCACCGGGGAGGAGGGAGAACAGCGAGAATGCGGTGCCGAAGGCCTGTTTCGGCTCGAAAGAGCTAAACATCCGACCCAGGCGAGACTGCAGCGGCTCCTGCGCCATGACCGTGGCCGACTCGCGCACGGTGTCGCGATGCGGCAGGTTCGGGGTGAGCTCCTCGTCGAGCAGCTCCTGTGCGCGATGGACGAGGTGCTCCGCCGAAGACCCCGAGGCGAGCGCGTTCACGAGGTAGGAGAAGATGGCCTCGCCCACGACGCGCGCGCGGCGTGGGTCGTCACAGTGCTCCAGGCAGGCGGTGAGCAGGCCAGCGACGTCGGCCCCATCGAGGTCGGCGTTGTCACGCAGCGCGCGGACTTCGGCAGCGAGGCCGGGACTGATATTCGCCTCGATACGCGGTAGTTCCTCGCCCGTCGTGCCGTCGAACTGGACGTGGTCTTGCAGCCGAAGCAGCACGGCGAACTCGTTCTGCCGCATCCGGGCGAGGTCGTCGTCCTCCTTGGCCCGGAGGTTCATCTCCTTGACGAGTCCGAGCAGCTCCCGGACGACCGGGCTCTCGCCGTGATCCTCGTCCTCGCGATCCGCCAGGCTGTCGACCACTTCGAAGTAAACGTGGGCGAAGTCGGCCTGCCAGGCGGTGGTGACCAGGTCGGGCTCGCTGGCGGTGTGCTCGTGCCAGGGCGTGAGCATCAGCCGCGCCATCGTGAGCAACTCGTCGTCACTCGCGCCTGCCTCGATCGACAGGGTGCGCAGACCCTCGGAGAACAGCACCTCCAGCACGTCGCCTCGGCGCTCGCTGCCTTCGAGCACGACCGCGTCGCCGAAGAACAGAGCGTCGGGGGTGACCTCGAGCATCACCATCGGCACTTCGGCCAGCGCGTCGCGGATTCCTCCCAGGTAGACGCTCTGGAAACGGTCGCGTTTGGCGGTCTGGTCGGCCTGCAAGCCCTGGTACATGCGCGCGGCTTTGGCGTCTTTCAGCAACGCCGCGAACGCATCTTTGAGCCGGTTGGTCGCGGTGAGTTGGGCGCGGGTGGCGTCGGAAGCGGCGCGGTCGGAGGGGCGGGAGAGCCGCATCACGGCCTTGTATCCCCGGCGCGTTGGCGCGGACGCGGCGACCCGGGCCGAATAAGGAGTCGGAGATGAGCCACACCCCCCTGGGCGAGATCTGCGTCAACCTGGGCCTGCTGCGCCCGGTCGACGTCGATCAGGTGCTTTCCCGGCTGGCCGACGGCGCGGTCGGGGCGGGGATGCGCTTCGGCGAGCTCGCGGTCGCCATGGGACTCCTGGACGAGGCGGGCCTGGCGCGCGCGCTCGCCCAGCAGTTTCGACTCAACCTCGTCCCCGATGATCGAGTGGAGCGCTTGCAGATCGGCCCCGACGTCGTGGCGCTGTTGCCGCCGCAACTGATGCGCGACAGGCTCCTCGTTCCCACCTTCCTCGACCCCGAGAAGCGAGTGCTGTCGCTCTTGACGGCCGACCCGACGGACCTTCCCGCCCTGCGCCAGGTGCAGGCGGCCGCCAATGCCTCACGCCTTCGGCTTTTCGTGGCGTCAAAGCCAGCCTTGCGGCGGCTAGTGGAGCGGGCAGTACCCCAGGTGGGCGGCGGGGAGACCTCGTCGACCGCCCTGCGGCGGCTCCCGGAGCTGCGCGAGCTCGACCCCGACGAGCCCATCACCATCGTGGTCGAGCCCCACGCGGAGCTTGGCAACGCGGTGCGCCGGATGGACGCACTCGAGGGTGGGGATGCCGAAGTGGTGAGCGATCCCGACGCGGTGGCCGCGCTCTTGACGGCCGATCGGCCCGTCCGTCTATTTTTTCGCCGGGCGGTCGCTCGGTCGCTCGAGCCATACATCGTTGGCTGGCGACGCACCTGCCCCGGCTTGCGCGTGTGCGCCGTCGATGGCTTCGGCGTGGGAGGGCGTTCGGCCATTCCAGAGGATCGGAGCCGACATTTCTTCCTCGGCATGCTGGAGTTCCTCCTGCTCGCTGGGGAGGGGCGCCAGATGGACGCCCGAGCCCGCGTTCGCCGCACCACGCGCATCTGCGTGGCGCTGGCGGAGGAGCTCGATCTGAGGCCGGAGGACCGCGATGCCGTACAACTCGGTGCGTTATTCGCGGATCTCGACGAGCTGAGCATTATCACGGGCGTACTCGACACTCAGGACGAAGGTCGTCGCTTCGCGCTCGCCCTGACCGTGCTTCGGCAGTTCGACCCCCCGTGGGACCTCGGGGAGTTGTTCACCGCGGTGGAGCGGCGACTGAGCGGGCAGGAGGGTCCCGGTCGCGACCTGCGCGTGGAGATCCTGTACACAGCACGCGCCGCGGTGCGCGCGGCGGTGCTCGACGGGGGCGACCCGGTGCAGGCGCTTGGAGCCGAGGCCGCCCGGCACGACGCGCGGGTGCTCCGGGCGCTCGCGCAGGTGCTTCGCCGCCAGGGCTTGCGTCACCAGGTGGCGGCGGGAGGCGGGGGATCAAGCGCGGTGGTGCTGGCTGAGAGAGAGGCTGCTGTGCTCACGGCCCTGGAGGCTCGGCTCGGCGCCGCCGGCTTCGACGTCGTGGTGGCGGCCGACGGCGAGCAGGCGGCTCAACTCGCGCGCAACCTGATCCCCGCCGCGATCATCGCGAACCAGCGCCTTCCCCGGAAGGACGGGATCTCGCTCCTGCTCGAGCTGCGGCGGCTTGAATCCACGCGACACATCCCTGTGATCCTGCTCACCGACAAGGGCGGGGCGCGCGACGTGGCCCGCGGCCTCGAGCTGGGCGCTGAAGACGTTCTTGAAAAGCCGATTCACCCGGACGTCGTCGTGGCGAAACTCCGGCGAGCCGTCGCTCGACGCCCGCAGGCCTCGGTGGGCATCACCGGCACACTGGCCGACCTGTCGCTCATCGACCTCCTCCAGACGCTGACGCTCGGTGGCAAGACGGCGGTGGTCCAGGTCACCGGCGCAGCGGAACCTGGTGGCATCCAGGTTCGTGACGGCCAGATCGTTGCCGGGCAGTACGGTCGGCGCGCGGGCGAGGAGGCGCTTTTCTCGATCGCCACGCTATCCGACGGCCGTTTCGAAGTTCGTTTCGAAGACAGCGGAGCCACCAACATCCATGGATCCTCGGAGTTCTTGCTCCTCGAGGCGCTGCGGCGCCGGGACGAGGCCCGCGCCGAGTTGAGCGGGTAGGGCGCCGCGCCGGGGCGCGCGTCACGATAGCGGGGCGCCATGCCGAGCCTCGTCGATCTCGTCCGCTGGAAGCCCCGCGCTTCCGGCACGCCCGCCACTGGCCTGTCGCTCACCGCCGACGATGGCACGTGGATCAAGCTGCCGGACTTCAAGGATCACCTCCACGTGCTCCTCGTGTTTTTTCAGTCGCTCGACGAGCCAACCGCCACGTGGGCGCGGCGCCTCGACGCGCAACGGGCGCGCTTCGAGTCGCTCGACTGCGCCGTTTTTGGCGTCAATACCTCCCGCACCGACGCACTCCGCGCCTGGCGGCAGGAGGTAGGCCTCGAGTTCTTCCTCCTCTACGATCCGTTTGCGATGGCGGCGCGCGGCTACCGGGCCTCGGGTCGCGTGCTGCCGCGTTGTCGCGACCAGGTGGTGATCATCGGCAAGGACGGCAACGTCAAGCTCTCGGAGCGGGGGCTGCCCGACGTGGAGCGCCTCATCGACCTGGTGTCCGGCGTCGAGGGGCGTGCGGCGCCTCCGCCGGTGGCGCCGGTGGTCGAGCACCCGGTGGGTGACACCAACCTGCGCACGCCGGGCGCGATGCCCGCTGCGGTGAAGGACGTCGACAGCAAGGAGGCCATGACCCTGCTCGAGGAGGCCGACAGCCCCTTCATCCTGGTCGACGTGCGCACGCGGGGAGAGGTCGAGCGAGAGCGCAGCGGCCTCGCGCGCCACTTCATCCCGGTGGACGAGCTGCCGCACCGCTACGCCGAGCTCGGCCAGACGACCCACATCGTATTCGTGTGCCAGGGTGGGGGACGATCCGCCGCCGCAGCGGAGTTCATGACGAGCATCGGGGCATCCCACGTGTACAACGTCATTGGCGGCATGACGGACTGGCAGGGCCCCAAGATTTCCGGGCCCCTGTAGTCGCGCATGGCCGTTGCCGATACGCAGCCCAGCTTGCTACCTTCGCACGCCACCGTGGTTGCACACGCCAAGCCAGCGCCTGTCTGCCCCTTCTGCAAGGGGGTCGTTCCGCCCGACTTGGCGCGCGCTGGGGGCAACTGCCCGCACTGCATGCTCGAGATCCCCGGGGAGGAGGCGCCGACCGATCCCGGCCTCGAGATGCGCAAGAAGCACGAGGCGGAGGCGGCGAAGGTCGCGAAGGTTGCCAAGCGGCGCCGCGGCCTGCTCACCGGCGTTCTCGGTCTGCTCTTCCTGAGCGCGGGGGCCGTCGCCTACCTGGAGCTGCAGCGCCAGGAAGAGGAGCTCGTCTACGACATCGACGAACCCTACGTCCCCACGGCGGCGAGTGCGGCGGTCAAGGCGCAGCCTGCCGACGGCGGCGTGGTGGCCAGCAAGACGGGCGGAAGCCGGGCTCCCCGACCGCGCCAAGTCGACCCCACCGAGGCCGCGCTCCCTGCCGCGGCCGTCGAGGGTGGAGGAAATGCGCCGTCCAAGCACGCCGTGAAGTACGTGCCCACGGCTGCGGGCGGGGGCGACATGGCCGTGGGTGTCGATGGCGGTGGTCAGGGCGGCGTGTCTCTCGGCAAGGTCGACATTGGCGTCACGCGAGTCGCCACCGACGTTTTGAAGGACGAGGAGGCGATCTTCGCCATGGCCAAGGAGGTCATTGCCGCCTACTCGCCGCAGGTGGAAACCTGCGTGCAGCAGCGGTTGCGCCTCGACGAGAGCTTCAAGGGTGACTTCAAGGTGTCCTTCACGATTCAGCCCGAGGGCACCGTCAAGAAGGTGAAGGTCGATCCCCTCGCGCAGGCCGACGCCGAGGTGGAGGCTTGCATCGGTCGAGTGGTCGGGGCGTGGACCTTCGGCAAGATCGCCAAGGACTTCCCGGTCAAGAAGACCTTCCGGTACGCTGCGGGCTACTAGTTCAACGTCGGTAGGCGATACACCAAGGCATCGCAACCGTCGGCGTAGTACCGCGGACGTTTTCCGACGATCTCCCAGCGGAGGCCCGCGTAGAAGGCGATGGCGCCCACGTTGTCGGCGCGAACCTCGAGCCACCCGGCCGTAGCGTGGCGGCGCGCGGCGTCGAGTAGCGAGGCGTGTAGTCGCGAGGCGAGGCCGGATCGTCGCGAACCGGGGTGCACTGCGATCTGCAGGAGGTGAAGCTCGTCCATCACCGCCCAGGCGCAGGCGAACCCCTCGATCAGATTCCCGGCGACGAGGAAGATCGAGCCCGGCCGTCGCAACTCTTCCTCGACCATGCCTCGTGTCCATGCCTCGGCGCCGAAGCAGAGGCGCTGCAACTCCAGAAGGCGTTCGACGTCGGCCGCCGTCGCCTCGCGGATTGGGGGGGTGGGCGTCGCGGTCACGGCGCCCGCCGCACCGGGGCGCGGCGACGGAGCTCCGACCTCCACGCCTGGTAACGCTCGGGCCAGTCGGCACCCGAGGTGCTCGCCACCACGCTTCGGAGCACGCAGCGCTCCGCCACCATTCGCGAGTACAGGAAACCAAGGAACTCCTCGCCGTCGAAGCCCCAGTCCGCGAGGCGACGCCGCCCTTCCTCGGGCTCGGCGAAGCTGGCGAGGAACGCGTCGCGTCGCGCTCGAACCTCGGCGTCGGAAGGGCGGAAGATCACGAGGTCGCCGGCGAGGGCGCGAGCGAGGGCGATGTCGACCAGCTTGTCTTCCACCGTGTAGCTCTCGTCCTCAAACGCGGGGACGGGGCTGAGATCACGAGGCGAGAAGAAGGCCTCAAACGCCACGTCCGTCTGGGTGACGATGCGGTCGCCGGCGAAAACGACCACCCGTTCGACCGGATCGGCGAGCGCCGTCGTGAGCGCCATCCACCACATGAGGGACCGGTTAACCGCGCCGGCCATGATCTCTGTCGTTGACCTGCACAAGGCCTGGGGCCCCCGCGTGGCGGTGAGCGGCGTGAGCTTCGAGGTGCAGCGAGGCGAGGTGGTGGGTTTCCTCGGGCCCAACGGCGCCGGCAAGACCACGACCATGCGGATCCTCACCGGCTTCATCCCGGCCACGTCCGGCGAGGTGAAGGTGGCGGGCTTCGACGTGTTCGACGACCCCTACGCCGTGCGTTCGCGGGTGGGCTACCTGCCGGAGACGCCGCCACTCTACCCAGAGCTCACGGTGGGCGACTATCTGCTGTTCTGCGCCGAGCTCCGCGGCGTGGAGCGGCCGCGACGGGCCTCCCGGACCGGCGAGGTGATGGAGCGCGTCGGCTTGCGTGGATGGGAGAAACGCCTCCTAGGCTCCCTGTCGAAGGGCTACCGCCAACGCGTCGGCCTCGCCCAGGCCATCGTGCACGACCCCCCGGGGCTCATCCTCGACGAGCCCACCAGCGGCCTCGACCCCGCGCAGGTGGTGGGCATCCGCGACCTCATCAAGGAGCTGGCTGGATCGCACACGGTGATCCTTTCCACCCACATCCTCTCCGAGGTGGAGGCGGTGTGCCCACGCGCCGTGGTGATCAACAAGGGACGCCTCGTGGCCGAGGGCAACATCGCCAGCATTCGCGGCAGGGCTCGCGGCGGGGCGTACACCTATGTCGAGGTGCAGGGCATCGACGGCCCCCGGCTCGGCAGCTTGCCGGGCGTGGAACTGGTGGAGCCTGTCGGGCCGGTCGACGGCTGGGCGGCGTTTCGAGTGCGGGCGCCGGTCGACCCTCGCGAGATGCTCGCGGCTCGTGCGGCCGCTGGCGAGTTCCGCCTGCGCGCGCTGGAGTCCCGGCTTCCCTCACTCGAGGAAGCCTTCATCGATATTGTCGGCCGCGAGGGCGTCGCATGAGAGGCGTGCTCACCATCTGGAAGAAAGAGCTGCGGGTCTACGCGGTCAACCCCACCGCGTACGCCTTCCTCGCCGTCTTCATGTTCCTCGCGGGGCTCTTCTTCTACCTAGGCATCACGCTCACCGGCGAGGCGTCAATGCGCGTCCTGGCGAGCAATCTCGCGATCGCCGAGCTCTTCGTGTTGCCGATGCTCACGATGCGCCACTTCGCCGAGGAGCGACGCCAGGGCACGCTCGAGATGTTGCTCACCTCGCCGGTGTCGCCGATGGCACTGGTGCTGGGGAAGTGGCTGGCCTCGCTCACCCTCTGCCTGCTGATGTTTCTCGGCACGCTGATCCTCCCTTTGATCCTTGCCTACTACGGCGACCCTGACTGGGGCGTGGTGCTCACCACCTACCTCGGGCTCTTCGGGGTGGCGGCGGCCTTCTGCGCGGCGGGACTCTTCTCGTCGTCGCTCGTCGACGATCAGCTCGCCGCAGGCCTCATCGGCATCGTCATGCTGATGCCCTTCTGGCTCGTCGGCCGCGCCGAGGCCCTGGTGGGAGACGAACTGGCGGCGAAGATCCAGCCCTTCGGCGTGCTGAGCCATCTCGAGAGCTTCAACCGGGGCGTGATCGATAGCGCCGACGTGTTCTACTTCCTCGCCTTCGCCGGGTGTTTCTTGTTCCTCACCTTCCGCTCGCTGGAGTCACGCCGGTGGCGGTGAGCAACCAGTCCAAGCGCCGTCTCGCGGCGGGCAGCAACGCGCTCCTCGTCTCGGTGCTCGCCATCGCGGCGGCGTGCGTGGGCTACGCCATCGTCGACCTTCACCGAGTCCGCGTCGATCTGAGCGCCGACCAAGGCTCCATCCTCCTCGACGACACGCGCACCAAGCTGGCCCTGCTCGATCAGGCCGGCGAGGCGGTAAGGGTCACCGCGTTCTCGGCCCAGGCCGGGAAGAAAGAGGCCTACTTCAAGGACCGCGCGCTGCGCGACCTGCTCGGCGAGCTCGACTACGCCTCGCAGGTGGTCGAGGTGGAGTTCGTCGACTTCGACCGCGATCGGCTCACGGCCGAGAAGCTCGGCGTCACCGAGTACGGGGCGGTCGTGGTGCAGCGCGGCGAGAGTCGCGTCGATCTCAAGGACCGCGAGCTGTTCAAGCGCGTGGGCAAGGGCGAGGAGCGTCACCTCGAGTTCACCGGAGAGGCGGCCGTCAACCGGGCCATCGCGCAGCTGATGGCCGACAACCGGCGGGTGGTCTACGCGCTGGTCGGGCACGGCGAGCTCGACCCCGAGAGTCACGAGCCCGGTGGCCTCTCCGACCTTGCCGGGGCACTCGACCAGGACGACTACGAGCTGAAGCGACTCGACCTGGTGCGCCAGCGCGACATGCCGGTCCCCCGCGTGCCCGACGACGCAGCGGCGGTCCTGGTCTTGCGCCCGAAGTTCGCGATTCCCGCGCTCGAAGAAGACCTTCTCCTCGCCTACCTGTCCACCGGCGGCCCCGTCTTGCTCGCGGTCGATCCCGAGTCTCCCGTGCCGTCGCTGTTGTCGCGACTCGGCGTGGTGGTTCCGAGCGGCCGCGTGCTCGACAAACTCCTCGTCTTCCCCTACCCGGATCGGCCGGTTCCCCGGTACAAGTCGCACCCCATCACCAAAGACCTGTCGGAAGACAGCCTCGTGACGGTGGTGGCGGGGGTGGCCCCGATCCAGGCGGCGGTCCCGCCCATCGAGGGTGTCCGCTCCAGCATCGTGCTCGAAACGAGTCGCGACGGATGGATCGACCGCGGCGGCGAAGTGAAGAACGGCCAGGGCCTCTACGAGCCGGGCGTCGACGGCGAGGGCCCCGCGCAAATGGCGGTGGCGCTCGACGTGTCTCCTGGCTCGGGTCTCGTGAAGAAGAAGGGCACGCGGGTGCTGGTGGTGGGCGACGCCGACGTCTTCACCAACACCCTGCTCGCCGAGGGACCAGGCAACGCCAGCTTCGCGCTCAACGCGGTGCGTTGGCTCGTGGGCGACGAGGGCCGGATCAGCGTGGTCGGCCGACCGGCCAGCGTTCGGCGACTCGCGCTGACCGCCGAGGACAGCGAGCAGATTCGCTTCCTAGCCCTGGGCATGGGGCCGATCCTCGTGGTCTTGCTCGGACTGGGCGTGTGGGCATCGCGGAGGGGCCGTTGAAGCAATTCCGGGGGACGATCATCGCGCTGGTGGCGCTGGGCCTTCTCGTCGGGGCGTACGTCGGGCTCAAGCCAAAGGAGCTCACGCCCAAGGAGCGCAAGGAGCTCATGAAGGCGGAGGAAGGCGTGAAGTTGTTCGCCTTCGAGAAGGCCGACCTCGTGCGCGTCGACGTCACGCGGGCAGACGGCACCATCACGCTGGTGGAGAAGCCGGACTCCTGGTGGATCGAGGGCACCGACATGCGCGCCAGCCGCCAGATGGTCAACCGGGTGAAGCACCAGCTTCACGACCTCGTGTCGCGCGCCATCGTGGTCGACGACCCCGGCGAGCCCGCGCTCTACGGGCTCGGCGAGAGCGCCGTGTATGTCAAGCTCACGATGCGCGACGGGAGCATCCGCGAGTTCTACGCGGGCGACCCCAACCCGTCCGGCGTGAGCTTCTACATCCGTCGCAAGCAAGACGACGTGATCTACACGGTCAAGAAGTCGGCGGTCGACTACTACTCCCTTTCTCTCTCCGAATTTCGTGAACGGCGCTTCGCGAGCTTCGACAGCAAAGACGTCGATGGGCTCGAGGCGGAGCTGCCGGGCGGCAAACGGCTGAAGATCCAGCGTAGCGGCGAGCGCAACTGGGACTTGCTGGAGCCGGTGCAATTCTCCGCGAGCGACATGGAGGTGAGGGGGCTCCTTGGCCGAATCTCGGCGATGAAGGCGATCCAGTTCGGCGACGAGACGGCCGACCCCGCGACGCAGGGCCTAGTGCCGCCTCGAGCCCGGATCACCATCCGCTTCTCCGGTGGTCGCGACCCGATCACGCTGGAGCTCGGCGCCCCCACCGGGGAGAAAGATGGCGAGTACCCACTGGCCTACGCGCGACTCGGGGGTGAGCCCTTTGTCTACAAGGTGCGCGACGTCTTCCTAGAAGACTACATGATCGACCCGAAGGAGCTGCGCCTCACGCAGTTCGGGCGGATGGACCAGAACAAGCTCGTTTCGCTTTCCGCCACTTTTGCACCCGTCGACCCCGACGACAAGGACCTCGCCGGTACCGTTGTGGTGCGGCAGGCCGTGGGGGAGTGGCAGTGGGACGACGGCGTGATCGTGCCCGGATCCACGCCGCGCCGGGTGGCCTCTCGGGCCGCTGACATCGACAGCGACGAGTTCGTCGGCGACGGCGGGAGCGACGCCAGCTACGGGTTCCACGCGCCCACCGTCAAGGTCGACATGGTCGACCAGGAGGGCAAGTCCGCCACCATCCTCATCGGCAAGGCGGCTGCGCCGACGGTCGACGACGAGGGCCACGAGCGGCCGCGCTGGTACGCGAAGCACGCGGCCTACCCCGAGGTGTACATCGTCACCGACGGACTGGTCGACGTGGTCAAAGACCTCATGCGTGAACACGGGCGCCACGCCCGCGGCGAGGCCGCCGAGGAGGAGCGGCAGGCCCGCATCGACGCCGAGCGCAAGAAGGAGCGCGAGGTGGAGCGGCAGGAGCGAATCGAGAAGAACAAGGAAGTCAAGGCGGAGAAAGAGCGGGACCGGCTGGAAACCGAGGCCCCCGCCCAGTGATCGGCCTCGTGCTGGCTTGTGCCACCGAGTTGGCGCCGACCGCGCCGGTGGGCGACGGCAAGTTCGTCCTCGCCTACCAGGGCGGCGTGGCCGGCGAGATCGAGCCCTGTGGCTGACCGCGACACCCGCAGGGCGGTCTGTCCCGCAGGAACAAGAAGCTGGAAGAGCTCGGCGAGGCGCTGGTGGTCGACGCCGGCAACCTGCTCTACAAGGGACGCGCGGTGCCCGAAGGGGAGCGCGCAGAGCGCGAGGCCAAGGCCCGGCTGATCGCCGAGACGACGCCGTGGGGTGGCATCGACGCGATGTTGCCGGCCCGCGGAGAGTTCGCTCTGGGGCGTGCCTTCGTGGAAGCGGTCGCGACCGAACACAAGCTCCCCTACGTCGTGAGCAACCTCGAGTGCGGCACCCCCATGGCCTGGCCAACGGTGATCGAGAGCTCGAAGGGGGGCGTGAACTTCGCCATCTACGGCGTGGTGTCGGGTGAGTTGAGCGTACCAGCCTGCCGCGCGTCCGACCCGGCGCGCGCGCTCGCGAGTGCCCCGGCGGGCGACACGGTGGTGATTGTGCTCTCCGACCAGGAGGAGGCGCAGGACCTCGCGTTGGCCACTGCCGTCCCTGCCATCGACTTCATCGTCGTGGCCGACGCTGCCTCTCCCTTCCGGGTGCCGGAACCGTTGCCGAACGGTGGCCTGCGGCTGTCGAACGGCTCGCGCGGCAAGATGCTGGGCGTGCTGAGCGGCCAGCTCCTCCCCGGTGCCACGGCGTGGCGCGACGCGGGCACGCGGGCCGCCAAGGCGGCCGAGGTGGACAGCGCGCGAGAGCGGCTCTCGGAGGTAGACAGGCGCATTCGCGAAGCGCCGGACGACAAGGCCAAGGAGCGCCTCTCGCGCCAGCGTGAGTTCTGGGAAACGCGGCTGGCCAAGCTCGACGCCGAGCTTGCCGCGACGGTCCAGTCTGCAGGCCCTGCCCACGAGGCGCAGAATGAACTCGTCGCCCTCGGCGACGACGTGGGCGAGCACGCGCGCACCCACGAGCGCGTGCAAGCGGTGAAGGCCACGCTCAGCGAAGCGACACCCATGACTCAGGGCGCCGTGGAGAGCGGCGAGCCCCCGCCGGCCTACAGCGGCGCCTTCGTGGGGAGCGAGGCCTGTGCGGGCTGTCACCCGGCGGAGACGGCACAGTGGAAGGGCACCCCGCACGCGCGGGCGTGGGCGTCGCTCGAGGCGGTCAACCGGCAGTTCGACGCGGACTGCTGGCGTTGTCACGCCACGGGCGCCTTCTCGCCGGAGGGGCCGGGCGAGCCCCGGAGCCTCGGCGGGCTGGTCAACGTGGGCTGCGAGTCGTGTCACGGGGCTGGTCGGGACCACATGTTGTCTCCGGCGGAGAAGCCGCTCGTCGTCAACCCGCCTGCCTCGCAGTGCACGCAGTGTCACGACAAGAAGCAGGACGATGGCCGCTTCAACGAGGCCACCTACCGCCCGAAGGTGGTACACAGCTCGCCGTGAACGTCCTCGCCATCGAGACGAGCTGCGACGACACGGCGGCAGCCGTGGTCCGCGCGCCGCGGGAGGTGCTGGCCGAGGTGGTGTACTCCCAGGCGGTGCACGCGCGTTTCGGCGGCGTGGTGCCGGAGTGGGCCTCGCGGGCTCACTGCGAGCAGATCGTGCCCACTGTGCGCGCCGCGTTGCACCAGGCGGGGGTGTCGCGACCCGATCTGGTGGCCGTCACATCGGGACCTGGTCTCGTGGGCGCCATTCTCGTCGGCCTGTCCTACGCCAAGGGCGCGGCCATCGGCTGGGGCGTGCCGCTGATGGCCGTCCACCACCTCGAGGGACACCTGCTGAGCGCGCTCCTCGAAGACCCGTCGCCCGCCTTCCCGTTCCTGTCCCTCGTCGTGAGCGGCGGTCACACCACGCTCTACGCGGCACGCGGCGTGGGCCAGTACGAGGTGTTGTGCACCACCGTCGACGACGCGGTGGGCGAGGCCTTCGACAAGGTCGCCCGCATGCTCGGGCTTGGCTACCCCGGCGGTCCCGGGGTGGAGCGACTCGCGCGGGAGGGCCGCGACAGCATCCCGTTCCCCATGCCGCGGCCCACGGGGCGACCGCACGACGTCAGCTTCTCCGGGCTGAAGTCGGCTGTTCGCCAGCATCTCGAGCGAAATCCCGGCGCATCGCCGGCCGACGTCGCGGCGAGCTTCCAGTCCACCGTCGCTCGCTACCTCGCCTCGCGGGTGCGCGAAGCCGCCGACCGCTCCGGCCTCGACAGCATCGCCATCGGGGGCGGAGCCGCCGCCAACACCGCCATCCGCGAGGCCATGATCGCGACCGGGCTGCGGACGTTCCTCCCCCCCCGTGCGCGATGTACCGACAATGCCGCGATGATTGCCAACGTGGCGATCCGTCGTCTGGAGGCGGGCTTTTCGACCTCTCCGTTCGGAGTTACCGCGCACACGGTGCCGGAGGTTAAGGGTTAAGACTTAACTCTTGACACGTCGAGAGTTCCACCCTCGAGCATCTCCGAGATCTTCTCCTCGATGGTCAGGAAAGAGCGGCGAAACTCCACGTCAGTCCCCCGCTTCTCGCTCACCTTCGCCAGCCATTGAGACACCGTGACCACTGAGCCTTCAAGCAGGTCCGCGACCTCGCGGTGCTTGAGATGGGCCGCGTAGACGAGCCAGTGAGCGGCGAGCCACCGGGCCTGGTTGCCGCCGGGGCCTAGCGCCGGGCGGCGGAGGGCATCCCGTTTGACCCCCACGGCGGCGCAGACGGTCGCGAGTACCTCGTGAGCTTCGAGCGCCGGTGCGGCTGCACGCGCGCGAGCTGGGACGGGGGACGACACCCGCCGAGTACGGAAGTTCTCGGCGTCGAAGTCTTCGGGACCCGGACGGCGCCCCACCTGGACTTCCCAGAGGTAGTGCCGATAGGCCTCGCGGCCGCCGTGCAGGGCCAGCAGCTCCCCGGTCGACAGCCAGCCCGGAGTGTCGCCGAGGTTCGCGTACGCGGCGTGGCTGGTCCACATCGAGTCGTCCACCTTCGCGACGAGGTGCGCCTCCACCGGATTGAGGTGGATGTAGGCGAGGAGATGCGTCCACCAGTCCTCGTCGTCGACGAGGCGGTTGTGAAACCGCCCCCGGAAGAGTGGACCATCGAAACCGGGGTGAAGCCGGTTGAAATCGCGCGAGAATGTAGCCTGAAAATGCCTCATTGCACGGGATAAGTTCCCCTCTGGCGTCTCAAGCATCAGGTGGTAGTGATTGGGCATCAGCGCGTACCCGTGGACACGCACGCCGAAGCGCACCGGAAGCTCGGCGAGACCTCCGAGGAAGAGGGCGCAGGTCTGGTCGTCGACGAAAATCGGCTCGTGACGAGCGCCGCGATTCATGACGTGGTGCCTTGCACCTTTGTAATCAAGCCGGGGAGGGCGGGGCATGGGGGCTCCGGGAGCGCTAAGTCTTAACCCTTAACCTCCGACACCTTTGTGTACCGGTTAGCCCTCGGCTCCATGCATCCCGCCGAGCGACTTCGCGAGCTTGAAACCCGGGCGAGGCGTCGCTTCGGCCAGAACTTCCTCGTGGCGAGCGGCATCGCCGAGATGATCGTCACCCGCGCGGGGGTGCGTCCCGGGGAGCGCGTGCTCGAGATCGGCCCCGGCCTCGGGGTGCTCACCGAGGCCCTCCAGAAGGCAGGGGCGAGCGTGGTGGCCATCGAGCTCGACCGCGACCTCGCCGCAGCCTTGCCCGAGGTGGCCCCGGGCGTGGAGCTCATTCAGGGCGACGCCATGCGGGTGGCCCTCCCGACGGTCGACCGCGTGGTCGCCAACCTGCCCTACAACGTCGCCTCGCCACTCTGCTTGCGCCTGCTCGAGCTGCGCGTGCCCATGGCACTGATGTTCCAGCGCGAGGTGGCCGACCGTATCGAGGCCGAACCCGGCTCCCGCACCTACGGATCACTCTCGGTGCAGATCCAATCCCGCGCCAGTGTGTCGCGACTGGTGTCGCTCGCGCCGGGCTGTTTTCACCCGGCGCCCAAAGTGCATTCCGCCGTCGTGGGCTTCGAACCGCGCAGGATTGAGTTCGATCCTCTGCGATTCGACCGGATCGTGCGCCTGGGCTTCTCGGCGCGCCGCAAGACGCTCCACAACACCTTCACCGCCGCGCTCGGTCGCGACGGCGCGCGCGAGTTCCTCGTCGGCTGTGGCATCGACCCCGGTGCCCGGGCAGAAACCGTCTCGGTGCCCGACTGGCACCGCCTCGCCGCGGCGTTCCCGAGCGTTTCCGGCTAGAAGCACCACGGCGACATGCGCATCACTTCCTGCGGCATCACCGACGTTGGCGTCAAACGGACGAACAACGAAGATAACTACCTGATCAACGACGAACTTTCGCTTTTCGTCGTGTGCGACGGCATGGGCGGGCACGCGGGCGGTGAGTTCGCCAGCGCCATCGCGGTCAACACGGTGGAGGAAGTCCTCCAGTCCAGCGCCACCAGCCCCGAGATCGAGGCCGCGAAGGGCGATGGCGTGGTCGAGGTGGTGCGCGAGCGCATCCGCTACGCGGTGCGCCTCGCGGGCAAGCGCATCTACGAGAAAGCGGCGGCAGAGCCCGAGTATCACGGCATGGGCACCACATGTCTGGTGCTCTTGTTCGACCGCAACAACGCCTTCCTGGCCCACGTGGGCGACAGCCGCGCCTATCTGGTTCGCGACGGTCGCATCGAGCAGCTCACCGAGGATCACTCGCTGGTCAACGAGCGCATCCGCGCGGGCCTGCTGACGCCCGACCAGGCGCGCACCCACAAGTTGAAAAACGTCATTACCCGCTCGCTCGGCTACCTCGAAGACGTCGAGGTGGACATCCAAGTGCGAGCGGTGCGACGTGGCGACAAGTTCCTCCTCTGCTCAGACGGCCTCTCGAACCTCGTCGATCCCGCCGAGATCGGCGAGTCGGTGCGCTCACTGGGCCCGCAAGACGCCTGCCGTCGCCTCGTGCAGTCCGCCTGCGAGCGCGGCGGCGACGACAACATCACCACGGTCATCGCGCGCGTCGACGAAGTGGCCTAGTCGGCCCTCGCGCGGTGCCTACTACTCCGCGCGCGCCAAGCGGTTCCCCCTGTTTCCGGATAGGCGCGCCGGCTTGCCGCTAGGGTTGCCATGATCAACGACCTCATCCGCCGAGTGATCGGCTCCCCCGCCGACCGGCTCGTCCGTCGCATGCAGCCCACAGTGGCGCGCATCAACGAGCTCGAAAGCACCTACAAGCCGATGTCCGACGAGCAACTACGCTCTCAGACCGCAGCGTTTCGCCAGAGGCTCGACAACGGCGCTCCGCTGGACGATCTGCTTCCCGACGCCTTCGCCGTGGTGCGAGAGGCCGGTCGGCGCACGATGGAAATGAGGCACTTCGACGTGCAGCTGGTTGGCGGGCAGGTGCTCCACCGCGGCATGGTGGCCGAGACCATCGCGTCAACCGGCAGATTCGCCAGGTTGACCGAAGGCG